>CAZJOZ010000070.1:1604-7469 GCA_964547775.1 uncultured Leucobacter sp.
ACAACGGTCCCTTACGCGGCAGCGGTTTTCTCTCGCTCCGGCAGAATGATCTCGCCCGTCTGCACATTCACATGCCCGGCGAGGTAGCGCTCAATCGAGTCGTCGAGTTCATCCATCCACGGGGTGTGGTGCTTCGCTGCGATGGTGCCGGTCATCACGGAACGGTAGCAGCGATCACGGTAGCCCATGATGTCTTCCTTCTTATCCTTCGTCCAACTGATGAAGATGTTGACCACTTCATCAATATCGAACTCGGGGTAGTCCGTCTGCTGGAGCAGATCACGAACGTACTCACCCTGGAATCGAATCTCGCTGTTCACATCGTCGATCGCTTCAAAACGCTCGGTCCACTCCTCAATGGACTTCTGGCGTTCCTCAGCTGACGGCATCTCCGTGGTGCCGAGAATGAGATCGCGCACCACCCAAGCCTGCGCATCAAACATGTTGAAAGTGAACCACTGATCCTGTGCGCCGACGTAGAACAGGGCAGGGTTATCCTGCCACACGATGCCGCGGTAAAGCCCTGCGGGATACACCGTGTTCGGGCCAGACAATGCCAACTCGTCGGGAAGGAACGGGTACTTGTGCTGGTAGCCGGTACAGAAAATGATTGCGTCAACATCCTTCGAGGTACCGTCAGCAAAGTGCACCGTGCTGCCGTCAATCTGCTGAATGGCGGGTCGCTCTTCGAAGCCCTTCGGCCAGTCGTACCCCATCGGCGTTGACCGGTAGCTCGCCGTCACCGACTTGGCGCCCATCTTGTAGGCCTGACTGCCGATGTCTTCCGCCGAATAACTCGAACCAACCACGAGCACGTGCTGTCCCTCGAGTGCCTCCGCGCCGCGGAAGTCGTGCGCGTGCGTCACAAACCCGGGGAAGGTCTCGATGCCGGGAGCCTCCGGCATGTTGGGGTACGAGAAGTGGCCGCTCGCCACCACCACGTGATCGAACACCTCAGTGGTGGTTTCACCCGTCGGGAGGTGCTCGCTCATCACTGTGAACTGTTGCGTTTCGTCGTCGAACGTGACGACACGCACTACCGTTTCAAAGCGCACATACTTGCGCACGTCGGTGTCGCGAAGTCGACCGGCAATGTAGTCCCACAGCACCGTACGGGGCGGGTACGACGAGATCGGACGGCCAAAGTGCTCGTCAAAAGAGTAGTCTGCGAACTCGAGGGCTTCTTTGGGACCGTTTGACCACAGGTTGCGGTACATACTCGAGTGCACCGGTTCGCCGTGCTCGTCAAGGCCGGTGCGCCAGGTGTAGTTCCACTGGCCACCCCAATCGGCCTGCTTCTCAAAGCACACAATCTCTGGGATCTCGGCGCCGTTGCGCTGTGCCGATTCGAACGCACGCAGCTGTGCCATACCGCTTGGGCCAGCGCCGATAATTGCTACCTTCTTCTTCAACTCACATACCTCACTTATTCCTCAGCATTCGTAGCAGCCGTTCGCGAAGGTCTGCGGGAGCGTTCGAACTCGCAACACCGGGTCGAACTCGCAGCACGGGGGGAGACAAGGCCTCAACCAACCCTGCGCTTCAACCAACCCTGCGCGAACAACCTCACTACCATATCAGTTCATTATTTGAACATGCTGGCGAGGTGTGTTCGTTATTGTGAACGCAAACGAGAAGGAAGCCAGGTGATGATACGCGAGAACGCGTGAGAGAACACGGACGCAAGGTCAAGAACACGGATGCGCGGCGCGCGACCGCGGATGCGGATGCGCGATGTGCGATGTGCGAACTCAGAAGAACGTGCAGAGCCATGAGCGCTCGCAACACAGCGTTTTCGAAGTCAGTGCTCGCTACGATTTCTCGTACCTGGTCGAAAGGATCCCGTGAGCGCACACTCATCCCACGCACCCATCTCTCACGCGCCCTCGTCACAGGGTGCACCGGGCCCGGGCCCGGCTTCGCGCACGCTGGCCGCGTTTATCTTCGCGAGCCGCTGGCTGCAGGCTCCGCTCTACCTGGGACTGATCATTGCGCAAGCAGTGTATGTGGTGCTGTTCTTTGTCGAGATGTGGCACCTGATCGAGAACTCGATCGTGCGGGGCCAGTTCAGCGAAACCGACGTCATGCTGAGCGTGCTCGCGCTGATCGACATCGTGATGATCGCGAACCTGCTCATCATGGTGATTATTGGCGGCTACGAAACCTTTGTCTCAAAGATCCGCGTGGAGGGTCATCACGACGAGCCCGAGTGGCTGTCCCATGTCAACACGAACCTGCTGAAGGTGAAGCTCGCGGTCTCGATCATTTCGATTTCTTCGATTCACCTGTTGAAGACCTTCATTGAAGTGGGGCGCATGAATGATGGACTCGTGCGCGACAGCGACGGAGACGTGCTCTACTCCTACGACGGTGTGCTGTGGGAGGTGCTCATTCACCTCGCATTTATCGTGTCGGCGCTGGCTCTCGCTTGGATCGATCGGATGAGTCACGCGCCCCATGCAAAGTCGCAACCTGAGTTCTCGGCTGGAGCAATTGAAGCGGCACTCACAGAGAGTCATGGCGCGGCTCCGCAGGAACAGGAATATGTCCTGGTTCGAATGCCGGCTGGGTCTGCACTGCCTCACGGTGCCGAACGCGTGGAGGTCACGCCGACACCGGCGCAGCCGACTGGCGAGAAGTAGCCTCCTCGCTGCCCTTCCTCACCGTCGCTGCTAGGTTCGAACACATGGCATCGATGCGTGTGAGAACGTTGTGGGCGGTCGTTCGTCTCGCCACTGCCGCGGCGCTGTTCGCCGCGATCATCATGCAGATTGTGGCGACCACGAGTTATGCAGTGAACGCTGGGCAACACCTGCCCACCGCGCTCGTCAACCACCTGAGTTACTTCACGGTGCTCTCCACCACAGCCGGTGCGGTGGTGCTCGCGATCGGCGGCGTCTGGCTCATCACCCGGGGCCGCACCGGAGGGGTCGAGCCGCGATGGCTGTCGCTGTTGTTCCTCTGCATCGGTTCCGCAGTCGTCATCACTGGGATCGTGTTCAATGTGCTGCTCCGCAATGACGGGGTACCCGACCCTGACACCCTGACCTGGGCCAGCGAAATAAAACACGTGGTAGCTCCGATTGTGTTCGCACTCGACCTCATCTTCCACGTGGCGCGTGCCCCCTACCGGTGGAGTGACGCGTCCCTCGCGTTGATCTACCCCATTGCGTGGGCCATCTACACCATGGCGCGCGCAGAGTTCATCACAGACCCGTTGACGGGTAACCCGTGGTGGTACCCGTACGGATTCCTCGACCCGCATCGCGCCGCGGGTGGGTACGCGGGGGTCGCGATCACCGTCGTCGGTATTGCCCTGGCACTCGCGCTCCTCGCCGCAGCTTCCGTGTGGATATCTCGCCGACCAGGGCGCAAGAATTACTGACGAATAGGCACTTTCACGTCAGCTCCGCCCTCTTCGGTGAGCCGGTCACCCATCTGCACCACGTTCGGTGACGCCACAAACCCTCCCGCGAAGAGAGCCTGGCCCTGGCGGAACTCCGGTGACTGACGAATCGCTGCCTCGGGCGCGAAACCAAAAACTTCCGCGAGCTCGGCCAGGTCGCGCGGAGCGTTCACCCGCATCAGTCCGAGGTTGTCGCACTGCGACAGCACATTTGGGTGGATCTTCGTCGGTCGCTGCGTAGAGAGCAACAACCACAAGCCAAACTTGCGTCCTTCTGCGGCAATCTGCACGAGTTGTTCGGTGAGTCGCCGCTCCACATCGGTGTGCGGATCGGGAGAGCAGAGGTTATGTGCCTCGTCAATGACGATGAGGATCGGCCGGCGTTCCTCACGGCGCTGCCACAGTCGCTCGAGCACCGCAAGCGCCGCGACCTTTGACTCAGCCGGATGATCGAAACCACCCACGTCGAGCACCGTCGCCCGTGGCCGCTCGGCGATCACATCGTTCACGGAGGTGGTGCCGCGCGACCACAACTCCCAGTTCAGTACTCGAAGGTTCTCCATGCGATACGCGAGTCGTCGCCGCGCAGGGTCGTCAGAGGAACGCAGCATGTCGAGGAGCCGTTCGGGGTCGAGTGGCGCTCCCTGATCCTCGCTGCGCAGCAGAATGTTGTACTCTTCTGCGTCTGCAATGGGGTCGAGGTGCAGCACCGCAGCTTTCGCCTCGGGTGAGAGTTCGGTGTAGCGAACGCGCAAGCGATCCCCGTCAGTCTGCCCCGACCGGAACACCCGGATGTCGGTCGCCTCGAGACGTTCCCGCTGCTGGGGCGTCACCTCAGGCCGCGCCTCACGCAAACGCACAAAGTCTGCGTTTGGATCAAGAATCAGGATCGGCAACTCCGTGTGCAGCAGCAGTTGCTCAAGCACGACACCGAGCGCATACGTTTTGCCGCTCCCACTCTGACCACACCAGAAGGTGTGTCGGTTAAATCGGCTCGCGTCGAGTGTGGCCGGTGTCGAACCGGTGATGTCGGTGCCAATGGTCAGCATGGTCATACGGCGCCCTCCGTGTGCTCACAGACGCCGATCTGAAACGCCTGAGTGTACTGAGAATACCGGTACGAAGAACACAGGTGCCTCCTTCGAGCCCGTTCGCAGCTCCTCGCAGGCAGAATCAGCTCAGGGCATCGCCAAAAGCAAGACGAGCGGCGATCACCAGCATGGTGATCCCCACCGCAGTGTCAAGAATTCGCCACGACCGTGGGCTCGCAAAGAATCGGGTCAGCAGCCTCGCGCCGTAGCCGAGCACAAAGAACCAGCCGATGCTTGCGACAGCGCCGCCAAGCACGAACCACCAACGGTCAGGGTCGCCCTGCGCATTACCGAGGCTCCCCATCAACACCATCGTGTCGAGGTAGACGTGAGGGTTCAACAGCGTAATGGCCAGGCACGCCAGCACAGTGCGACCGAGCGGCATCGATTCGCCCTCGCCCGCCACGAGCACTCCCGGCCGCATCGCTCGCCGGAACGATGACCAGGCATACCACAGCAAGAATGCCACGCCTCCCCAGCGAACCACTTCCAGCACGACGGGTGCACGTGCAACCACAAAGCCGATGCCTGCCACACCGAGCAGCTCCAACACCGCGTCGGTAAGGCCGCAGATCAACACAATCGGCAACACGTGCTCTCGTCTAATCCCCTGTCGCAACACAAAAGCATTCTGTGCGCCGATGGCGACGATCAGCGAGAGCCCGCTCCCGATGCCGATGAGAAAAGGAATGATCACCCCTCGACGTTAGAGGTCCGAAGCACTTTTTGCATCTTGGTAACGTAGTCGCATGAATCGCTCGACCCCGCTCCTGCCAACGTCGATCGCCACCGAAGCAGGGGTATACGGCATCATTGTGGTGTCTGGGCTCGTCGCTGCCGCGGGCACTGCCGGGATGGGGTCCGTGCAAACGCTCATCTTCGTGGCGGTCACCCTCGTCGTGTTCTGGATTGCACACCTCTACTCGAGCACGGTGGCCCTGCACGGCACGGTTGACGGCGAGGTTGTCGGCTTGCGTGAAGCGATACGACGTTCGGTGCGGCGCTCGCGGGGGTTACTCGTGTCGGGGCTGATTCCCGCCGTGCCACTCCTGCTGGGGGCGTTTGGAGTGATCGAGGATCGCAGCGCAGCATGGGCGGCATTGTGGGTCGGCACCGCCGTGCTCGGGCTGCTCGGCTACGCCGCGTACCGACGCAAGAACGCCCCACTGCATATGCGTTTGGTCGGCGCGGTCTGTACCGCATCGTTCGGGCTGGTCATCATCGTGGTAAAAGTCATCATTCAGCACTAGCGCGAGCATCGCGTGCGTGCTGTTCAGCAGCCAGTATTCCTTCGAAAAACGTACGGCCAAGCTCGAATGATCTGAGGCCATAGTCAAGCGTCAATCGCTGATAGTGTGCGATCTCATG
>CAZJOZ010000071.1:0-7027 GCA_964547775.1 uncultured Leucobacter sp.
GGCGCGTTGACGTCCGGGCCGCGTGGCCGCTGGCTGCTTAGCGTGAAGGCCGTGTGGCCGCTGGTTGTCTCGTCGCGCAAGCCGGGATTGTGGTTGCGCACGCCGCAGGTCAGCCCGTTCAACCAGCTTTCAGGCGCGCTCGGCGAGAAAGTGCTGAGTTTGGTCGCGAAGTGAGCGTCTAGTGGCCGATTGTGCGGGGGAAGTGGCCGACTAAGCGGGGAAGTGACTGATTGCGTAGGGAAGTGGCCGACTAAGCGGGGGAAGTGGCCGATTGCACGGGGAGGTGGCCACTGTGTGGGCGTAGGCTGTGAACTGTGTGAGGATAGGCAAGCAACAGCACAGTGAACTGAGGGGGCTGAGGTGCGCACCAACGACGACTCCGGCGAAGCGCACCGTGTCGCCGACACAGGTGAAGCGCGCGCTGCCGCCAACACCGGCATCGGGACCGCCGGGCCTGATCGTGTCGAAGCGCACGATCAGGAGGGCACCGTCCACGACACGGTCGAACTGCTCCGAGAGCTGGTGCGCGCAGCCTGCGTGAACGATGGCAGTCCCACCTCTGGCCAGGAGGTACGCGGTGTGCGAGTTCTCCAGCGGTTCCTTGCGGACGTGATTGATCGAGGCTCGCTTGAGACCCAGGTCTTCGAATCAGCGCCCGGACGCGCCTCACTCGTGGCGCGGGTCCGCGGCACCGACCCTCACGCCCCAGCTCTCGGCCTGCTCGGGCATCTCGATGTGGTGCCGGTAAGTCCCGATCACTGGGACCATGACCCCTTCGGTGCAGATCTCATCGATGGCGAAGTGTGGGGTCGTGGCACCGTCGACATGCTCTACCTCACTGCGGTGTTTGCTGCGGTGATTCGTGAGGTTGCTCGCGCACCCGAGCCACCCCGAGGTGACCTCGTGCTCCTCGCGGTCGCCGATGAAGAGGCCGGTGGCGACTACGGTTTGACCTGGCTGCTGCGCGAACACCCTGAGGCGGTGCGAGTAACCGAGGTGCTGAGCGAAACCGGCGGCATGCGTTTCGGGGCTCACGTCGCCATCGACGTCGCCGAGAAAGGATCCGCGGGTCGACGTCTCGTCGTGCACGGCACCCCGGGTCACGCCTCGATTCCCTACGGGTCAGAAAGCCCGATTGCCACGGTGGGGCACGTGCTCCAACGCCTCGCCCAGGTCGAACCGGCCATCCAACTGGGTGAGCTCTGGGAGCCTTTCATTGCAGCGCGTATCAATGACCAGGATCTCGCTGAGCGCCTACTGGACCCGGTGCGCATCGACGCCTTATTGCCGGAACTCGGCACCATTGCAGGGTATGCGCACGCGGTGTCGAGGGTGACGATTGCCCCGACAGTGCTGCGGTCGGGGCAGGCGCACAACGTCATCCCATCAGAAGCGACCATTGACCTCGATATTCGTACCTTGCCGGGCACCACCGACGCCGAGGTCGACGCGCTGCTGCAAGAGATGCTCGGCGACCTCGCGAGTGACGTAGATGTGCATCACCTGCACGGTTGGGCAGCGACCTCATCCCCGGCAGATGCTCCGCTGTTTACCGCTGTGTGCGATGCGATCACCGCCACCGATGGTTCACCGGTCGTACCGGTCATGGCAGCAGGTGGCTCAGACGCTCGACAGTTTCGCGAGATGGGAATTCCCGCTTACGGCTTCGGGTTGCTGTCGCAGGACTGGACCTACGAGCGCTATCGGGAGCGCATTCACGCGCACAATGAGCGCATCGACGTTGCGTCGATTGACCTTTCTCTGCGCGCACTCCGGCACGTGGTTGCGCTGCGCGTTCGCTAGCGCACCGTGGCTCATCCGTGGATCACCAGGGCGGCGTGCGAAGCGTTGATCAGTGGATCAGCAGGGCGACGTGCGAAACGCTGGCGTTGATCGATGGCGGAGACAGTGGCGGAGACGAAGGCGAGCTGGTGGCGAGCTGGTCGGTGTGCCGGACCACTACCAACCGAACAGTTCCGCTGGATGCGTGAGGCGCCACCACAGGTCAGGCACCTCGAAGGTCGAGGCGGTGAGCATGGGTTGCGATACCGTGCCGTCGGGCCCGTCGAAGGTGGCGCTTCCCACAACCAGTCCCGCCGCAATGGTGCCAGAAGACGTCTCGTCAACGATCCCCTCCGCGTCAATGCGCTGCTCTACGTCGAGCGACCGGAGTGCGTGCTCCCCTGGCACCAGCGTCAGCTCGACCGCGTCGTTCAGTACGATTGGCACGCGTTCGCCAAGCCAGGTGGTCACCGACCCAACCACCTCGTTGGGCTCGCCGATGGTGACCGCCTCATGGGCGTTTCCGAGCGCGGCAAGTGCTTCCCTCGTGTCTGCCGTGCGTTCCTCGCCGTTTGGTCGGTCGTTCGTGACCGCAATGGCGACGAGGGTGCGATCCCCGATGGTGAATTCCTGCGCCGCAGAGAGACTGTACCCGTCGGGAAAGGTAGTGCCCGTCTTGATCCCGATCACCCCTGGCTCGCCGAGGAGCCGGTTGGTGTTTTCCACGAGGCCGAGGCCGGGGATCTCCGCACTGGTTTGAGCCACAATCTCGGCGACCACCGGCTGCTCGAGCGCCATTCGGCTGAGTCGCACCAGATCGGCAGGGGTGGCCACATTGTCGTCACTCAGGCCGCTGGGATCGACAATGTGCACACTGGTCAACCCGTGCTCGGTCAGCCATGCGCGAGCTTCCGAAAGAAAGCTCTCTTCGCTTCCGAAGATCCATCGTGCGTAGCTATCTGCGTAGTTGTTCGCGGAGGGAATCAGGATGAGTTGCAAGATCTGGCGCATCGTGAGTGATTCCCCGACAGGCACGGCATAGCCGAGGCCATTCTCGGCCCACGTGTCGATCAAGAGCGCCTCATCAGCTGCAGTGAGGGTGAGGCTTGGGCCGTCTTCGCCAACGCCGAGCGGAGTGTGATCGAGCCCAACCAAGACGGTGATGAGCTTGGTGAGGCTGGCAATGCGCTGGGGCTCTTCGCTATTGGTCCATACTGCATCCTCGTGCAACCACCCCACTGCGGTGGGGAGCGTCTGTTCGTCGACCGCAGATTGCGCGGTCGCTTCTGAGGCGGCGTATTCCGAGGTGGGTTCGACGGTGAGGGTTGGCGTGAGTTCGGGCAGTGGCGCGGTGGCCGCGACTGCGGTGTATGCGCCGGTGGCGATCAAGACAAGGATGATCGGGGCGAGGATCAGCGTGCGTGTGAGGCGGCGCCTGCGCTGTGGGCTCATGGGGTGGTGTTGACCGCTCATTACTCCACCAGTGTACGGGTCACAGGATGGGCGCCGGTTGGTGGCGTTCCCCTGCGAGTGCTTGGGTGAGTCGGTGAGCATGTTCGAGCAGGAGCCTTCCCATCTCGGGCCGCCGTGCTGAGGTGAAGCGCGACTCGATCCCGGTGAGACTGAGAGCCCAGGCGGGCGATCCCGTGCGATCGAACACGGCTGCTCCCATGCCCCAGCTCCCCGTCACGACGAGACCAGGGTTGACCGCGTAGCCGAGTTCTCGGGTTTCGGAGATGCGCGCGCGGAGTGCGTCGGAGCGATGGGTGGCGCCGAACTCGGACTCCAGGGTCGCCTGCGCCAGATACCGTTCCCGCTGTTCGCTGGGCAAGAATGACAGCATGACTAACCCTGCCGATGCGACACCGAGTGGGAACCGCTTCCCTTCATAGAGCACGAAGGAGCGAATGGGAAAACTCCCGTCCTCGCGGAGCAGGCAGACCGATTCATTGCCCCGCCTTGCCGAGAGGAATGCGCTCTCGCCGGTCGCTTCCGCGAGCGCGGCGACGTGCGGTCGCGCCAGCTCGCTGATGTCGTAGCGCTCTGCGGCGACCGCGCCCAGCAAGTACAGTTCGGGCCCGAGGAGCCAGGCACCGGATCGCTGGTCGCGGTCAACGAACCCCTGCTCGGTGAGGGACGACAGCAGGCGGTGTGCTGTGGGGCGAGACAGACTTGCTGCTCGTGCCAGTTCGCTCGTCCCTGCGCCCTGCGGCATCGCTGAGCTGAGCGCTCGCAGCAGCGACGCAACCCTGCCCACGACCTGCGCGCCAGCTACGGTTCCAACTTCCGCACCAGTGCCGTGGGCAGGAGAGGTGGTTCTCGAATTCGACATGTCCACAATATGAACGATACTTCATTCTGCGGTCATGATGCGAGCATTTTACGCGGATACAGGAGTGTTATTTGCGAGCAATCATATGGCAGACGTAGCCTACAAGAAGCAGAAGACAACCGGTCACATCATGGACGATGGAGGCACAGTGGCATCAAAAGTTTTCTCAAGCGCTGCGGAAGCGGTCGCTGAGATCGTGCGAGACGGCATGACGATTGCCGTCGGCGGATTCGGATTGAGCGGAAACCCGACGAATCTGATTCGGGCACTGCGTGACAGCGGCGCGAAGAATCTCACCATCGTGTCAAACAACATGGGTGTCGATGGCAAAGGGCTTGGTCTGCTCCTCGAGAATCAGCAGGTGTCGAAGGTGCTCGCTTCGTATGTGGGCGAAAACAAGCTGTTCGCCGAACAGTACTTGAGCGGCGCGCTTGATGTGGAGTTTGTGCCGCAGGGCACACTTGCTGAGCGCATGCGGGCGGGGGGAGTGGGGATTCCCGCCTTCTACACGGCAACCGGTGTGGGGACCCCCATCGCAGAGGGAAAGCCCGAGGCGGAATTCGATGGTCGACGCTATGTGCTCGAGCGGGGCATCGTGGCAGATCTGGCCCTGGTGCGAGCTCATATTGGTGACCGTGAAGGGAACCTTCGGTACCGCCTGACCGCACGGAATTTCAACCCATTGGCCGCGATGTGCGGCAAGGTCACGCTTGCGGAAGTAGAGACCTTGAGCGACGAATACCTCGACCCAGAACGTATCGACACGCCTGGAGTGTTCGTACAGCGCATCGTGGAGTGCGAAGATCAGAGCAAGGAAATCGAACAGGTCACGACCCGGCCACGGCCCCAGCAGGCAGCCGAGGCCCCGGCACGAGAGGTGGCGTAGTGATGTGGACTCGCGACGAGATGGCCGCCATTGCTGCAGCCGAACTGGAAGATGGCCAGTATGTGAACCTTGGCATTGGGATTCCGACCATGGTTGCCAACAATCTGCCTGAGGGCATCACCGTCAAGTTGCAGAGCGAGAACGGCATTCTCGGGATGGGGCCGTTCCCGTATGAGGGCGAAGAAGACGCAGATCTCATCAACGCTGGGAAGCAGACGGTCACCCTGGCCGATGGCGCTTCAATTTTCGACTCAGCTACCTCATTCGGCATGATTCGGGGAGGCCACGTGCAGACCGCGATCCTGGGCGCAATGGAGGTCGCGGGGAACGGTGATCTCGCCAACTGGACGATTCCGGGCAAGCTGGTGAAAGGGATGGGCGGCGCCATGGATCTCGTTGCTGGCACGCCCCGCGTGATTGTGCTTACCGATCATGTCGCGAAAGATGGTTCTCCCAAGATTGTCGCCAAGTGCTCACTGCCACTGACCGGCGCTGGTGTCGTGAACCGCATTATTACCGACCGTGCCGTTTTTGATATTGAAGACGGCAACCTCGTGCTCAAGCGAATTGCGCCCGGGCACGATGTCGAAGAAATCCGCTCGGTCACCGGAGCCGAGTTCACCGTCAACCTAGAGGAGACTGACGCATGACCGCTCTGATTGCTGGATATGCCCGCACCCCATTCACCAAGTTCACCGGCCAGCTTGCTGCGCAGCCGGCGACCGTGCTGGGTGCTCACGCGGTGAAAGCCGCGCTCGCTCGCGCAGGTGTCGCGGCCGACCAGGTAGATCAGGTGGTGGCAGGTCAGGTGCTGCAGGGCGGCGCTGGGCAGAACCCTGCGCGTCAGACTGCGGTCGGCGCGGGGATCCCGATGACGGTGCCCGCGCAGACCATCAACGCGGTGTGCCTCTCGGGCACCGAGGCCGTCACGCAAGCGGCACGACTGATCAACGCCGGCGAGGCAGATGTCGTGGTTGCGGTCGGGCAGGAGTCGATGTCACTCGCTCCCCACGTCATTTCGATGCGCGCCGGAGTGAAGTACGGCACGGCGCCACTGATTGACACTGCGGATCACGATGGTCTGACCGACGCCTTCGATCGCGTCGCGATGGGCAAACTTACCGAGGAGGGAAACGCTCCGCTCGGATTGAGCCGCGAGGCGCAGGACGAGTTCGCGGCTGCATCGCATCAGCGTGCGGCTGCTGCGGCAGAGTTCTGGGCCGGGGAGATTGAGCCCTTCACGATCACGTCACGTCGCGGCGAAACCACCGTCTCTGCCGATGATGGGGTTCGCGCGGATACGACCGCTGAGGGGCTCGCTGGACTGCGACCTGCCTTTGCGGGGGACGGCACGATTACCGCGGGGAATGCTTCGCAAATTACCGACGGTGCTGCGGCGCTCGTCATTGTCAGCGAAGCCGCAGCAGAGCGCCTCGGGCTCACCCCACTCGCCCGTATCGAGGCTTCCGCGTTCGTGGCGGGTCCCGATACACACCTGCACTCGCAGCCGTCACGCGCCATCACCGCCGCGCTCGCAAAGGTGCCTGGTGGTGCCACCGCTGCTGATCTCGCCGTGGTGGAGATCAATGAGGCATTCGCGGCGGTCGGTTTGCAGAGCACGGCGGAGCTTGGCCTCGATCCGGCGATCGTGAATCCGAAGGGCGGCGCCATTGCGCTCGGTCACCCGATTGGTGCATCAGGAGCACGAATTGTCGGTACGCTCGCAAGGCAGTTGGCTGAGGCCGGCAGTGGCACCCTCGGCGCCGTCGGCATCTGCGGCGGCGGTGGGCAAGGCAGTGCGATCGTGTTGCGCGCCGTGTAGCTTCCTGCCTGCGCGTCGCTCGTGCGACTGACGCTGCATCCTGATCACCAACGTACGCACCCCTGGGTTCTGCCCAACCGAGGGGTGCGTACGTCATTTCTATGCTAACCGGGGGAGCACGCGTCACCCGGAGGTGAGGGGGTCGATGCTTGTCTCGAGGAACAGTCAAGTGTCGAGGGATGCGCGGCTGGCCCCTCTCTCCGGG
>CAZJOZ010000072.1:0-1863 GCA_964547775.1 uncultured Leucobacter sp.
GCGCTCGATGACGTCTGCTTCCACCACGAAAGGCTCAGCGATCTCGGGTTCCAGCCATGGCGGTATTCCCGATGCGGTGCGTGCGGGTGGACGCGCTGGTGCGCTGGCTGGTGCGCCAGTGGCGACGTTTTCTGGCGTGCGAGCTTCTCCCCCTGGGGTGTCAGTGTCGACTACAGCGAGGTCCGCAGCGGCCGCATCAGCTGGGGTTGCGTCCGCCGCAACCTCTGCCCCTGCGTCCATCGCCTCGGTGCCCTCTGTTACAGTGCCCGCTGCAGCTTCGCCTGCTTCTGGCGATCCTGCCGGGTCTTCTGCGGCTGCCGCAGCATCGGGCGCCGAGGCGGCAGCACCGGACGCTGCCGAGGGAGTACCCCCGCGGCGCCGGCGAGCGGCGGGGCGCTCCACCACTTCACCGGTGGGTAGCGCGAGCAACACCATGGCGCCAAGCACGACGGCTTGCGCCAACCAGAGCAGATGCGCAAACGTCGCATTGCCGATGCCAATGAACCGCTGTCCGAATGTCTGCTGTGGCGCGGGTTCTGCTTCACCGACCGCGGTGGAACGCCACAGGAGGCCATGCTCTGTCTGACCTGCGGTCTGCAGAGCCGTGTGCTCGTCGAACGCTGACTGCAGTTCAGAGCGCGTCGTGGGGTCTCCCTCATTGCGGAGCAACACAAAGCCCACATGGTGGTCAACGAGCGCTGTCTCGATTTCGGCGCCGCCGGTGCCGGCGAGCATACCCACGAGGTCCGCGACCCACTCATCCTGGTCGGTCACTTCGTTTACCTGCTCGGCGGTACGAATGTGGTTGAGCCTGAGCCCCTCGCCGGTGACGAGTTCTGCTCGCACCGTCGATGCGTCGAGAGAGGTGATCACGAGTGTGCGCAGGGTCTCGTCTTGCGCGCCGGCTGCCTGCACAATGGCGGGCATCTGGGTGTCACCCGCCACCAGTTCCGTCTGTGCGGTTGCCAGCTTGACGAGCAGCGGTGACACGACGATGAGCGCGGCGACGAGTCCCACGGCAACGACAGGCGCCGCGGCCTTACGCAGCACGGTGGTACCGACGGTGGCGAGACCAAGCACCGCAATCCAGTAGAGGGTGAGCCCTGAGCCAGTCCACACCGAGACGAGCGCGTCACCCTCGGTTGAGAGCTGCAGGTGCGCGCTGACGACTGCCGTCAGGAGGCCAAGGCCGCCAAGCACTGCATGCAGCAGCGTGAAGTGCACTTTGCCGGTGATGAGCCCCACTGCCGCGAGCAACACGATCGGGATCAGCAGCACGCCGACCAGCAGCGATGCGGGGGCGATGCCGAGCCCGAGGCCTGCGAAGATCGCGCCCCATCCTTCGAGCCCAAACTCGGGGAATCCGAGCAACAGGTGCCAGGTGCTCCCCGGGGTGAAGGCGTCAGTGATCCCGGGATCGCGCAGCAGATTGAGCGGCGATGCCCCTGCGAAGAGCGCGAGCAGGTTGGGTGCGAACAGCACGAGCGGAGCGATGACCGTCGCAACGTGACGGGCGATTCCACGCCCTCTGCCTGCGAACCCGATGAGCCACAGCACCACGGCTGCGGGGATCAGCACCGGTGCACAGGCCAGTGCGATTGCGGCGAGCAGTGAAGTGATGCCCGACCAGCTCCACGATTCGCGGCACCTGGTAGCGGCAAGCAGCAGCCACGGCAACACCACCGCAAGGATCAGGGTTGGCAGGCGGCCCGCCGCGAGTGATCCGAGCAGCACGGGGCTGAATGCCCACGCAAGGGCGAGCAGCGCTCTTCCTGCGCGGCTCTCGGTGAGTTGGGCGGCCCAGATCCAGCCGCCGAGCGAGGCGAGCGGAATGGCGGCGACCAGCATGACCACGACGCCCTG
>CAZJOZ010000072.1:1963-6998 GCA_964547775.1 uncultured Leucobacter sp.
CCCTGCGATACGAGGATCGCTTCGCGGTCGATCATGCGCGCGGTTCGCACGGACTTCGAGTCGATTCGAAGTGGATTGACTGCGCTCCAACCGCTGGTGTTTGCGCGTGCCACCCGTTTGCGTGAGGCCACAATTGAGGCTGGTCTGAAGAACACGGCGAGCGCGGAAGCGAACTCGGCCCACAGGTTGCCGGGCTGTTCACGAATCAGTGCCCACAGCGTGCGAGCGATCGACACGAAGGGCAGCCCCAACCACATGAAGAATGCGGCGAACGCTGGTGCGTATGCGATGGATCGGTGCAGTTGCGCGGTGCGTGCCTGGCGGTGAGCGACGCGAAGGGCTCGACGGGAACGGTCGATGCGTGGCCCGCCGACTCCCCTGCGCGCAAACCGTACGCGAGAGGTCGGGGCGACCACCACACGGTAGCCAGCGAGGCGTGCTCGCACACTGAAGTCGAGGCCGTCATCATAGACGGGGTAGGCAGGGTCAAAACCGTCAAGGGCCTGCCACGCATCAGCGCGCACGAGCATCGCCACGGGGCCCACGCCCAACACGTCCTGCAGGTGGTCGTACTGTTGCTGGTCACGTTCTTGGCGGCGCAGCAACCAACGCTGGCCGCGCTGGGTGAGGCTCTGACCGAGCTCGATGATGTGGTCGGGCTGATCCCAGTCAACGAGTTTTGACCCGGCCACCGCAACCGACGGGGCCCGCTGCACCGTGGCAAGCACCTCGGCGAGCGCCGCGGGTTCGGGTGCGGAATCTTCGGTGAGCAGCCAGAACCAATCCTGCACCTCAGGGTCAGTGTTCACACGGGTTGAGGCGCTGAGGGTGGCCTGGCGTACCGCTTCGCCGAAGGCGACGCGGCCCTGGGTGGCGAGAATGCGCGCGGCGGGTTGCTGCGCGGCAATTTGTCGCGAGACGGAGTCTTTGCCGCCGTTCACGACGGCGATGATGCCGTCTGGCTGGCGCGTCTGAGCCTCGAGCCCTGCGAGGGTTTGCTCGAGCCACTCGCCGCCGTGTTCGGCGACAAGAATCGCGGTCACTCTGATGCGCATAACACCGCAAGCCTAGAACCGAATGGCATCGATCGGCCGCGCCGCTCGCGCGAGTCGCCGTATTGACCGCTCAGGTCACGGGAGCGACACGCGTTGCCGGTTGACCAAGCGCGGTCGGCGCTAGCCCGCTTCGCGGCGGAGTTTGCGACGCTCCCGCTCGCTCAGGCCGCCCCAAATACCGAAGCGCTCGTCATTGGCGAGCGCGTAGTCGAGGCATTCGCTGCGCACTTCGCAGCCCTCACAGATGCGCTTGGCTTCGCGAGTGCTGCCGCCTTTTTCAGGAAAGAACGCTTCGGGGTCGGTTTGCGCGCACAGCGCATCGGCCTGCCAGGCGAGCGCGGTGTCGTCGTCGTGGGGGCGAACACCCGGCACACCGAGAAAAACCGGGTCAACAAACCAGTTACCCGGCACCTGTGAGCTGTCGGAGTGTGACTGCATTGGCACAACCCCTTTCTCAACAACATTTTCGACGAACTCGTCACGACAATTACATCGATGTAGTTCCTCAAAGTCAAGCCGGGAATCTTAAACCCTCAACCACTTATTGAGAGTTAGACACGCGCTTCCAGTTCCGGCCAACTGTCGCTAAAAACACATCGCCACGCCCACTCAACTCGATTGAGTCACCCGCAGAAATGTACAGCGATTGACCACGTCGCACACTCGCCACTTCGGCGAATTCGCCGCCAACACGCTCCACGCGTACCCGGCCTTCCGTCACCAGCATGACGGTCGGGTACGGCACCTGAATTTCTGCGCGCTCGGCGCGCTCACCGAATGACTGCATACCGCTCAGGTCGATAACCCCGGTTGACCCGAGTTCTTCAACCGCCATCACCCGGCCGTCACGTTCTTCACTCATCTCACCCGCGTCAGTGTCATCGTCGGCGTCATGCAGGCGCACTGACTGCAGACAGAAGTCGGGAACGTCTGGCGAGAACACTCGCACGCCGGGCGCGGGTCGTTCGGCTTGTAGCCTGGGTGAATCAAGCGTTGACCAGTCGACGACGCGCATGAGCTCGTCGGGGTCAACGTGTTTCTCGGTCAGGCCGGCCCGCAGCACATTGTCTGAAGCCGCCATCACCTCGACCCCCACCCCACTCAGGTAGGCGTGCAGCTGGCGTGCACCGAGGTACACCGCCTCGCCGGGTTGCAGCACCACCAGGTGCAAGAGCAGCGAGAGCAACACCCCGGGGTCGCCAGGATGGGTGGCGCACAATGCTTGCAGTGAGGTGAGCCTCGGTGTTGACAGCGCGTGCTCGAGTTCGCGCCACACCTCACTCGCGGCACCGCCACCGTCCGTGCCCCCCGAGTCCCTTACGCCGTGTTCGCGCATCAATTGTTCGATCGCTGCGACCGCCTGCTGCGCCTCGGTGCCGTCACCGAGCGCCCACGCGAAGAGCCGCCGCCGGCATTCACGTTCGGCCGACTCGGGGCTCGCCCACACGAGATCGGCTACACCCACACCGCCAGGGCCTTCCGCACCTTCGCCACCGGGCCGACACAGTGATGCCGCCTGTAGGAGGGCGTCTCGGCCTGGGCCCTCTGCGGCCGCCGCGGCGAGCGCCGCGAATTCTTCCCGCGCTTCGCTGATGGGGCGGAACCCGCACAGCGCGGTGACTTCGGTGAGCGCAAACAGCACTTCGGGTTTATGGTTTGGGTCGCCATAGTTGCGTTCGCGCGCGTCACGGGGAATGCCAGCGGCTTCTTCTCTGGCGAACCCTGCTTCGGCCTGCTGCTTGTTTGGGTGCACCTGCAGCGACAGCGGCGCACCGATGCCGAGTACTTTCATCAGGAACGGGAGCTGTGCGCCGTCGACCCCGTACCGTTCCGGGTCGCTTGCGATGAGCTCGATGAGCGTCTGGGGTTTCGCGCTGGCTTTCGCCACTGATGCGGGGGCTCCGGGGTGGTCACCGAGCCACAGCTCAGCCTGCGGCTCCCCGTCTGGAGTGTGCCCCAGCAGTTCGGGCAGGGCATCACGAGAACCCCAGGCATACCGCCTGGGGGTGTTCTCAATGAAAATCAACATGGTTCACCCGATACCATACCCACTATGACCGGAAGCAAGACACGATTAGGCATCAGCGCATTCGCCATTGTGGTGTTCGTGTTTGCCTTCGGCAGCAACGGAGTGCGGTATGTGGTGGGCTTGCCCGCCTTTTTTGTGCTGTCTGGCGTGCTCGTCATTGCGAGCATTGTGCTGTTTGTACGCATGCGGCCACCACGGTTCCGCTGGTATCGCCTCCCCGCACCGTTGACCTGGTTTTTAGCATTGGCGACGCTCTCGATTCTGTGGAGCGCATACCGTTTTGAGACGGTGCTGGGGGTGATCGCGCAGCTTGGCACGACCGCGGTGGCCGTATCGTTGGCGTTCTTGTTGACCTGGCATGAGCTGCTTCGCACCTTCGCGTCGGCGATGCGGTGGCTGCTTGCGCTGTCGCTCGCGTTCGAGCTTTGGGTGTCGTTGGTTCTGCGTGAGCCACTCACTGCATGGTGGGTGGAGCAACCCGAGAAGCCTCTCAACATTCTGTATTGGAGTCGAAACCTGCTGTTTGATGGCGGGCCGATTCAGGGGGTCGTTGCGAACTCGGCGATGCTCGGGTTTCTCGCGTTGCTCAGTCTGATCGTGTTCGGGGTGCAGCTTCGAGCGGGGCTGGTGCGTCCGTTCTTCGGGTGGGCGTGGATCGTCGTGGCGGTCGCCATGCTGTTACTGACGCGGAGTGCGACCGTGTGGGTTGCGCTTGCTGCGGTGGCGCTGTCGCTCGTGTTTGCGCTGTGGGGGCGACGTCTTGGCGCGGAGCGCCGCATGCCGCTGTATGGCGCTGGCTTGGCGGTGATTGCCGCTGCGGTGGCGGTCACGCTGTTCGCGCGTGACTGGGTGTTCGGGCTGCTGGGCAAGAGCAGTGACTTGACGGGGCGTCTTGAGATTTGGCAGAAGATGTGGGAGCTCATTGTCGAACGCCCATGGTTTGGCTGGGGGTGGGTCAGTTATTGGCCGATCTGGACACCCCCGTTCGAGGGGCTCGATAAGAAGGCCGGCATTCCGGTCGCGAGCGGCCATAACGCTTGGCTTGACGTGTGGCTGCAGTTGGGCATTGTTGGGGTGCTGGTGTTCGCGCCGCTCGTGCTGTTGACGCTGCAGCGGGTGTGGTTCCGCGCGGTGGATCAGCCCCGGGTGGGCCCTGGGCCGGCGCTGCCCTTTGCGACGAGTGCGTTGTGGCCACTGATGGTGATGACGGCGCTCATTGTGCAGTCGCTTACTGAGAGCAGGCTGTTGATTGAGAGCGGCTGGTTGTTGTTGGTGATTCTCGCGGTGAAGACTCGTTTCGATTTTGAGATTCCCGCGCAAACGACCGAGCCGACGAAGAAGCCGTGGCGTGAGGTGCCGATTCCGCGCGGCTCGTCTGGTCGTGCGCAATGAGGGTGACGGCGGAGCGCATCGAACAGTTGCGACACTTTGCACGGATCGAGCGCACCGCGGTGATGGAGCTCATGGGGCGACGCGGGGAGGACCCGTTGAAGACGCTCGCTGACCTGCCGAGCGTTGATGAGCTGGTGGTGCGCGAGTTGCGCGATGAAATGCTTGAGAGCCGGGGCCAGATGGCGGAGTTCGCGATGGCGCGTCTCGCGGCGACAAGCAGCGCCGATGATGCGGCTGAGCATCGTGCCAATGCGGATCGAGTGGAATTCGAACTGCTCCGTGAGATTGCAGAGCACAACCCTGAACTTACGGTCGCCGTATGGCAGGTCGCGGATCGGCTCGCGCTGTAAATTCCCGGTGTTGCGTTCGCCCCACCCGAGGCGACGGGGTTCGCTCTAGAACAGGTCGTTGAGCTTGTTCTTGAACACCGACAGCGCCGACCCGATCGCCATATGCATATCCAAATACTGGTACGTGCCCAAGCGACCACCAAAGATCACACGGTCTTCCGCCTCGGTGAGCGCACGATACTTCAGCAACCGTTCACGATCTTCTGGAG
>CAZJOZ010000073.1:0-2148 GCA_964547775.1 uncultured Leucobacter sp.
CGGGCCCACCGGTGTCGGCAAGACCGAGCTGGCGAAGGCGCTCGCGGAGTTCCTGTTCGATGACGAAGACGCACTGATCTCGCTTGACATGAGCGAGTACGGCGAGAAGCACACCGTGTCGCGACTGTTTGGTGCTCCTCCCGGGTTCGTTGGCTTCGAAGACGGGGGTCAGCTCACCGAAAAGGTGCGCCGCAAGCCGTTCTCCGTGGTGCTGTTTGACGAGATTGAGAAGGCTCACCCCGACATCTTCAACTCGTTGCTGCAGGTGCTCGAAGAGGGTCGCCTGACCGACGCTCAGGGTCGGACGGTGGACTTCAAGAACACGGTCATCATCATGACGACGAACCTCGGTTCGTCAGCGATCGCCGGTGGCCCTGTCGGGTTCCAGGTTGAGGGTGACTCACACGTTGGGTACGAGATGATGAAGGGCAAAGTCAACGAAGAGTTGAAGAAGCACTTCAAGCCAGAGTTCCTGAACCGCGTTGATGACACGATCGTGTTCCCGCAACTCTCGAAGGATGAGCTGCTGCAGATTGTTGATCTGTTCGTGAAGCGACTGGCAGATCGCCTCCTTGATCGCGATATTCGTATTGAGGTGTCAGCTGCGGCTCGCGAGCGCCTGTCTGAACTCGGCTACGATCCGACGCTCGGAGCGCGGCCACTGCGTCGAGCAATGCAGAGCGAGATTGAAGACCGCTTGTCAGAGCGCATTCTCAACGCTGAACTGCTCGCGGGCGATTTGGTGAAGGTTGACTTCGTTGACGGCGAGTTCACGTTTGAAAGCTCCGGTGCTGAGCGTCTCGATGCTGGCGAATCCGCGGCCTCAGCGGCGGCTGCGGTAGCCTCAAGCGCTCCGACTGCTGGCACGATCGAACCATAAACGCGAGGAGGTTCCCGGCTGACCGTCGGGAACCTTCCCGCGTTTCTTGACCTTCACGCAGGAGTAGGCTGGAGCGCATGCATTACTCCGCCGAGGTCACCATTCGTCCTGCGCGCACCGCCGACGTCACGGCTATTGAGGCGCTGATGGCGCCGCTCGTCGAGCGACGAATTCTGCTGGGCAAAGACCTGGTTGAGCTGTACGCTGCGGTGCCGCAGTTTATGGTGGCAACGGACGCAGAAGGCGCCGTGATTGGGTACGGGGCATTGCACGTGATGTGGGAACACCTCGGCGAGATACGAACGCTCGGTGTTGCCGAAGATTGGTTAGGGCGAGGGATCGGGCACATGCTCCTCGATGCGCTTGAAGTTCATGCGCGAGAGCTGGGGCTTTCACAGCTGTTCTGCCTTACCTTCGAGGTTGACTTCTTCTCGAAACACGGGTTCGTGGCCGTTGGGGAAGATACGAAGCTGGTCGAGGCCGAAGTGTACGCCGAACTCTTACGCTCACACGACGAGGGTGTCGCCGAATTCCTGGATCTGGCACGGGTGAAGCCAAACACGCTGGGCAACACCCGCATGCTGAAGCAGCTGTAAGCTCGACCCTCGCGGTACCCTGGCGACGTGGGCACACTCAAAGATCCGGTCGGACCCGAGCAGAAGTCGGTGTATGTTCGCCGACGCTTGCTCGTGCTCGCGGGGTTCCTCACGATCATTGTCGCTGTCGTGCTGATCATCGTGAAACCGGGGTCAAGTGGCGGAGCAGCGAAGGCACCAGAAGTCGTGTTGCCAGAGGAGATCTTGTCAGGCGAGCAGGCGAAGCCTGAACAGGCGGCCGACGAAATGCCCGCCTGTGCGGCTGGCCAGCTACAGGTGACGCCACTCGTCAACCAAGACAGCTATGCGCCGGGGGAGCTCCCTCAGCTGAGCATGAGGATCGAGAATATCAGCGAGCAAGCATGCCACGCTGACCTCGGCACCGCGACCATGAGCTTCCGAGTTACCAGCGGCACCGATGAGGTGTGGCGATCTGAAGACTGCCAGGAGAAGGCTGACACTCGACGGGTGATCCTGGAACCGACAAGCCCGCTCGAGACGGAGCCACTGACCTGGGACCGCACGAGGAGTAGCACGGAAACCTGCGGTATCACTCGTGATGAGGTGGGGGCTGGCGGCGCAACCTATCATCTGCACGTCTCAGCGGCGGGGGTTTCTTCGCAGGGAACCGCGTCGTTCCTGTTGTATTAGTCGCTGGCCGCGCACGACCAG
>CAZJOZ010000073.1:2248-6858 GCA_964547775.1 uncultured Leucobacter sp.
CCAGATCGATGCTGCGAAAATCAACTCACCTTGTTATAGTTGAAATATAACTATGGATGGAGGAGTAGCCGTGTTGCTGTCGATTGACGCGCTCAGCGAGCGGCCGATCTACGAGCAAATCGCGGATTCGGTGCGCATCGCCATCAGCGCTGGATCCCTGCGTGCGGGGGAGCGGCTCCCTTCTGCTGACGAGGTTGCGGCCAGTCTCCAGGTCAACAAACACACTGTGTTGCGTGCATACCAGCAACTGCGCGACGAAGGTCTGGTCGACCTGCGCCGCGGCCGCGGGGCCGTGGTGACTGACGCGGGAAGTGCGCTGAGCTCACTCCGCGCGCAGGCTGAATTGATCGCGGCCCAAGCCATCGAACGTGGGGTGCGATCAGACACGCTGATCGCCCTCGTGGCCGACGCGTATGAGCGAACCCGAGCGATTACCGAAGCAACAGAACCGAAAAGGGAGCGTCTATGATCGACCGACACACCTCACGAAACGTGCAAGGCGCCTCCGCCCAGTCCGGCGCTGATCCTCTTGCCAGACTGACCGGTGAGGAAATCACGCAGCTCGAACGGGCACAGCGTGCTGCGCGCGTGATCGGGCTCATCGTGCCCCTTATCCTGACGCTCATCGCAACTGCTCTCACCCTCGCATGGGTGCCGCTCATGCCTGATCCCATGGCGATGCACTGGAACGGAGTATTCCAAGTAGATGGCTATGGTCCGCCCTGGTCGAACGCGGCTCTCTCGCTCGGAGTCGGCGCCCTCATTACGTCGTTATATGCGCTTCAGCATCTGCCAAAGAAGCAGACAAACGCGGCGTTGTGGGGGCCAATGTACCGCTTCACGCCGGCGATCATCCTGGGAACGATTGTGGGTCTGCAGACGATCGTCGTCGGAACTGCGTGGATACAGATTGGGTTGAGCGACGCTCGCGACGCGCGGGGAGCGGGTTGGGTGATCCTCGCCGGGTTTGCTGCGTGGATCCTGGTCACCCTGGCAGCGTATTTCATGCAGCCGAGACTCACGATTACAGCGCCCGCCTCAACCGAAGCGACGCCGCTGCCACTGTCTGCCAGCCAGCGTGCTGTCTGGTTTGGCACATCGAGTGCTCCGAAAAGTGTCATCGGGGCACTCGCCACCGGTGTGGGCGTGCTGCTTGCGGGTGCGGTCGTGCTCAGCGCTGTGGGCGGTGAGCCGCTGGGTGCATGGATTATGGTGGGGCTGGCCCTCCTGGTGCTTGCCCTCGCGGCGACGAATACCTGGTTTCGGGTTCGCGTCGATCACACGGGGCTCGAGGCGCGATCCGTGCTGGGATGGCCCGTGTACCGTGTCGCAGCTGACGACGTGAAGCGAGTAGCTGCCGTGCAGATCAACCCATTTGCTGAATACGGCGGATGGGGAGTGCGCCTGGCCCCCACCGGATTCGGCATTGTGCTGCGTACAGGCGAAGGCGTGCTCATTCACCGTCACAGTCGCGCCCGCACCTTCGCCATCACCGTGGATCACGCAGCAGAAGCCGCAGCACTGCTCGCCACGGTTGCGCCTCGGCTCGAGCAGCCGAGCGCGAAGGGTGACTCACCTGTGCCTCACTGACAACGGGTCAGTGATGCACCACACATTCGAAACGGTATAGAAGACTAAGAACATGAAGGCACACGTCATGAGTGGAGAACAGGTGATGGAGCGTCAGCGCGGGGTTGGTGAGGACACGGCGGCAGCGAGAGTGGACCGGTTCGAACGGGTGCCGTGGGCGGCGGTTGCCGTCTTTATCGTGGTGTCCTTCAGTCTTGCCTGGATCGTTTCATTACCACTTTGGCTGAGCGGAGGCGCGGAGTCACCGCTGATGCCCGTGCTGCTTCCGCTGCTCGGGACAGCGACAATGTTCACCCCGACCATTGCGACGCTGGTCGTGATGTATGCGATGAAGCAACCTCGGGTTCACCGCGCCCGCCTGTTGGGGCTGTGGCCACTTCGGCCGGCCAAGCGCGTCGTGTGGTTCATTATCGGCTTCTGGCTGGCACCGCCCCTCGTGGTAATGCTCATTATCGCGATCTCGGCTTCGCTCGGTCTCGTGACGCTCGATTTGGTCAACTTCTCTGGGTTCCAAGAAGCGATCGACGCCCAATTGGCTGACCTTGCTGCGGTGACCGGAGAGTCTGACGCAGCGAGTGCGGCTCTCCCACCGCTCGGGCTGCTCGTAGCGATGCAGCTGGTCATGATCCCCGTCGGAGCACTGGTGAATTCAATCTTCGCGGCCGGCGAAGAGATCGGTTGGCGAGGATGGCTGCTACCAGCCCTGCGTCCGCTCGGACTGTGGCCTGCGCTTGTGCTGCACGGAGCGATCTGGGGTCTGTGGCACTCGCCCTTGATTTTGCTCGGATACAACTTCGGGTACCTCGACTGGCGAGGAGTGGCGCTCATGACGGTCGGCTGCGTCATGTGGGGCATCATCTTCGGGTGGTCACGCCTGCGGAGTGGCTCAGTGTGGCCGGCTGTAATCGGACACGGCTCACTCAATGCGTCAGCCGGCCTCGTCATGTTGGTCGCGGCAGCAGGAGGAACTCCCAATATGGCAATCGTCGGACCGCTTGGGGTCATAGCCTGGATCGTGATTGCCGCGGTCACCATCGCACTGACACTCAGCGGTCAGTTCCGCCACGAGCCTGAGCTCGCGCCAAAGCGTGTGTGGAGTGTGCCGACCACTGGTCTCCCGGCTGACGGGCGCGACCACCCCGGTGGGCAGGAGTTACGCGAGCACTGACCGGTCGAACGGATCAAGGCTGATACCTTGCTCGAGCACCACCTTGCACCACTCTTTTGCGGAGTGCAGGGAGTGGTCTCGGTAGTTGCCGCAACTCACCGCGTCAGTGCCCGGCACATCGTCCCAGGTCACCCGCTGGGCGATGTCCTCGAGCGAAGCTTTGATGGCCGCAGCAACGTCAGCCGGTGACGGCTCGCCCCACACGATGAGGTGGAAACCGGTGCGGCAGCCGAACGGCGAAATATCGATGACCCCGTCGAGACGCGTCCGTAGGAGGCCCGCGATCGTGTGTTCGATCGTGTGCAACCCAGCGGTAGGAATCTCGCCCTCGTTTGGTTGGACGAGGCGGATGTCGTAGTTGGTGATGGCGTCACCTTTGGGCCCGTGCTCCACCGCGATCTTGCGCACGTACGGGGCCCGAACCTTCGTGTGATCGAGCTGAAAGCTCTCTACTTCAGCGAGGTTGACGTCACTCATGGATCTCCTTGATGCTTCCTTCTGCGCCATAGTACTGAGAACTACGCTACGCGATCGTGGCTGGTGATCCTGGGTGTGTCTGGCAGGGGCTGCCCCGGGCAACCCCTGCGGTTATGCAGCGCTGCGCGAGAGGGCGATGCTTGCCTTGCGCTGACCGGCGCGGTCGATGCGAACCTCCCAGCCCCGATTCGCAAGGGCTTCAAGGTCGCGCTGGGCGCGATCGAGAGCCTCAGTCTCGACGAGGTAGAGGGTTCGACCCGCAGAACGGTACACGCTGCGCTGCCCTGCCCAGTCGGGAATGACGGGCGTGCCGTCAGCTCCGAGCTCGTGGTAAGGGGTTCTGAGTGTAGTGATTGGGGTGATGTTGGTGTTATTCATGATGTTGTCCTTTCGGAACACGTGTTTCGCGTGATTCGCGGATATGTTTCGACCCAGTGGTGGATCGAGGATAGATCGCTCAGGTCACGGGCAAGCAAACTGCCCCGGCGATCTGGGCCTCGTCGAGAACGTGCTCTCGGTGGGCCGCTAAGCTCTGGATCGGAGGAAAAGGTTGGTGTTCGTCAGTGGACACGAACCCCGATTCCGTGGCTCAGCCTTTCACTCTACATGAAGAATCGAGAAATTGCTAGACTGAGTTGATCTTTTTCCATATTCCGGGAGCCAGTGTGACCATTCAGCCCCTCCTCGTGTTTGCTCACGCTGATGAAGCGGAAGCATTTGCCGCACGAGGAATACCCCACCTGATCACCGGCGTGGGCAAGATCAACGCGACGCTGACGCTGACCGACGCGCTCCTTCGTGAGGGGCAGATCGCGGGCCGGACGGTCGTGGTGCTCGGCACCGCTGGAGCGATTAGCGATGATGCTCGACTCGACACGGTCTACCAGATTGAAGCCGTGATGCAGCACGACTTCTCCCTGCCCTCCCCGACACTGCGGCCACGCGGTGAACGTCTCGACGTTCCCACCGCGATTATTGCCACGGGTGATGTCTTTGTGCAGAACGATGCGCAGCGCGAGGCGCTTGCGGCCCTCGGTGCGACGCTCGTCGACATGGAAACCTACGCATTTGTTGCGGTGTGTGAGCGACTTGGGGTGCCCCTACAGGTCTTCAAGGTGCCTTCTGATTTCGCCGATAGCAGCACGACGCAGGACGAGTGGGACAGTATTGCCGTGTCAAAGAGTGAGCAACTCTTGGCGTTTGCGGAACAGCACCTACCGGAGATATTCGGAGAAACTCCTTACGATTCGCGCTGAGCCACGCATTCGCGTAAACTTTTGCGCGGTGACGTGTCCGAGCGGCCGAAGGTGCGACTCTCGAAAAGTCGTGTGCAGTAACCCTGCACCGTGGGTTCAAATCCCACCGTCACCGCCAC
>CAZJOZ010000074.1:0-1641 GCA_964547775.1 uncultured Leucobacter sp.
CATTGGTGCCCTATGATCCGGCCGTCACATTGGCGGCCACACGTGAGCGAAGCGAACTGCAGGAACATCGGCCCCCTTGTGGCGGCCGGTCCGGTTCCCGAACCGGATGACCGATTGGGCGCCGGCGCTCACTTCGTTCATAGAGGGTAAAAGTGAAACCCCTCCCACCGTGACCTGGCGGTCACTGCGGAAGGGGCTGAAGAGGTCGGGGGTGGTGGTTACTTGTCTGTGTACATGGCGTGCTGGATGCGCCGGTCGAGGTCGTCGAGCTCGGCCATCACTTCTGCGGCAGCCCACACGCGGTCTTTTTTCCGACCGGTGATCTCTTCGATGAAGCCGGCCTCGGCGAGCTTGTCGATCGCTAGGTATGTGGCACTGGTGGCGATGTCGCCGACGGCGGCTTCGATTTCTTGAGCGGTCATGACTGGGTGGTCGTAGAACACGTCGATGAGTCGGTCGGCGGCGGAGCCCTTTCGTGGGCGGATCTCTTCGCGCCATTCGTTGGGCATCGCTTTGATCTTTGCGATCGTCTCGCGTGAAGCGGCGGCGGCGACTCTGGCGGATTGCGCGAACAGCAGGATGAGTGGTGCAGGGTCGCCGAGGCGGTAGGCGCCGAGGGCGTCGAAGTAGTCGTCGCGTCGAGCGAGTAGTCCGCTCGCGAGCGGAACCACCGCGTTCCGGGTGACGCCTCGGCGCCGAAGAACGGCGGAGACGAGCGCTCGGCCGATGCGGCCGTTGCCGTCGGTGAATGCGTGGATGGACTCGAACTGTGCGTGCCCGATTGATGCTTGGACGAGCGCGGGCACGTCGTCACGGTTGAGGTAGCTGATGAGGTCGCTCATGAGCTCGGTCACGCGCTCGGGTGCAGGCGGAATGTGCAGTGCACCGCGGGGAGAGTGGTTACTGCCGCCGATCCAGTTCTGCATGTCGCGGAGCTTGCCGGCGTAGTTGGACTCTTCAGGGTCATCGATCATGAGCGCTCGGTGAGCACTGAGGAGGTGCTCGAGTTCGAACCGACCGGTCTCGCCGACTGTGGTGATGAGCTCGTGCAGTGCTCGGGAGGCGGCGACCATGCTGGTGGCCGAGGTGTTGCCCTTATTGCCGGCGATCGCTTTGGCGTAGTCGCGGGCGGAGGCGTTGATGCGTTCGATCTTCGATGAGGCGGCCGATTCCGATCGCACCATGAAGCGGCTGAGAGCGGCCGAGTGGCCCTCGGCGTCGGTGTCTGCTTGGGCGACGGTGAGCAGCGCCTGCTCAGAGGTGACCATCTCTTCGAGTGAGGGCGTGTAGTCCAGGCTCGCGATGAAGGGAGGGATGGTGGCATCGACGCTGCGCATCATCCGGTCTTCGCGGGTGCCGCCGCGCGCCTTCTGCTGCCACGGCAGTGTCTCCATGCCGTGAGCGGGCCAGCGGTTCTCCTGTTTGTTGCTCACATATGCGATTCTACTCCGCAATATTCCTATTTAGAAGAGATAAATAGGAATACGAGCAGGCGTACTCCAGGTTATGCGGGGACAGCACCTGGGGAACCGCCGAACGAAAAGCAAGCCCCTCCCGAAGCGACCGCATGGTCACCAAGGGAGTGGCGAGAGCGCTACTGCTTCACACGCACCGTGTCACCACGGAGGTAGCTGTTCGGAT
>CAZJOZ010000074.1:1741-6847 GCA_964547775.1 uncultured Leucobacter sp.
TGCTCTCTCCCAGCAGTACACGCCACATGCCCTGCCAATTCATCGAGAAGTCTGGCAGAGTGGATGTATGCAGGTAACACCGATGTTCACTGGGTCCATAGCCCGCGCAGCACGCGCCCTCGTGGAGGTTTCGGCTGACATTGTTGCCGCTGACGCAGGCATGACACACGATGACCTGCGCAGTTATGAACGCGGCACGCACTCTATTTCGCCGTCGCAGGCAGCGGTGCTTCAGCGTGTGCTGGAAGGATACGGCGCGGTGTTCCTCCCTGACGGCGAGCAGGGGTTTGGGTACGGGGTTCGCCTCAAGTTCTCGCAAGCCGGGTCAAGGCGTCTCGAAACGTGGGAAAGCGAAGGCGGCCCCGCCGCCGATGACGACGTGTAAACGCCGACTCCAGCGGGCGGGGCCGCCCACCACCGTGACTTAGCGGAACGCGGACTCGCCGGTCAGCACCTGACCGAGCACCAGCGTGTGCATCTCAACAGTGCCCTCATAGGTGAGCACCGACTCCAGGTTGTTCTGGTGGCGAATCACCGGGTACTCAAGGGAGATGCCGTTGCCGCCCAGAATCGTGCGTGCGGTGCGGCAGATTTCGATCGCCTCGCGCACGTTATTGAGCTTGCCGATGCTGACCTGCTCGGGACGGAGGGTGTTCTGATCCTTGCGACGCCCGAGGTGCACCGCGAGCAGGTATCCCTTGATGTATTCGAGTGACATGTCAGCAAGTTTCTGCTGAGTGAGCTGGAACGCGCCAATGGGCTTCCCAAACTGGATGCGCTCCTGCGAGTATCTGCGTGCCACCTCGAGGCTTGAGCGAGCGGCTCCGAGCGAACCCCAGGTGATGCCGTAGCGTGCCTCGTTGAGGCACGAGAGGGGACCCTTCAAGCCGCGAGCCTCGGGCAGCATCGCTGACTCGGGGAGTCGAACATCGTCGAGCACCAACTCGCCAGTTGCCGATGCGCGAAGAGACAGCTTGTGCTTGATTTCAGGTGCCGAGAACCCTGGCGTGTCGGTCGGAACCACAAAGCCGCGGATCCCATCATCGGTCTGTGCCCACACGACAGCGACGTCAGAATATGGTGCGTTGGAGATCCACATCTTGCGGCCGTTCAACACCCAGTCTGAACCGTCACGTCGTGCACGGGTCTGCATGCTGCCAGGATCAGAGCCCGCGTCAGGCTCGGTCAGGCCGAAGCAGCCAATCGCCTCGCCCGCGGCCATACGCGGCAGCCACTCCTGCTTCTGCTCTTCTGAACCCCAGCGCCAGATCGCGAACATCGCAAGCGATCCTTGCACTGACACCAGTGAGCGGAGACCCGAATCGGTCGCTTCGATCTCAAGGCAGGCAATGCCATATTCCGTTGCGCTCATACCGGCGCAACCATATCCCTCGAGGTGCATGCCGAGCACGCCAAGCGATCCCAGTTCTTTGGTGAGTTCGCGGATATTAGGGATGCCGCCCTGTTCGAACCACTCAGCAATGTATGGTTCTGCGATCGTGTCAAGCGTTTGCCGCACGGCACTGCGAATCTCTTTCTCGTCCTCAGTGAGGAGATCGTCGAGACCGGCGGGGTCCGTAGGATCGAGCGCTGGAAGCTTGGTCGGGTCGAAATGGCTCATGATTCCTCCTGTTGCAGCCATTGGCGGATGCGTTGGTCGTGTTCTGCGAGCAACGGTGGGGCACTGTAGGTGGTGACGGGGGTGTCCGAATACTTGATGGGATGTCGAACCTGGGCAGGTCGCCCCTCGCCCACGTCAACCAAGGGTTCAAGGCCGAGGCGCTCGGCGAGTGCGAAGCCGTCGGCAATGGTACCCACGCTCCCTGCCGGCACACCTGCCGCAAGCAATTGTTCCACCCAGCGATCGGCAGGGGCTGCGGCGAGTAGTGCACCGAGTGCCGCGACCAGGTCAGGGCGATGCTGCACCCGCGCAGCATTGGTTGCGAAGCGAGGATCATCTGCGAGTGCCTCGTCACCGAGCACCGAAGCGAGTTTCCGGAACTGCCCATCATTGCCGCACGCAATAGCGATTGGGCCATCGGCTGCGGGGAGCAGCTCATACGGCGCAATGGAAGGGTGGGCGTTGCCCAGTCGGCCAGGGGGTTTCCCGGTAGCCAGAAAACCGGATGCCTGGTTCACGAGCGAGGCAAGCAGGCTGGAGAGGAGGTTGACCTCAACGTGTTGGCCGCGCCCAGTGGCGTTCCGCGCATGAAGGGCCGCGAGCATCCCGATTGTGGCATCCTTGCCGGTCAACACATCGACAAGCGCAACCCCCGATTTCATGGGGGTGCCACCCGCTGAGTCCGGGTCGCCGGTGATGGACATGAGGCCACCAACGGCTTGTACCAGAAAGTCATACCCGGGAAGGTGCGCTCCGCCTCCAGAGCCAAACCCGCTGATCGAGCAGTACACCAGGCCCGGGTTCTCCTGCCGGAGGCTCTCGTAATCGAGACCAAACTTTGCGAGCGCACCGGGTCGGAAGTTCTCGACGAACACATCGGCGCGGCGGGCAAGCTCGCGAGCGAGGACCAGGTCATCGCTGTTGCCAAGGTCGAGTGCGACGGATTCTTTATTTCGGTTGGCGCTTTCGAAATATGAGGCCGTGTTTGCGGTCCACGGTGGACCCCACGAGCGGGTGTCATCGCCGGCACCTGGTCGTTCAACTTTGATGACGCGGGCGCCGAGATCGGCGAGCATCGTGGTTGCGTACGGCCCCGCGAGTACCCGACTGAAGTCGGCCACGAGCAGGCCATCAAGTGGAAGAGTCACCTTTCCAGTCTCACCGAGGAATGAGATGATTGGAAGTACTTCTTTTAGGGCCCATCAATACCTTTATGGTATTGGCTGAGAAGGTTCCGGACCTAAGGAGAGCTGTTCGGCAAGTCGAATGAGGGTCGACAGGGCAGGGGTAACGGCTTCTCGTCTCCACGCCAACCGAACCTCTACATCACCCAGGTACGGTTCCACCTCACGGAACGCGACGGAGTGGACCGGCACGTTGGCGCTCACACTGGAAAAGGTCAGTGCGACCCCCACTCCCGTGTCGACCATCAGCAGTTGCGTCGCGGAGTCAGCCGCCGTTTCTACCACTCGAGGGACAAAATTGCCCCGGCGCGCCAACTCATGCAAGCGGTTCGAAAGGGTCGCGCCCCGACCGCCAGGCAACACCACCCAAGATTCTCCAGCGAGTTCCGCCGCATGGATACGTGAGGTGTTGGTGAGTGGATGAGCTTCTGGCAGAGCCAGAACCAGCTGTTCACGAGCGAGGACGACCGAGTCTGCCTCCGGCGGAAGCGCATCCCACCTTCCGACGACCGCATCGAGGGTGCCAGACATCAGTTGCTCGAGGCCCGGTTGGGAGAGTTGCGCACCCTGCAACGCGATCGTGAGATCAGGTCGCACTCGACGAACTTCCCGCGCGAGCGCGCTCACGATGGAATTGACCGAAGCACCCGAAAAACCGAGCCTCACCCGACCAGTTTCACCGCGTTGAACGCGCTGCACCAGGGGGAGGATCCGTTCTGACTGCATCACCAACTCGCGAGCAGGTTCCACCAATGCTTCACCCACCGACGTGAGCGTGACACCCCGTGACGACCGCACGAACAGGTCGGCGCCGAGCTCGTGTTCAAGCGTGCGGATCATTCGGCTGAGGGGAGGCTGAGCGATGTGCAACCGTGTTGCTGCACGACCAAAATGCAGTTCTTCTGCCACCGCAAGAAAAGCGCGGGCCTTATTGACCTCCATGGGAAAAGCGTACCTTCACTACAATCGGCTCATGGCGAAATTGCATTTTCGGTATGCGGCGATGAACGCGGGCAAGAGCACCGCGCTGCTGCAGGTCGCCCACAATTATGAGTCGCTGGAGAAGCAACTCATGATCGTGAAGCCAGCAGTCGATCATAAAGGCGGTGACCGGGTCGTTTCGCGGCTGGGGGTTGAACGCGCGGCAGATTTTCTCTGGGCAGACGGTGATCCTCTGCCCGTCACTCCCCAGCTCGACGTGATCCTCGTTGATGAAGCTCAGTTCTTGTCGCATCGTCAAGCGAATGAACTGCTTGACGTGGCCGTGCGTGTCGGGGTGACCGTGATCGCCTACGGTCTGCGCACTGACTTTCGCGGCGACAACTTTCCCGGCGCTGAACGACTCCTCTGCATTGCCCACGAAATCGAGGAAATTCGCACCCTCTGTCCGTGCGGGTCAAAGGCGACCATGAATCTTCGCCGCATCGGAGGAATACCGGTATTTGACGGCGCACAAGTAGCGATCGACGACGGAACAACCGTGGAATACCAGCCGGTATGTGCAGCCTGTCACCAGCGATTCCGGCACGAAGCTGCCAATCGTGAGTCAACCGACGCATTGATGTGACAGCACAATACGGTCCCAGGATCCTCCGGCGGCGTTCACCGCGGCGGAGGATCCTGGGACCGCTGGGTCGGTCTTAATAATGAGCTGGCGGATCGCTCCCGGGGAAGGACTCCTCGCCCCACTCGTCAGCGAGCTCGTCGGCTCGCTCCTTTGACGTTCGGGTGTGGCCCGGTTGCTCTGCAACGTCAGTCGGTGCCTCCTCTGGCACTTTCATCGCTTCTTCTTCGGCATGCTTGTCCTGGCTCATGGTCTTCTCCTTCTCGATCTGTAGATCAAAGATCTTCGTTAGCCGTATGGGTTGACCGTCTTCTTGCCTGTTTCGACGTCACGAACGAGCGCAGGATCGGTCATGCCCTCTCGGGGATCAATTTGCTCCTCAGGATGCTCCTCTGCTCCGTCGAGCACTGGCTCATCAAGCACCCGCTCCCGGTGTGCTTCGTCGTTGTGCTCTGTGCGGTGCTCTTTTTTCATGATTCCTCCTGGAAGATTCGTGAGACTCCACGGTACGGCGGCGGCAGGCGACCGGCCCAGGGGGTTGCGCCAGACGAAAGAAACCGATAGCAGCTGAACGTACCCCGGGGTATTGCCCCGGGTGACGGGGAACCGACTCAGCGGTGTGGCAGCCGATCAGTCGGGCACATCAAGTGAAATGAGGTCTTCGTGCTGGGTGTCGTCGCGCGCGTCTTTGATGCGCTCTGCTTCCTGCCGAGTCTCCATCACGTCAGCGGCCTCGT
>CAZJOZ010000075.1:0-6357 GCA_964547775.1 uncultured Leucobacter sp.
GATTTTCCACCTGATACGCAGGACTCTGATCATCCTTGGTGATGACCTCTAGCCCCGGACCCGTCCACGTCATTTCCGGCTCGAGACCGCTGCGCAGTTCAAGCCCGGTACGATCAGTGAATCCCTTATGGGCAATGCGCAGGAGGGCCCGCGTATCAAGAGGAATCAGTCGGCCACCCTCCTGGCCCAAGTGAGGGGGATCATAGGCGGTGCAGAACATGCGTCCGACCTCGGGATCCCACGGAATCTGTTGGAAGGTGTCTGGCTCAGGCAGCCCCCAGAATTCATGGGCTTCGATGCCACCTCCGATCAGTTCACCCTCGCGGCTCGTCTGGAGGTCGGTGAGCGCCGTGCGGTGAAAAGCGATGCCCTTATTGAGCATGCGAGCGTAATGCTCAGCGGGCACCACCTTGGCGACGGTACGTGCCCCCAAGGTGGGCAACATGTAGTAAATGTATTTCACGCCTGAGGCTTCGATCTTTTCACCCAGCGCTTTCAGCACCTCGGGTCGCATATTTGCTTCTCGATGCCGCTCGTATGCGCCGGTATCAGCGAGCGCTTCTCGGAGGGCAGCGCCGAAGCGGCCTCCCGTGTTCAGGTCGGTCATTCTGGTCCTTTCGCCGTTGGAAGGTACGGATGTTGACTGGGAAACGCGCGACTAACGCACGTCAAAGGTGAGTGGCAGAGTAATCGGCCCGTGGTTGCCCGAGTCCGGAAGCCATGTGTCACCGCCGGGGCACGAAATGTTCGTGAAGGCCTGTGCAAGCCTCGGCAAGGCAACGCTCATGTCTGCACGGGCGATGTAGTGTCCGAGACAGTGATGCACACCCCCACCGAAGGTGTGATGCCTCGGACGGTCGCTTGCGAGAATATCCACCTCAGGGTCCGGGTACGCCTCGGGGTCGAGCCCGCTGGCCATCGTAAACAAGTGAACAGTGGTCCCCTGCTTGATTTCGAGCCCCTGGTATTCGAAATCTTCATTCGCCTCGCGGGTGACCCATCGCGTCGTGGGGTTCACGCGGAGCGCCTCTTCAAGGGCCGCTGACGCAAGTTCGTCGGGCCGCTCTGCAAGCAGCTCCCACTGATCGGGGTTCCGCATATAGGTCTGCATGATCAGTCCGAGCTGATTGCGAGTGGTGTCCATGCCACCAAACAGCATCAGCACCAGTGCGTTCCGTAGCTCAGCGTCGGTGAGCTTGTCACCGTGCGCGGTGAAGCCGATGAGACGAGACACGACATCTTCGCCAGGATTCTCTTTGCGCTCGTTGATGAGTTCTTCCACAAAGTCGTAGAGCTCTTGAACAGCCTTGTCGATTCGCTCAATGTCTTCTTTAATGCTCACGCTCAGTGCGTAGCCGACCGTGTTGGCCCGGTCGGCAATGAAGGGCCAATGATCATGTGAAAGCCCCATCATGGCGCACAACGCTCGGGTTGCGAAAGGCTCCGAGAAGTCGGCAACGAACTCAACCTGTTCTCCCCTCGCCCGCTTTGCTTTCATCTCCTCGATAAGTTCGTCAGCAATATCAGCGAACTGAGGTTTCAGCTGTTCCGCTGCGCGGGGTGAGAACGCGGGGTTGAGGAGTCTGCGAATACGGTGGTGTTCCTCGCCCTCGAGGACGAGCAGGTTCTTCGACCACCACTCATAAAAAATGCCACTGTGCACCCCGTGATGTTCAGGCCACTTCGCGCTGCCCTGATTCAGACTCTGGTGTTTCAGCAGGTCTGTCACTTCTTTGTACCGCAGCACGGCCACCCCATAGTTGGTATTCGCGTACCAGCTCTGTTCGCGCGCGTCACGCACCTGCTCTGAACTCATGGCGAAGTCGGGTGACGAGATATCGAGATATGGCACCTCGGTCTGTGTAGACATTCGTACTCCTTTGTCGAATTTCCCTCACGCGTGCCGAACACGCTGCGATTGAGAAATACGTTATCTGTGAATCTTTTAAATTGCAAGGGACTTTTACTCCGTCATACTCCGTTGCAATACAAAGGGGATAAATACCTTCACAGAACGAATCTTTTCAAGGTACACTGGTGCCCGACCGGATGATTCGCAAAGGAGCTGAGCATGCCGAGCACCCCATCACATCGAGTTGCCATCATTGGGAGCGGCCCTTCCGGCTGCTATTTTGCCCAGGCACTCCTTCGCGGGGCACCCGAGGTGGAGATCACCATCTTTGACAAGCTTGCAAGTCCCTACGGCTTGGTGCGATACGGGGTCGCAGCGGATCATCAACACACGAAAGCCATCACTCGCCAGTTCGAGCGACTCTTCGCTGATCCGAGAGTGCGGTTTGCAGGAAACATCGACGTCGGCCAAGATGTCAGTCTCGAGACACTGCAGCGTGCGTACGATGCCGTGGTGCTGGCAACGGGTCTGAGCGCGGATCGACCGCTCCAGGTTCCGGGCAACACCCTTCCCGGCGTGTACGGGGCTGGCATGCTGACGAGAATCTTGAATTCGCACCCTGGCGAGCGCCCAGTACTCCCCCCACTCGGAAGCGATGTCGTGCTGGTCGGTGGCGGCAACGTTGCCATTGACCTCCTCCGTTTTCTTGTGAAAGACCGTGACGGCTACGACGAGAGTGATGTCTCAGATGACGCCCTCGACCAATACCTCTCAAGCCCGGCAGAGCGAGTGACCGTCTTGCATCGATCGGATCCCGCAAGTGCCAAGAGCGACCCACAGATGTTGAAAGAACTCGCAGCGCTCCCTCGCGGGCACTATTCGTCACCCGATCTCGAGTCGGCGGCTCCCGCTTCCGAGGGAGACCGGCAGGGTGCCGCACGGCTCGCCGCATTCACTGAGCTGGTCTCAGCGGATCGCAGCCCGACCAGCGCCCCGCTGATCTCGCTCAGATTTGGCGTCACTCCGCTTCGCATCCTCGGCACCGATCGGGTGGAAGGCATTGAAATCACCACCTCAGCCGGGGTCGAGACCATTCCCGCAACCTCGGTCGTCACGGCCATCGGGTTCGAGCACGACGGCAGTGACATTGCTTCTTTGACCGCAGAGCCTGCACCCACTGGCCGTCTCGCCACAGGGCTCTACCGTACCGGCTGGGCAAAGCGGGGCCCGCAAGGTGCAATCCCCGAGAACCGAACCTGCGCCAAACAGGTTGCCGATGAGTTTCTCGCCGATCTCAAAGAGGGAAAGCTCTCTTCAGGATCCCCTGGTTTTTCGGGACTGCATGACAGCGTACAAGCGAAGGCGCTGTCGTTCCCAGAGTGGACCAATCTTGACCAGTACGAACGCGAACTCGCACCTACCGGACGGGTTCGTCGTAAACTCACCGATCATGAGACCATGGTCTCGATCGCTCGACAAGCTCAGCAGAGCGAAAGGAATCCCCAATCGTGAAGATCACCGTGCTGTACGGAACCGAATCAGGCAATAGCGAACTCATCGCGGAGGACCTTGGCGCAAAACTGCGCGAGACCCACGAAGCGGTTGACGTGTACGATCTCCAGGACTTCGACCCTGCAGACCTCAACGCCGACACCTTCTATCTGGTGGTGTGTTCAACGCATGGCGAAGGCGATCTCCCGAACACGGCACTCCCCTTCGCGGAGAAGTTCGACGAAGTCCTGCCCGATCTGAGCGGCGTACGTTATGCAATGTTCGGGCTCGGGGATAGTTTCTACGATACGTACAGTCAGGGCAGCGAGCACATTGACCGTCGCTTTGCCGCCCAAGGTGCCGAACGTGTGGGTGAGTACGGCCGGCACGACGCCTCCTCGTGGGATCTGCCAAGTGACGTCGCACTCGAGTGGCTACCCGGCGTACTTGACGCAGCAGGTCTCACTGTCGTCCAGTGAGCATCCTCAGGAGCGGCCGCTGCGCCGGTTTTCCTGCCGTGCATTCCGTGCTGCTTCGCTCACGATCGCAGCAAAGATCTTTCGCCGGTCCGCAAGGTCAGCGCCCGGCTCTTCCGGATGCCACTGCACGCCGACCATCCACCTTGCGGTGCGATGCTCGGTGCCTTCAACGATGCCATCATGAGCGTGCGCTGTAGCACGCAGGGCCGGACCGACACGATCGACCGCCTGATGGTGGCCGTTTCGCACGGTCACCGAGGTGCGGCCCAACACGCCGGCAATCGTTGATGTCGGCTCAAGCATGACCTCTTCGTCGATGAACAGAGGGTTCCCGTCTCCTTTATGGAGTTGCCAGTCTTCAATATCGGGGATAAGCGTTCCCCCGAAGGCAACATTCAGCAGCTGTGAGCCACGGCAGATGGCGAGCGTCGGCACGTCGCGTGCTGCGGCTTCTTGGAGCAGGTCGATGCAATAGTCATCAGCGCGTCGATCGACCCCATAGAGGTTGGCAGGGAGCTCACCCGTGTAGCCATAACAATCGGGATCCACGTCTGCACCGCCCAAAAACACGAGACCATCCGACATCGCGCACACCTCAGTGATCGGTGTCAGCGGTTCTCCGCTCGTGTATTCCACGAGCCGCGGGCGCCCCCCAGCTTCACGGACAGCCTCGAAGGCGAGTCGCGTCGTTTCCTCTTGAATGCGGCTCGCTGCCTGCCCCATGCCAGGGAACCCAAGCGAGACGATCATGGCAATCACGGGGCCGTCGGCGCGTTCCGTCGGTGCAGGTTGAAACTGGGTTGCGTCGATGTTCTCGGTCACTGGTGTCCTTTCGGTTGCAAAACAATGGGCGGCCAACTGTGTTGACCGCCCATTGTCTTACGCAATGCGTATGGTATCCGCCTTCGCTGTGCGATGAGCTGACTAGCGTTGAACGACCTTGACCGGTCCGCTCGCATCGCCAGCCGGTGCATCACCCTTCGCGTATGCCTTCGAGGTAATCATGTAGACCCAGCCGACGAGAACGACGGCACCGGTCGTAATGATCAGAAGGTAGTCCTCGGTCCAACCGCCACCGGTCGGGCGAGGCCACAGAATGTTGACCACGGCAATGACACCCCAGACCAGAGCGAGAATATTGACCGGGTATGCCCACGCGCCGAGCTTGAACTGGCCCGCCGGCTTCCAGCCCTTGATCCGAGCGCGCAGCGCTGCGAGCACCACCATGCCGAAGCCGATGTAAATGCCAACGGTACCGAACCCGACGAGCGCGTTCAGCGCCTGTACCAGGAACAGCGAGAAGGTCACCACAATGGCGGGAGCGAGCGCCGCAACGAACAGCGCGTTCTGCGGCACGTGACGCTTCTCATTGAACTTTGCCAGCATCTTCGACCCGGGCAGGAAGCCGTCTCGGCCCATCGAGTAGATAAGGCGGGTGACAGCAGCCTGCAGACTGGTGATGCACGAGAGGAAGGCGATGACGATGATCAGCATCACCACCGGGAAGATTGGCCCGAAGTTCTTATGAAGAATCTCGCCAATGGGGTCTTCTACGGTGCCGTCTGCAACTGCATGGAAGTCGGGGACGGCAATAACGAGTGAGAAGGCAAGCAGGTTCGCGGCGAAACCACCGATGTAGAGCGTCATGCGCATCGCCTTCGGCACCTGCCGGCTCGGATTCTTAATCTCTTCGGCAACATCGCCATTTGCTTCGAAGCCGTAGTATGCGAACATACCAATCAGCGCGGCAGCAGCGAATGCGCCAAGGTAGCCGCCCGCTGCATCATCGCCGATTCCTTGGTTATCAAAGAAGATCGAGAAGTCGTGCTCGCGTCCGAACAGCAACAGGTACACGCCGATCACCACCGCGCCGATCATCTCTGCGATCAGACCGACCGTTGCTGCGAGACTCAGCACCTTGGTGCCTGAGAAGTTCAGAATGGTGGCGATGACGAGGGTACACAGCGCGACGATCACCATTGTGCCGTCGTTGAGCGTCCAGTTAAAGAGCGAACCCACAAACGGTGCAGCACCGTACGCCACTGCGCCGATGGTGCCGACGAGGGCGATCGCATAGATCCATCCGTTCATCCACGCGTATTTGCGCCCCCACAAGCGTCGTGACCACGGATAGACGCCGCCTGCCACCGGGTAATTCGACACCACCTCGCCGAACACGAGACCAACGAGGAACTGTCCTACGAGTGCGATGACCAGCGCCCACGCCATGGGCGGGCCTGCGGTGCCCAGAGAAATCGCAAACATCGAGTACACGCCTGCGATGGGCGAAAGATAGGTGAAACCGAGCGAGACGTTGCCCCAGAAGGTCATCTCACGCTTGAAGGTCGTGTCATACGTGTAGCCGAGGGACGCCAGGTGGGCGGCATCCTCATCATGCTCAGTCGACGTCGTGGTTGGTGCCATGATTCGAGGTACTCCCTTGTACTGTGAATGCCGACGGGTGCCGACGGCTAGACAACAAAGTACATGCAGATGATTTATTCTGCAAGCAAATCAAAAGGCAGTTGGCAGAAA
>CAZJOZ010000076.1:0-6306 GCA_964547775.1 uncultured Leucobacter sp.
GCTCTGAACAGAGCCGCGTCGCACTCGACTGGGGTCTTCGGCGCGCAGCCCAAACGGGCGCACATGTGGAACTGCTCCACGTCGCTGACGACTCGTTCCTGAGCGAAAGCGTTGCTTTCCTGAGCGAAGCTCAGAAGGCTTCCGAGCAAATGCTTGAAGCCGAGCGGGAATACGCAATCGCATCGGGGTACACCGGCGTGATTACGGGAACTGCGGTGGTGGGTCACCCCATCGCCGAAGTCGAAGAAGCGTCGAAGCGAGCAAATCTTGTCATCTTGGGTGCACACTCAGGCAGCAAACTCGCTGGTTCGTTTTTCGGTACGCGTGCGGTGAAGATCGCAGCGGTTGCCCATTGCCCCGTCGCCGTCGTTCCGTACGAGGTTGAGGGCGAGGTGCGTCCAGGTGTGGTAGTTGGCATTGACGGCAGCGAAGGCGCGCAAAAGGCGCTTGCCTTTGCTGCGGAAGAAGCCTCCTTCCGGGGCGTGCCATTGATTGCGGTGTACGCATGGATGCCGCCGCTCACGCCCGGTCTCGAATACCTGTGGAGTGAAGAACTCGTGGAGTCACAGCGAACCGCCGCAGAGGAAGCTATCGCAATTGGAACCGCTGGGTTCGCAGAGCGCTACCCCGACCTCATCATTGAGCGTAAGATCGTGCAGGCACCTCCGGTGAGCGCACTGTTGCAGGCCGCTGAGTATGCAGACACCATTGTCGTCGGCAGCCGCGGTCGTGGCGGACTGTCTCGTTTGCTGCTTGGCTCGGTGAGCCACGGGGTCCTGCAATCGCTCCCGCGTACGACGATTGTGACTCGCGCCTAAGATATTCCAATCCCGCCGGATAGTATGGACGGCCGTGATGTTCACGGCCGTCCATACTTGTCCAGGGCAAGAGTTTCGGCTCTCACAGCGAATATTGTGGCTGACTTGTTACAGTCCTACATGTGAGTGCACGTAACGGATCCAAAAGATCCCCTGACCCGCGTCCGGCACGAACCCGCGCGGCGATCCTCAGTGCCATTGAGCGTCTCGGAGCAGACGGAGCTGATCTGAGCATTGCAGCGATCGTCGCCGAGGCACAACTCAGCCGAAGCAGCTTCTATTCGCAATTTAAAGACTTGGGTGACGTAGCAGTGCAGCTCGTGCGCGAGTTGTATGTCGACCTCCGGCAGAAAGATGCCGAACTCCGCGAGCGTGGTAGCGCCGAAGAGGCCGCGCGATCGAGCACGGCGATGCTGATCCATGAGTTCTACAAGAGACGCAACCTATATGCCGCGGTGCTCAGTGGCGGTGCAACCGCCAGTGCACAGTGGACGGTTTGCGAGATTATGGCAGAGGGAGCCTTCCAAAGCATTGGACCGAACGTCCCCGAGGGTACGGACCCAGAGTTCGCAGCGAAATACATAGCGGCTGGGGTGCTCGCGAGCCTCATCGACTGGATTAATGGTGAGGTGGAATACACCGAAGCCGAGTTGCTCGACCAAATCGTCAGGATGTTGCCAGATTGGGTTGTCACAAGCCCCGCTGAGACACCGTAGTTTTCTGCTGCCCTCCTCGCGCGTATTTCTACTACGCTTTGGGCATGAAGCATCACGGAACGCCTCGGACCGGCATCGAGGACCGGTTGTCGCGCATGATCCAGCTGCCAACGGTTTCGGCTGAACTCGATCAGCGTGGGAATGAGCCGTTCGAGGCATTTGTCACGCTCCTTGAAGAGCTCTATCCACTCGTGCACACGCAGCTCGCTCGGGAGCGTATCGGCGAATTTGGACTCCTCTTTCATTGGTCGGTGAGCGGTGCATCGGGTGATCCTCTTGTCTTGATGGCGCATTACGATGTCGTGCCGGTTGATGAGAATGATGCATGGAGTTACCCGCCGTTCGATGGAACCATCGCCGATGGGTGGGTATTTGGGCGCGGCGCACTCGACGACAAGGGTCCGCTCGTGGTAATACTCGATGCGATTGAGAACCTCCTCGCTTCTGGTTTTCACCCCGCACGGGATGTGTATCTCTCGTTCGGTGGCAATGAAGAAACGTTTGGAGATGCCGCACGTGATATCTCGGAGCTACTGCACAAGCGAGGGGTGAGACCCTGGATGGTCCTCGACGAGGGCGGTGCAGTTACTTCTTCCCCACTCCCCTTCGTAAGGGGCGACGCAGCAATGGTTGGCGTCGGGGAAAAGGGCATCGCAAGTGTCACGATTACCGCGCGTAGCGACGGTGGGCACGCCTCTGTTCCTCCTCCGCTCACCGCAGTCGGGCGAGTAGCAAAAGCCGTCACCGCTCTTTCCCCAGGAACCTTCCGCGCGAAAGCACCCAAAGCCGTTCCGCGCATGCTCGGCCTCTTCGCTCAGCGATCGACAGGGGTCGGCAAGGTGCTTTATTCGCTCCTGTCCAGATGGCCGTGGCTGAATGCGCGGGTGTTCGCACTGCTTGGGGGCGAGGCAGCAGCGATGGTCCGCACGACAATCGCGCCAACTCGGTTCGACGCAGGCACCGCGAATAATGTGCTCGCCTCACAAGCACGAGCTACCTTGAACCTTCGACTGGCGCTCGGAGAGACGGTAGACAGCGCGGTATCGACGCTGAGGCGCACCATCCGCGACCCGGACGTCACCATTGAAGTCCTCGAAGGCAATGACGCGTCGCCAGAGTCTCCAAGTAACGCGCCCCAGTTTGCCCTCATTGCTGACTCTGTGGGAGTGTCCCACCCTGAGGCGCTGACCGTTCCTTATGTCACGATGGCTGCGACTGACTCCAGATACTTCCATCGGTACTGCGCGCACACCTATCGGTTTGCCCCAATCAAAATGGATGCCGAGCTTCGCGCGACCATTCACGGCATCGATGAGCGAGTGTCGATCGAGGAATTGCGCCGCGGTGAACTCTTCCACCGCACACTCATCGAGAGGCTGCCAGCATGAGTACACCGTCCGCTGCAAACGCCAAGCGCCGCGTCAAGCTTGGTCCCCTCGCAGGGATCGTCGGATTTCTCGCCTTCGTCGAGTTCACGAGCGGCATCCTTCAGGGGTATTACACCCCCATGCTGACCGACATTGCCCGACACCTCGGTATTCATGACGCTGACGTGAATTGGTTCGAGGGCACCCAACTCATGCTTTCCGCTCTCATCGTTCCCGCGTTCGCGAAACTCGGTGACATGTTTGGGCACAAGCGTATGCTGCTCTGGTCCACAGCGCTCACCGCGCTCGCTTCACTCGCGCTACCATTCACGGACTCATTTGCCATATTCCTCATCGCCTGGACCTTGCAGGGGTTCTACGTGGTGTGGCTTCCCCTCGAGGTCGCCATCATTTGGTCACGCACCCGAAACCGCGAGGGTGGTTCGCTGCTCACCGCAAAAGCGGCAGGGATCCTCGTGGCAACGCTCGAGGCGGGAGCGATCACAGGCGCGCTACTCGGCGGTCAACTCGTCGATTCGTTGCCGCTATGGATCGTGCTGCTTGTCCCGGCGCTCTTCGTCGTTGCCTGCTATTTCGTCATCCAGTTTGGAGTGAAGGAATCGACGGATCATCAGGGCGGATCACTCGATCTCGTCGGGCTCACGCTCATCTCTCTCGCGCTCATCGCGTTCACGGGCGGTCTCAGCCTCCTGCGACTGAACGGACCCGCTGACCCCCTCGCATGGCTCGTCACCCTCATCGGGGTGCTCCTCATCATTCCCTTTGCGAAATATGAGCTGAAACATCCGGATCCCCTCATCGACGTCCGCATGTTCCGTTCTTCAGCTCTCGCCCCGGTATTCTTGACCGCGGGGCTTTTCGGGGTAAGTGTGCTTGGCGCTCAGGCACCACTGTCAACCTTCGCCAGAACAGACCCTGAGGTCTACGGATATGGTCTCGGCACCACCGGCTTTGCAACCTCGCTCATTATTGGTCTCTACCTCATTGGCATGATTGTGGGTGCGCTGCTCTTCCCGAAGTGTTCGCAGTGGATGACCCCACGGCTCACCCTCATCGGCGCGGCAAGCTTGGTCGGTATCGGTTACCTCATGTTTTTGCCGTTCCACGACAGCTACCCACAGGTTGTGACCAATATGATGATCGCCGGGCTGGGTTCAGGAGCACTCGTTGCGGCGCTTCCCGCGGCTGCAGCATCTGCGGCACCTGCCACACAGACCGGAGTCGCAACCGGGCTCACCAATTCAGTCAAGACGGTGGGCGGCGCCATGGCGTCAGCGGTGTTCGGCATCGTCCTCATGCAGGGGGCGACCGGGGCGGCAGCCGATGTTACAGGTACCGCAGGTTCACTGGTTGGCTACGTTACGGTGTGGGCCATCTGCGGGGTGACCGCGTTCGTCGCAGCGGCGCTGCTGTGTTTCGTTCCGAAGGATGCCTTCACTGATCGGGCATCATTTCTTGCCCATCCGGCACCGTAACACTCTTACTCACCTGAGCTACATGCCACCAACCGGCATTCGACGTACGGTCAGCGACTGTTGCAGGCTGGCAACGGGTCCATGCGCATCGTGCACAACACTTGTCGTGACTCCGATCCCGTCAGCGCCAAAGGCAACCCGAGTATCAAAACCTGCGGTGACACCAACCGGTTGTCGGAACAGGTGCACGGTGAGATCGACGTTGGGAAACATCCATTCGGAAGGATCAGCCCGAATGCCGAGTCCATTTGCCGCGTCGAGAACTTTGCAAAACTCTGCAAGCGGTGAGGGCGCCTCCCCGTCTACCAGCGCGACATTGCTCGTTACCCAGACGCGGGCGTTGCCGGGCACAGAGCTCGGGTCTTGCTGCGCAGTGATACTCGCGATGAACCCGCCTTTCCAGTCGTGCAACCATGCGTGCTCGGTGCATTCGTCACGGCTGGGCATCGGCGGAAACGGGTTCCCTTCAACCTCCGCGGTGTCGTTGCGCTGCAAGAGCCATGCACGGCCACGCAGGGTCACCCTTCCGCCGATTGTCGCGGTCGCTTCGAGTAATTCGATGGTTCGACCGGGCCGTACCACCTCGGTGTGGAGCGAGATGGTGTCACGCGCAATTTGACCGAGGACGTCAATGCTGACACGACTGAACATGAGACGTGAATCACCGTGCTCTGCGCGCCAGCGATCCAGATGGTGAATCAGCAGACCTGCGACGGGTGCAAGATGGAGCTCATCGTCCCTCCACGCTCCCCCCGCATGTGCCGTGGGTTCATACCGATCGTCGCCGAGTGCCCGAAAGTACGCTGCTGAAGTGTCGACCATACGTTGAGCATAGCAACGAGTTACTCCGCAGTAATCGAACGGGCCAGGGGGAGCCTCTACCAGGCTGAACATGCATGCGCAAGGGGGTAACCGCTCTCCGCTGATCCCAGTACTTTCAAATGCATGAACGGAATATTTGCACTCATCATCATTGTCGCGATTATCTTGGCTCTCGTCGGAGGGTTCGTGGAAGCAGTGAACTTCCTCCTCTGGGTCGGACTTGTCTTGCTTGTGGTCGCCATCATTGCTTGGTTGCTCCGCAGCATTGCGGGGAGCAAACGCTAAGACACCGCTTTGGCGGGCGCACGCGGAACAATCACTCGAGCCACTCAAGCGTGAGTTGCGGTGATTGAGAAGAAGTGGGCCTTCGTAGGTACTTCTCAAACCCCAGTAAACCGCGAAGAACGTTGATTTCGCGTGTTCTCAAGGGATCGAAGACACTACCGCCGCGTACTGGTACCCGTCACACGACAGATACTCGTGGTCCGGTGCGTGAAAATTCGAGTCAGTCTCAAACCCGTTTGAGTGCCTCGAATCGTGAAGAACTGCTCGTCGGATACGCCGAGGGGGTACCAGTTCAGGAACTGGCAAGAAGGTTCAACATCCATCGCGCGACGGTGCGAGAGATCGCCCGGCGTGCTGGTCATCCGAAAAGAGCCCCGGAACATTCACAACAGCTACGAGCCGAGGCGGCACGTCTCTACGCCGAGGGCTTCACCCTCAGTCAAGTAGCAGCGCAGTTGGGCATCGGCGACGAAGCCGTCCGCTCGGCCGTGGTAGCCAATGGGGGCACGATTCGACCCAAAGGCCGCCGTCGAATGAATGCTTGACCCAGGCGTCGAATGCCCACCTTCCCTTCAACGACGAAGGGACCGGGAACATGGATACGCTCTTGACATTCACGACGGATGAACGCGCGGCACGGATCGCCCTGACCGTGATCACGGACCCCACTGATGCAACAACGGGGCATCTCCTTTCGGTTCACGGCGCAGTCAACACTGTCACGATGCTTGCCGACGACGCACCGGTGCCCGACTTGGATAACGTGGAAGCGCAGCTGTGGCGTAAACGCTTGCTGCCCCGG
>CAZJOZ010000077.1:0-6294 GCA_964547775.1 uncultured Leucobacter sp.
AAAAAATCCCCGAAGATTCGATAAGGTGAAGACGAGGGGAGCAGTGCCTGGCTATCGGTTCCACCGTCGGCCAGGAGGCGTTGCGGTCAGCGTGACGGCCGACCTCGGTCAAACATGCAGGGGGTACGCAATGGTAGGAGCACCAGGGACAAAGCCGTCTCACGGTTGCCGTTGCCTACTGCAAGTCCGTGATGACGAACGCGCCCTCACGACGGTGCGCACCCGCGTAACGAACCGTACTTTTCCATCGTTCACATCCACCAAGAGAAAGAGTCACTAGTGTCTGAAATTTATCGTCACGCGACCGAGCTGACGGACGCAGCGCAATTGCAGGTCAACCCTATTTTTACTCGTCCAGGTGAGGCCACCAGCCTGCCGAAGTTTGAAATGCCTCAGCAGATGATGAGTGGCGACACGGCGTACCAGATCATTCACGACGAGGTAATGCTCGACGGCAACTCCCGTCTCAACCTCGCCACCTTCGTGTCGACCTGGATGGACGACAACGCGCAGAAGCTCTACAACGAGACTGCCGACAAGAACATGATCGACAAAGACGAGTACCCCGCAACTGCGGCGATCGAAGATCGTTGCTGGCGTATGCTCGCCGACCTGTGGAACGTGCCCGACACCAACGATACGATCGGCACCTCGACGATTGGTTCGTCGGAAGCGTGCATGCTCGGTGGTCTGGCGCTGAAGCGTCTCTGGCAGGAGCGTCGCAAGGCCGAAGGAAAGTCGACGGAAAAGCCGAACCTGGTGCTCTCCGCCGGTGTGCAGGTCGTGTGGGAGAAGTTCTGCAACTACTGGGATGTGGAAGCACGCTACGTGCCCGTCACCGAGGACCACCTGGTGCTCGATGGCTACGAGCTTGAGAAGTACGTCGACGAGAACACCATCGGTGTGGTCGCAATCCTCGGCCAGACCTACACCGGCCTTTACGAGCCGGTCAAGGAGATCGCCGCGAAGCTCGATGAGATCCAGGCAGCAACCGGTCTCGACATCAAGATTCACGTCGACGGCGCATCAGGCGCAATGGTCGCACCGTTCTGCCAGCCGGAGCTCGAGTGGGACTTCAAGATTGATCGTGTGAACTCAATCAGCACCTCGGGTCACAAGTACGGACTCGTCTACCCCGGTGTGGGCTGGGTGGTGTGGCGCAACAAGGCAGTCTGCCCTGAGAGCCTGATCTTCCACGTCAGCTACCTCGGTGGCGATATGCCGACCCTGGCACTCAACTTCTCTCGCCCCGGCGCACAGGTGCTGCTGCAGTACTACCAGTTCCTGCGTCTTGGCCGCGAAGGCTACCGCGCGGTGCAGCAGGGTTCCATCGACGTGGCAACCTACCTGTCCTCCGAGATTGCAAAGCTCGGCCCCTTCGATCTCGTCAGCAAGGGTGACACCATCCCTGTCTTCGCTTGGAAGCTGAAGAAGGGTGACCGCAACTGGGATCTGTACGACCTCGCCGATCGTCTGCGCATGCGCGGATGGCTGGTGCCTGCGTACCCCATGCCTGATGACATGGCTGACCTGGTTGTGCAGCGCATCGTGGTTCGCCTCGGCCTCAGCCGCGACCTCGCGGAGCAGCTGCTCACCGCGATCAAGGAAGAGGTTGATTTCCTCGAGAACCTCGACGCACCGATTCCGCGGGAAAAGGCACGCACGAGCTTCTCGCACTAGGAGCTCACGGTGGGCGGCTGTGGCCTCGCGCCAGACCGCCCACCACTCCGGCGCACGACTCGTGCGTGGCTCGCGCAGCGCACATCGAGACGAACACTGAACGGTACGAGACGTATGACGACACCTCAGGCAACCATTCCTCACCGGGGCCGCACCCCGTTTCTGGTTCCGACGCTGACGAAACAGAGCTGGTCATTCATGATCGGTTCATCGTTCTTCGCGATCGGCACCTTCGTGGGAATGTTGGATTCGAGCAACTCGAATTGGACCAACCTGCTGTGCTTTATCGGCGCATGGTTCTTTACCGCGGCGGGTTTGATGCAGGTCATTCTCAGCGGCAAAGCGGTGGTGCCCGTCGATTACGCCCCGGGTATCATGTTTCGCGCGGTCTGGCTCGCAGCTGCGATCCAGAGTGTTGGCACCATTCTCTTCAACGTCAGCACGAGTGCTGCGCTGACCGCACACACCGTGGAAGCGCAAGAAAAGCTGGTCTGGAACCCAGACGCAGGCGGGTCAGTTGCCTTCTTGGTGAGTGCCTCGTTTGTGTACGTCGCCTACTACCGCGAGCACGGAAACCTGCGTGGCGCGAGCACTTCTGAATGGTGGGCAGCGCATATCAACATGCTGGGTTGCATTGCGTTCGGGGTGTCGGCGGTTGGGGCCTTCGTGCTTTCAAATGGCGACATTGAGAACGCAGGTCTCGCAAACTGGGGCACCCTGATCGGTGCGATCTGCTTCTTCCTGGCCTCCGCCATCGTGCTTCCCCAGCTCAGCTGGAACCGTCGCACCGCATCATTGGGCGCGACCTCCGGCACCGCATAACTTTCCATCACACGTATCTCCATCCCCTGCCAGCACCGTCTTGGTGCCGACGCAGACACCACAGAAAGGATGTGCAACGCATATGTGCACACGAGTAGTCTGGCCCGACGCCAACGGATCAGTCATCATCGGGCGAAACATGGACTTCCACATGGATCTCCTCACCAACCTTTGGAAGATGCCACGCGGCATCAAGCGCAAGGACGGTGTCAACGGCAAGCTGACCTGGCATGCCAAGTACGGCAGCATCATTGCGACCGCATTTGATCTCATCGCCTGCGACGGCATGAACGAAAAAGGGTTCGCAGGTCACATTCTGTGGCTTGCTGAGTCAGAGTACGGCAAGCCCAGCGACGATGATGTGCAGCTGAGCCAGGCCGTGTGGCTGCAGTACTACCTCGATAACTTCGCTACGGTCGCCGAGGCAGTTGAGTGGACTGAGAAGAACAACGTCAAGATCGCACAGCTGTTCGACCCCACCGGTCACCTGGTGCCCACGCTGCACCTCGCCATCAACGACGCGACCGGCGACTCGGCGATTATCGAGTACACCGACGGCAACGCAAAGGTCTACCACAGCCGTGACTACCAGGTCATGACGAACTCGCCGACCTATGACAAGCAGCTCGAACTGGTCAAGACCGTCGAGGGTCTTGGCGGGGACAAGCCGCTGCCCGGTTCGACCCTTGCGAGCGACCGTTTCGCTCGCGCCTCGTTCTACGTGCAGCACCAGGTGCAGCCGAAGACACAGGTCGATGCGATCGCCGCAATGTTCAGCATTATCCGCAATGCGGCGCAGCCGTTCCGCACCCCAGAGCCAGGCAAGCCCGATGCATCGCAGACCATTTGGCAGGTCGTGCTCGACGCGACAAACCTGCGGTACGTCTTCGAATCGACGAAGCGTCCCGGTATGGTGTGGGTCAACTTCGATGAGGTGGACTTCAGCGAGGGCAGCAAGGTCGAAAAGCTCGACCTCGTGAGCAAGCTTCAGCTCGAAGGTGGACTTGCCGGGAACGTCAGCACGCAGTTCCACGATCCGGGCAAGCTCGTCGATGAGCTGCTCAACGTGGGCATGAATGCCCTCGAGATGGTGGCCCGCAAACAGGACGACTTCAAGGCCATCTCGCAAGAGGTCCAGTCGCTCGTTGGGAAGAAAAAGAAGGCTTAGGCCTCACCCAGCGTAACCATGCGGGCACTCGCCGAGGCGCGGGTGCCCGCATTGCGTTCGGGGCGTGCAACAATCAGTGTTGCGAGCCCCTACGAGACGAGGAGTGAATATGGTTGTCGGCTCAATGCCCGTGCTCGGCGTGGTACTCGCGCTCCTCTCCGCAGCAGTGCTCGCTGCAGGAAACCTGTGGCAGTCGCGAGGCGTGGCGATTGCGACCTCACGCGCCCACGGCGCAGCCTCGATGCTGCAGCTACTCAAAACTCCGATCTGGCTTGCCGGCACCGCTTTCTTCGGCATCGCGATTGTGTTGCAAATGGGCAGCCTCACCTTCGCGCCTTTGATCCTCGTCCAGCCCATCGGCGTCGCCGCGCTCGTCTTTACGGCGCTGTTTACCTCGTGGGCAACCGGAAAGAAACCCTCACGGGGAGTGATCGTCGCAATTCTCATCACCCTCGTCGGTGTCTCGGCATACGTGGTTGTCGCTTCCATCGTGAGTGTGCAGAAGCCGATTCACGACAGCCAGCTCATCGAAATGCTGGTCACCCTCGCCGCAGTGCTGCTTGCCTCACTCCTCATCACCGTGATTGGCAAGAAGCAGCAACGCGCACCGATTCTCTACGTCGTACTCGGCGGCATCTATTCCGGTTTTGTTGCCACCCTCGGAAAGACCGTGATTCTGCGGGTCGAAGCGATGTTCAAGGGTGGACACTTTCACTTCGGCAGTGAAGGGTGGCTCACCCTGCTCTGCGTGCTCGGCATCGGTATCGCTTCCGCACTCTCGATCTACTATGTGCAGTTCTCCCACACCTGCAACTCACCCGACGTGGTCATTGCCGGCCTCACGGTCGTCGATCCCGGTGTTGCCGTCGTGCTGGGCATCACGATTCTGCAGGAGGCCGCAGGCGCGCCGATGTGGTCGACCTTCGCTTTTCTCGCCGCGGGAGCGGTCGCCTTTGTCGGCGTGTATCGCCTCGCAAAAGAGGAAGCAACGGCGAATGCCGAGGCAGCTGCAGACGGCGCAGAGAAGGCCGAGGTAAAGTCTGCAGTTCGGGCGCAGGGCCGAGACGAACACGTGGCGGAGGCCGCAATGCGCGACGTTACGGCGCTTCGGGAGTTGCGGCACGTTGACGGCGACGAGCCGCGGCAGTGATCAGCGACTGAGCCGCGGCGCCGCAACCCAAGGCCATCACCGTCGCAAACACCACAGACTCCAACCGGAAGATGCCAAGCATGAGCTGTGACTGATCTGAAGCGCTCGTCAGGAGCACCGCGGGGGTGAGGCACACCACGAACATGCCGTAGTTCCCCTCATTCATGTATGCGACGCAAAGCACCAACAGCACGATCGCGAAAATGAGAGGCAACGGAGAAGGAAGCGCAGCAAGCGGAACCGCGATCAGCGCGCCCGCGATCGAACCCACGATGCGGAGCACAGTGCGTGACGCTCGCTGATCCGCGCCAACCGAGAGCAGAATCGTGAAGGAGAGCAGCGTCCACTCGACATAGGGGAATCCGATGCCCTCACAGATCAGGACAATCACCACCGCGCCCAGCGCCGCCGCCACCCCATACGTGAGTCGCGCACGCAGGGGCACCGACACGTGCACCTCGCTGTCACGCTGATGCATGATCGCGGCGAACACGAGGATCACCGCGCCACCGATGATCGACCCGAGCACCACATGCCACACCTCAGCACCCGACTGGGCGAGCGAAGCAAACGCCAGAAGGTTCACGGGTGAACGGGTGAGGAGCATGCTCTCGCCCACGCTGATGAACCCCTGCACGAGGCTGACCATGACCAGGGCGAGGATCGTGATCCACAGCCCCGCACCGCCAACGGCAAACCCGAGCAGCGCAACCGCAATCGACCAGCAGACAGAGAATACACGCGCACGAAGATCATTCGCGCGAATAATCGAGAGCAAAAACAGCAGCGTCAGGTAGCCCGAAGTCGCCGTATTTGGTCCGATCAGCACCTGACTCAGCCCTAACACCGCAGCGGCAACCGCGACGAGGAGCACCGCAAATAGCACGGGGCGAAGTCGCAGGGCCACTCCGGTGCGCAGCGCTCTGAACATAAGGATCCTTCGTGAGTTGATGTGGCGCGGTGGGACCCACAGGCCCACTCTGTAAGCGTAGACTGCCGTAGGAAAAGTCGTGGCAATTTTGACAGACGAGGGGGTCGCAATGGGCGGTCTTTTTGGGCGAATTCGTGCAGCGGCTCGCGCGCTCGGTCGGGACGAGCCGCAGGCCGCGGGTCCCGACGGTGCGAGCCTCATCGCGATGCTCGGCGCGATCGGCCCCGCCCTGCTCGCGTCGTCCCTGGCCACGAGCGATGTGCAGCAAACCCTGCAGAGCATTGCCGCACAGTACGGCAGACCTGACCTCCGCATCTTTGTGCTGCCCACGCTGGTGATGGTGGAAGATTCGCACAAGAGCCCCGCAGAAACCGCGATCTTCCCCGCAGAGGGCGGAGACCTCCGACTCGATCAGGCAGCCGCTGTGGACCATATTGTGCGGGTCGCGCTCACCGAAGGTACTGACCCCGCGGAGGTCGTTGAAGCGGTTGCGCAGGCGCGCCGCGAAAAACCGCGTTTTGGTCCACTCGGGGTGATCCTCGG
>CAZJOZ010000078.1:0-1436 GCA_964547775.1 uncultured Leucobacter sp.
TGCAACCAACGAAGCGACAGTGTTGGTCGCGCGCGCCGAGGAATCGTCTCAGATCGTTTGATGGTTGGTAGCGGTCGACAGCGAGCACAGCACCGCTGATTGGGTGGGTCATGACGCGGGACCATGAACTGCTGTGACCGGCGAGTCTCATCGCGATGGAAAGCGGGATCGGCCCGTAGCCAGCGAGTTCGGCGGGTGAAAGGTAGGGAGTTATTTTGGGGTCGTGTAACTCGGCGAGAGTGAACACGGGTACTGACACCTGCACGCGACCGGTAATAGCGGAGAGTGGGTCGCCGGTGCCCGTGTTGCATGACCCAGCTGAAGCGGCCAGACGGGCAAACGTTGCCGACGCCGAGTGTGGGAGTTGCGCGGCTGCCTCGTTGCACCCTCCGGTGAGGAGAAGCTCGACGAAGACGTCAACCTCGACCTGTGTGTGGGTGCGTGGGTCTGTCTGAGCGGGTGGCTCTTGTGGCTGAGCGGAGCTGTCGCGCGTGTTGGTTTCGTCTGGGCCGCGCAGTTCATCTTGACGGACGACTCGAGCGATGCGGCTGAGGCGGTCTTTGATGGCGTGCGCCTCGACCGCGCCGAGTGTTGCGGTGAGCTTGGCCATGCCGTCGTCGAGGTTGGTGATGCGGAGATCGCGGCCGTTCCGTGCGTCTTCATAGCGTTCGTCGATCGTGCGGTCAGCGTGCACCTCGGCGAGGCGCTTCGCATGTGGCTTGAGCTGGTGCGCTGTCATTTCACACGCGAGGGGTACCATTGCTGCCTCGTAGTGCCTGCGCGCTTCGCTCGTTGTGATGATGGTGCCCGCGCTGACAATGACTTCGGTGTGGGCTAATGAGAGCGCACCGTTGAGCAGAGCGCGGGCAGTGTTGGGGTAGCTGGCGTGGAGTGTCGATGCATGAGTCATGCGGTGAGTGGCGGAAAGGTGGCCGGTGCGGGTGATCAGTGCAACCTCTGCCGCAGTACTGCGATGCATGAGCGCCCCGTGATCAGCGTGGTCGTCAATGATGGCGATCTGATCGCTGAGTGTGGAGAGTCGAGCGAGAACCGAGGTACGGGCATGGTCGAGCCGATTCAACTTGATTGTCAGTCTCTCGAGTTCTGCGAGTGACGCCTGATATTCCTCGAACATTTCGCGCACATCGGCTGCACTCTCTGACGGCAAGGATCTGCGAGACCCGATGCCGTCCATCGCGTGTGTCAGTGGTGCGTTCATGGATCCATCCCATCAGACACCTCTGACATTGAGGGACGTTATCCGCTGCAAAAAGACCAGATCAAATGATATTTCTCAAAATTGTGGAAGTCTCTCATTTTCGACGCATTTCTTTGTTGAATCTTCTGTCACCTATGCGTAAACGCATTGGTGTTTCATGCAAAGAGCTGAAGAGCTGAAGAGCTGAAGAGCTGAAGAGCTGAAGAGCTGAAGAGCT
>CAZJOZ010000078.1:1536-3187 GCA_964547775.1 uncultured Leucobacter sp.
TGAAGAGCTGAAGAGCTGAAGAGCTGAAGAGCTGAAGAGCTGAAGAGCTGAAGAGCTGAAGAGTTTGGGGTTCGCTCGAGTCGCAGGCCATCGGGAGGTCCGAAGTATCAACGCCCGATGGAGGCTGGGCTTGGACGCGCATCGCGCAGGGGCTCTTCCGGCGATGGCCCGCTAGCCTGGAAAGATGGCGATTCTGATCGATCCGCCGCGGTGGCCGGCACACGGTACGCTGTGGAGCCACCTGGTCTCAGACCAGGACTACGACGAGCTACACACCTTCGCAGCTCAGCTCGCGTTGCCCCGCAGGAGCTTCGACCTTGACCACTATGACGTGCCAGCTTCGCTCCACGCCCAAGCGATTCAGCTGGGCGCGCTCGCCGTCGACGCGCGTGAAGTGGTGTACCGGCTGCGAGACTCCGGTCTACGAGTGCGCCATATTGACCGCGACACCCTGCGGCCGGTGCGTCGACGGCAATACTTGATAGCCGAGTGGGCAGCGCTTGGCACGGCGGCCGGGGTGGTGGGATCCTTGCGCCAACTCGAGGCGTGGCAGCATCTCGGCGATGAACTCATCGCGCGCTGGAATGAACCCCACCGGCGTTACCACGACGAAGTGCACCTCGAGGATGTGCTCCTCGCACTGGACCACCTTGCGGTACGCGGGGAACGTGTCGCGCCGACGACCTTGCTCGCTGCGTGGTTTCACGATGCCATTTACCAAGGAACAGCAACGGATGAAGAGGACTCCGCGGCGTTCGCAATGAAGTCACTGCAGCAACATGGTCTTGACACGGCGCTCACGCATCAGGTGGGCGCGGCAATTGTGGCGACGAAACCGCAGAACGGGGCGTCATCCTCGCAGTTCGCGCATCTTCTTGACGCAGATCTTGCGATCTTTGGTGCGAGTGAGCGTCGTTACGAACGCTATACCGCCGCGGTGCGCGCCGAGTACGCGCACCTTCCCGATCATGAATTTTGCCGGGGTCGTGCCGAGATTCTGCAAGGCTATCTCGGCACGACCCAGATCTACCGCACCACCGCAGCTCGCGACCTCTGGGAGTCGCGAGCGCGCATGAACCTTGAGCGTGAGTTTGGTCTGTTGGTGAGCGTCCGAGACGGCCAACACGACGAGAGCGACCAGAATCGCCAACACGACCAGAGCGACCAAGACGATCGAGTCGACCCAGCCGTCCTCCACCCCAAGAGCCCGAGTGACCACTTCAGCCCGAGTGACCACCACAGCCTGAGTGACCGAATCAAAGGAGTCTGAAATGGCAGCCAAGGCCCCGGCGATGTCGCCGTCTGATATGCCGATCGTTGACGTGTTAGATCGCGCGACGGGACCGCGCCGAGCGGAGGTTGACGACCTGCTGGCGCTCCACGCCGAGGTGAGTGGCAGAGAGCCGGTGGTGTGGGCAGGGCGCATTATTGGGTTCGGAGAGTATGAGTACCGCTACGAAAGTGGACACAGTGGCCGAGCTCCGCTGCTCGCGTTCGCACCCGGTTCGGCGCGCCACACCATCTACCTGGTGAGTGGCTTCGCCGAGCGGTGGCCCGACCTGATGGAAGCACTCGGCCCCCATCGAGCAAGCAAAGCGTGTCTGTATTTCCCCCGACTGTCGAAGCTTGATCGCAAGGTGCTTCGCGAATT
>CAZJOZ010000078.1:3287-6175 GCA_964547775.1 uncultured Leucobacter sp.
ATCCCAGTAATCCTGTATCCCAGTAATCCTGTCTTTCACCGTTCGCAGTCCTGCTGATCCTGTCTTCCCGCCGTTTACAGTCCAGTGAAGTGTCAGAATTCTGGCTCTTGCCGGGAGTAGCATCAATCGTGTATAGACAACCCACGCCGCGGATGCAAAAATCACCCGCCGTCTGAAAGGAACCGCACCATGACTGACACTCAGACCGGGCCCGCGTTTGCACGCGAGTTTCCTCACCAGCTCTACATCGGCGGCTGGCGTGAGGGCACCTCTGAGCGGGTGCTCGAGACCCGTAACCCGTTTGACAATGCGTTGATCGGCACGATGCGTCAGGCTTCTCAGGCCGACGTCGACGCAGCATACCGCGCCGCCGAAGAGGCACAGCCTGCCTGGGCTGCATTGCCTCCGGCTGAGCGCAGCGCCGTGCTGAATCGCGCCGCTGACTACCTGCAGGCACACGCCGACGAGATTGCTGAACTGTTGACCGTCGAGTCCGGGTCAACGGCAGCGAAGGCAGGGGTCGAGATCCAACTGGTCATCAATGCAACCCGTGAGGCTGCCACCTTCCCCACCCGCGTGCACGGCCGTATTTCACCGTCGAACACTCCCGGCAAAGAGAACCGTATCTATCGCGAGCCTGTGGGGGTAGTTGGGGTGATCAGCCCCTGGAACTTCCCCATGATTCTTTCGCAGCGTTCTGTCGCACCCGCGCTTGCCCTGGGTAACGCCGTCGTCTTGAAGCCAGCCTCCGACACCCCGTTCTCCGGCGGACTCGTGCTGGCGAAGGTCTTTGAAGAAGCGGGTCTACCTGCCGGTGTGCTCAGTGTGGTGCCGGGCGCCGGTTCAGAGATCGGTGACTACTTTGTGGAACACCGCACGCCGTCACTCATTTCGTTTACCGGTTCCACGCCGGTCGGCCAGGCTGTTGGCCGCACCGCAGTGGGCGGCGCGTACATGAAGCGGGTCGCGCTCGAACTCGGTGGCAATGCACCAATCGTCGTACTTGCCGACGCTGATGTGGACCTCGCTGCACGAGCCTCCGTGCTTGCCAAGTTCCTGCACCAGGGTCAGATCTGCATGGCGGCGAACCGCATCATCGTTGAGGCCCCAATCTATGACGAATTCATTGCCGCATTCGGTGAGATTGTGAAGCATCTCCCGTACGGTGCAGCGACCGATCCGCAGAACTTTGTTGGCCCGATCATCAACGACGAGCAGGTTGCCAGCGTGGTCGGCAAAATCGAGCAGGCTCGCAAGGAGGGCGCGCGCGAGGTCGTTGCGGGACCAATTGAGGGTCGCGTGGTGGCGCCGCACGTTTTCGCTGATGTGACGCCAGAGATGGAGCTTTTCCGCGAGGAGATCTTTGGCCCCGTCGTCGGTATCGTGAAGGCTGCAGATGAGGCTGAGGCGCTGCGCCTGGCCAATGACACCGTGTTCGGGCTGTCAAGCTCCGTGTTTACCCGTGACATCGAGCGCGGTGTGAGGTTTGCGCGAGGCATCAAGGCCGGCATGACCCACATCAACGACATTACGGTCAACGATGAGGCGCACGTCATGTTCGGTGGTGAGAAGAACTCCGGTTTGGGCCGCTTTAACGGTGACTGGGCCATTGAGGAATTCACGACCGACCACTGGATCGGTGTCATGCACGAGCCACTGCAGCTTCCCTTCTAGGGCTACAGAGGGAAACTCTCGCAGGAATACCCGCCACCGGCGCGCGTTGCACTGAGCATGCGGAAGGTCGACGTGCTCGTGATCGGCGCCGGCCAGGCGGGACTTTCTGCGGCGTACCACTTGCAGCGTCGTGGATTTGTGCCGGCAACGCGCGCTCACGCTGGCGATCGTACGTTCATTGTGCTCGACGCTGAAGCCGGCCCAGGTGGTGCGTGGCGACACCGGTGGGAGTCGCTGAAGATGGCGACGATAAATGGCATTTATGAGCTACCCGGCTATGCGGTGCCACCTGCGGCTCCCGAGTCAGCGAGCAGAGACGTGTTGCCTGCGTATTTTGGCGACTACGAGGATCGCTTTCTGCTTGACGTGCAGCGGCCCGTTCGGGTGAAGCGGGTGTGCCACGCATATCCGTCCTATCAGCCGTCGTATCCGGCGTATCGCCCTTCACATCCGCCGTATCAGCCTTCGCATCCACAGCCCCAGCCACAGGGAGAAGGAGAAACGGAGAGCCCGCAATATCGTTTCGACGTGGACACCGATCATGGCCGATGGCACGCACGGTACGTCATCAACGCAACCGGTACGTGGACGCGCCCGTACTGGCCTAGCTATCCCGGGCAGGCGACGTTCGCTGGTCGTCAATTGCATGTGCACGACTATGTGTCAGCCGATGAGTTCGCGGGGCAACGTGTCGTGATCGTGGGAGCTGGCATTTCTGCAACACAGTTACTTGAAGAAATTTCTCACGTCGCGGACACCTTCTGGGTGACTCGCAGGGAACCCGAATGGGTCGATCACTTCACCCAGCCCGCGATCATTGCGGCGCTCGCCGAGGCCGAAGAGCGTGTGCGTCAGGGCCTGCCGCCGCAGAGCATCGTTCGCGTCACCGGCATGCACCGTACTCCATGGATCGAACGGGCCGAAGCGCGGGGAGTGCTGGTGCGTCATCCCATGTTTACGAGGATCGAACCCACCGGCGTGCGCATGCCTGATGGCACTCTCGAACCCGCAGACGCGATTCTGTGGGCGACGGGCTTTCGTGCTGAGCTCCGTCACCTCGCACCACTTGGCCTTCGCACCCCTGAGGGTGGCATTCGCGTCGCGAATGGTCGCTCAGTCGACGAACCGCACCTGTTCGTGATCGGCTACGGTCCTTCACAGTCGACCGTGGGCGCGAACCGTGCAGGGCGCGACGCCGTTCGCGCCATCCTGGC
>CAZJOZ010000079.1:0-6073 GCA_964547775.1 uncultured Leucobacter sp.
GTTTATTTTTCATGAAGACACATTTGTCTATGCCACAGTCGCCGAATCGATGAGGAATTAGGTGAAGGAATGAGAAAGAAAATCGTTCGCCCAGCAATTGGGGTTGCCTTGGGCGCAGCGCTCGCGCTCACTGCGTGCGGTACGGGGAGCGGCGGTTCGTCGGGGGAGAGTGAATTCACACCAACCGATACGATCCGCGCGACCATCGATATTCCGGCCACCTTCGACCCGATGGTTGGTCTTTCGCTGCCGGACTTTGTGCTGGCCCGCATGAGCTTTGACACCCTGGTGCGCAAGGATGACTCGGGGCTCGTTCCCGGCCTCGCTGCCAGCTGGGAAGCAACTCCGAACTCTGCAACCTTCACGCTGCGCGAGGGGGCAACCTGCTCAGACGGGACGCCGATCACACCGACCGTCGTGAAGGACTCTCTTGACGCATTTGCCGTCTCGGGTGGGTCGTATGTGCTGGAGACCTTCGGGGGCCAGACACCATCGGTGACCGCTGACGACGCTGCAGGTACCGTGACGATCGACCTGGAGACGCCGTGGGCTTACCTCCCCCAGGCAATGTCATCCGCGCCGACCGGTATCGTCTGCCCCGCTGGTCTTGCAGACCTTGAGGCGCTCGCAGCGGGTCCTGTGCCCGGTGCAGAGTCGGGGCCGTACATTCAGACCGCAAGCGAAGCAGGTGTGCGTTACACCTACGAGCTTCGTGAGGACTACGACTTCTGGCCAGAGTGGACGACCGAAATCGACGGCGAACCAGCCAAGAAGGTTGAATTTGTCGTGTCGCCAGATACTTCCGCAACCTCAAACCTGGTTCTTGATGGCCAGCTTGACATCGCAAAGATCATGCCAGAGTCAATCGAGCGCTTCGAGGGACTTGAAGGCTACGAGGTCAGCCCGTTCCTGTTTAGCGACTTCTACCTGATCTACAACGAGCGTGAAGGCAGCCCCTTCACCGATCCTGCAGTGCGCAATGCGGTTGCACAGGCTATCGACCGTGAAGAGTTCAACATGGTTGCCATGCAGGGCCTCGGCGAGATCTCGCCCACGCTCGTGAGCACTTCGACCCAGTGTGTTCCTGCTGGCGAGCTGGGGGCAGTCGCGTACGATCCCGCTGCCGCATCGTCGGTGCTTGAGGGTGTCACCATTCGCTTGGTTGGCCCGCAGATCGTGGGTACCAACGGCGCAGGTAACGTGTACGTGCAAGAAGCACTCCGCGCTGCGGGTGCCGAGGTCATCCTTGAGAATGTGGATGTGGGTACCTGGATCTCAACGGTGTACACCCAGCCTGATGCGTGGGATCTCACGGTCTTCGCTGATCTGAACGCCCTGGGTTCGCTCTCCAGCCCGCTGGTGAAGTTCGTTGGTCCTGGCATCCTCGAGGGTGGCGGCAACATCGGCGGCACCCAGGCTGACGGCGTCGCGGAACTGCTCAATGAGGCACGAGGTCTCGCCGACGAGGACGCTCGCTGTGCGGTGCTGCAGGAAGCCGCTGAGACGATTGTCTCGGAATCGCACGGGACTCCGCTGATCGTTGATAAGTACATCTACGTGCAGCGGCCAGGATTCCAGGTGCACATGCTCGGTGGTTCGCTCGACGATCATATTTTCCGGATCACGGGCAACTAACCCTCACCGTCGCGCTCTTGCGTGACTGCGAATGAAACCGCTCCCTCGGAGCGATGCCGTCGGCGTCGTCACCCGGGGGAGCGGTTTTGTTGTGTGGGACTTCTCGGGCTTGACACCAAAGCGGTTGTCATCCACTATCATTGATAAACCAAATGGTTTGGTTGAGCGTGTGAGAACCTCAATGCCCATGGACAAGGAAGTAGGTGGGGCGATGTCCTTGAATCCGCAACTCCCAGAGCTGCGATATGCGTTCACCGTCGTAGCCGAGGTTGCACCGGATCTGCCGATCGAACAGCGCGGTGACGGCACGCTGAGCATCATTCCTATCACCGGCGGAACGGTGCGTGGCGACATTCAGGGCACGGTTGAGCCCGGTGGCGCAGACTGGTGCAGGGAGCGGGCTGACGGCGCCTACGACGTGGAGGCACGGTACTGGATTCGCACCAACGATGGTGACGTGATCGACGTGGTGAATATCGGCCACATTGCACCCGGACCAGACACCGAGACCCTGGGGCTGTTCATGACCACCCCGCGGTTCCGCACCGTCGCGCCACACCTCCAATGGCTGACACACTCCGTCTTCGTGGGACGCGCAGAAGCGTTCGGCACCCACACGACCATCGATATCTTCCAGATCGTTTCGTAGTAAAGGAATCACGATGATTCATCCTGCAGACTCGGCCCTCAAGATCGGCGCCGCCATTCGCAACCGCGACGTGAGCCCCGTCGAGGTTGCCGAAATGTACCTCGCTGAGATCGAGGCCCGCAACGACGAGGTCAACGCCATTGTGTGGATTGATCGCGACGACGTGATCCGTCGCGCCAAAGAATCGGAGCAGCGAGTGCTCCGCGGCGACGCGCGTGGCCCTTTCGAAGGTGTGCCCATGCCGGTGAAAGACCTGAGCAACGTGGCCGGTCAGCCCAACACCATGTCTTCTCTGGCGGTGTCTGACGCACCACGCGCCGAGACCGACATCGACGTGCAGCGTCTCGAGGATGCCGGCTTTGTGTTGCTGGGAAGGTCAAACAGCCCCGAGTTCGGGCCGCTGACGGCCTCGGAAAACGCCCGTCACGGGAAGACACGAAACCCCTGGAATCTGGCCTACACCTCCGGTGGTTCGAGCGGAGGCGCAAGCGCAGCAGTCGCGGGAGGTTTCGCCCCCATCGCGCACGCATCGGACGGCGGCGGTTCGATCCGCGTGCCCGCCAGCGTCACCGGACTCGTCGGCCTCAAGCCAAGCCGAGGGCGGGTGCCCGCAGAGGTCCGCGGATGGGAACACTCCACGACCTCGGGCGTCATCACACGCACCGTCGCTGACTCAGCGGTGGCGCTCGACATGCTCTCGGGCCGTGATCCTCTTGCCTGGTACTCTGCGCCCGACCCTGATCGTCCATTCGGGGTCGAGGCAGGCGCCAACCCTGGCAAGCTGAGAATCGGCCTGTTGCTTGACAGCCCAAGTGGGCTCGACGTCGACCCTGAAAATGTTGCGGCGGCCATGGCAGCGGCTCACGCCCTCGAAGCCCTGGGGCACACCGTTGAACCGGTGCAACCATTCCTCTTCAGCCCTGAAGCAGGACGTGGGTTTGTGGATGTGGTCATCAGTGCAAGCGTGTACGCCGCACCGTACGAAGACGTCGAACGGGTCGACCCATACATTCGCTATCGCATTGAACAAGCGAAGCGCTATCATTCTGGCGAGTACGCGGCGCTCGCCGCGCAACTGCAACTCGAGACCCGTCGGGTAAACGCGCAATTTGGGAGAGACTTCGACCTGCTCCTCACCCCGACGATGGCCGTCTCGACGCCTGAGGTGGGGCTCGTGTATGACGAGGCGAACCAGACACCTGATGCCGCGCGACTGACAGAAGCGCGTCAGGTCACCTTCACGGCGTGGGTGAATATCGCTGGACTCCCCGCGATCTCGCTGCCAGTCTCCACCGATGAGCGAGGGCTCCCCGTCGGGGCCCAACTCGTCGCAGGCCCATACAATGAGGCACTCTTGATTCGTGTGGCATCGCAACTTGAGCCGGTCTTCGGCTGGGAGCGTCGCCTGGTGAAGGAGCTCGAAACACGATGAGTACGCAGACATCGGTACCCCGACCGGGTGACTCTACTGAACACATTGCGGCGGTGACACGCGGGAACCGCACACCATCTGTACGGGCATGGCTTCGTTCTGATTGGGTGTCATTTGCAATCCGCAGGCTTGGTGGCCTCTTGCTCTCGCTGGCGCTCCTCGTGGTGGGTGTTTTCTTGATCGTGCCACTCATTCCGGGCGACCCCGCGATTGCGATGCTCGGCACCAACGCGACTCCAGACGCGATTGCTGCTCTGCGGGAACGACTTGGGCTGGATCAGCCGCTGCTGCTGCAGTTCGTTGATTTCGTGGGCGGGCTGTTCCGCGGAGACCTGGGAACGTCGTTCCGTTACGGCGTGCCAGTGACGGACATCATCGCAACAAAACTGCCGTACACGGCGCTCCTGGCGTTGGGATCCATTGCCGTCGTGATCGTCGTTGCCATTCCGCTCGGCATGATTGTCGGTGTGCTCACGCGCGGCGGCAAGCGTGCGGTGCTCTCCACCGTGTTCGGAACGGTCGCCGGATTCCTCGCCTCGTTCCCGGCGTACGTTGCGGGCACGCTCTTGGTGATTATCTTCTCGATCTGGCTGCGCCTGCTTCCTGCGGGCGGTGTGGAATCACCTGGCTTTTGGGTGCTGCCCATTGCGGCGCTTGCGCTGGGTCCGACGTTCGCGGTCGCTCGTGTGGTGAGGCAAGAAACCTACACCGTGCTCCAGCAGGACTTTATGCGCACCGCCCGCGGCAGGCGTCTGCGAGCTGTGCGACTGTACCTGGTGCACGCGCTGCCTAACCTGTTGACCAGCACGCTCACCCTCACGGGTCTGATTCTCGCGGGGCTTATTGGCGGCACCATCATTATCGAAACGGTGTTCTCGTACCCGGGGCTCGGCCTCGAGGTGGTGCAGTCGATTATCTATAAGGACTACCCCACTATTCAGGGCATCATTCTCGTCATCGGCATGCTTGCAATTCTGATTAACCTGCTGATCGACATCATTCTTGGTCTGATCGATCCGCGCACCCTGGGAGGCGGTCACAGTGGCTAACACGATGCTGACAAATAGTGGTCATATTCCCGAGGAAGTCGTGAAACCTTCCCCCGGTGCCGCTGGGCGTAGGCGCCGACGCTTCGCCCCTTCGTTGACCGCCGGGCTCATTCTGGGCGGGGTGCTGGTCCTCATCGCGATCTTCGCGCCAATCTTCCTGGGCCAGGCTGCTGAACAGATGGGCGGCGGGTCACGACAGGGGCCGAGCCCGGAGCACTGGCTCGGAACAGACGCGCTGGGCCGCGATGTGCTTGCCCGCTCATTGGTGGCGACCCGTCTCACCCTGCTCATGGCGGCGGGTGCGACCGCGCTCTCGGTGATCGGCGGTGTGCTCATCGGTGGCCTGATCTGGTTGGCACCGCGCAAACCACGCGAGGTGGTACTCCGGATCATCGACGCTACGGTGGCGTTTCCGGCGCTGGTCCTTGCCCTGATCGTGGCCGCGATTCTCGGCGCTGGGTCGCTTCCAGCACTTGTCGCGATCGGCCTCGCCGGGATCCCCGCCTTCGCGAGGTTGACTTCGAACATGGTGGCCGGAATTGCTCACCGAGACTACGTCACCACGGCACGCTTGCTCGGCGTGCCCGGGCTGAAGCTGTTCAGTCGTCATCTCCTCCCCAACATTTCGGGTCCTTTGCTGGTACTCACCACCTCGAGCTTCGCGCTCGCACTGCTCGAGATTGCGAGCCTGTCGTTTGTTGGCCTGGGCGTGCAGAGCCCCGAATTTGACTACGGCCAACTGCTGAGCGACGGACTGACCGCGATCTACTCGCAGCCGTGGCAGGCCATTGCGCCGTCGATCATGCTGATCTATGCGGGCGTGACGGCGATGCTCATCGGTGATGGGCTCGCGCAGACGCTTGATCCGGGCCTGCGTGCGGTCAAGCGCCGTGCCTCACTGGTGCCCAGCCGGAAGGATGAGGCAATTGCGCCCGCCCCTGCAGCGTTGGTGGAGGTGCGCGATCTCCACGTGTACGCTCCGAACGGAACCGAACTGGTCAAGGGTGTGAGTTTCTCCATCGACCGGGGTCGCGTACTTGGGCTCGTCGGCGAATCCGGCTCAGGCAAGTCGATGACGGCGATGGCGGTTGCCGGGCTGCTTGCCGATGGAGTGCAGGCTGAGGCAGACACGGTCCGCCTCGAGGACATGAATCTGCTCGCTCGGAATGACCCGAAGCGGATGGCACTCGAGATCGGTCTCGTCTACCAGGATCCTGGCACCACATTTAACCCCGCCCTGCGCATGGGTGGCCAGCTCGCTGAGGTGGCCCGGCTGCATATGGGTCTCGGGCGCCGAGCAGCGAAGCA
>CAZJOZ010000080.1:0-5953 GCA_964547775.1 uncultured Leucobacter sp.
GATGCTGCGCGCGGAACTCATCACCGACCCGCTGACCGGCAACGCGTGGTGGTACCCCTACGGCTTTCTCGACCCGCACCGCGCCGCGGGCGGCTATGCGAGCGTCGTGGTCACCATCATCGGCATTGCGCTCGCCCTCGCGCTGCTCGCCGCCGGATCCGTGTGGATCTCGCGCCGCAAGGGGCGCCGCGTGGCCCTCGTGCAGGCTTAGTCGTCGGCAAGCATCCTTGGCAACATGCCGAGATCATCAAGACGGTGAATTAAGCGAGTTGCGATGGGCCCTCGAGAAAGTGAGAGGTGGTAAAAGCGCGGTCCGGCCGATGCCCGCCTCAGAAGCTTTCTCTTGATGAGCGTTCGAATCACCCGAGATCGCTGCTCTACAGTTCCAGGAAGCACGTCAGCGAGATCACCCGCCTTGACGACACCCCGCTCGAGGATCAGCTGCAACACACTGAATGTCTGTATATCGATGATGTCCTCTTCCTCGAGAAGGCGGAGAACAGGCGATACGAGCTCGTTCACTACATACTCATGCTGCTGTAATTTCAGCAGGCGCGCGAGGTCATCACGAATACCTCGCGCGAAGAAGGTGGCCCAGGCGATATCTCCGGCTTCTGAAAGCTGATCTGCGGTTTCTAATGCCGCGATGTAGCTGCTTCGATCGTTGCCAAAGACGGAGGTTGGGTTCAGCGCAATATGTCCTCGGGACGCGAACACCGTCTTTCTCAACATCGCATAGGTGAAGAGCCTTGACACTCGGCCGTTGCCGTTATGAAACGGGTGGATCCAGACAAACCGATGGTGAGCGAGCGCGATTTGGAGCATCTGATGCTTCAGCGGAAATTCTTCATTCACAAACTCGAGAAGCGACGACATCTCGCCATGAATGGTCACCCAAGTCGGTGGAGTATGAGCGGATCCGGTAATTATCACGTCCCGGTCGCGATAGTGGCCTGGCGTTGGATCGCCCTCGCGCCGAAGACCAGAAACGGTTCTCTCGTGAATCTCACGTATAAGCGCGTGATCTATGGGTCTCTCTGGTGGCAAGTTATCGATGAAGCGCGCGGTTTCGGTAATGTTCGCGATTTCTCGTAGATGGTCACCCAAAGAATCATCGGACTCACGTTCCGCGCTTTCAAGTGCCTCATAGACGGTGGTGTGATTTCCCTCGATACGCGCCGACACCACTCCCATCACCAGATCGAAAAGATGATGTAGCTCAACGAATGTTTCGACCGGGGTGGTTCCCGTGCCGATGCCAGCACGTAAGCGTTCGATCTCGAAAAGCGTGTCAACAAGCTCCGAACCAAACTCTGGCTGCGGCAGAGTGAACATGGTGCTCCGTTCTTGTCCCGATCTGCCTCAGCGTAGCAAGAATTTGCAATACACCATAGGTGTTAATTGCATTTATCCCTGAATAATCATTGATAAATCAACGAAGTAGCAGCGCGAGCGATCAATAGAATCTGCAGAGTCGCGAAGAATTACTTGCGCTTCTTCGTGCGCGTCGACCAGATGGCAGCCCAGATCAGCACGGGCTGAAAGAACAACCGCACGAAACGCTTCGTCTCGGTGTCGAGCCCGAAGCCGTCGCGGTCGTTCAACCACTGTGAGATGTTGCCAGGAAAAATCGCGATGAAGAAGAGTGCCGCGATGATGCCGACCAGACCCCGGCGCTTTCGAGCAAGGATCAGTGCACTACCAAGCCCGATCTCGACCACTCCCGAGGCGACTACGGTGGTGTCGGGGTCGAGCGGCACGACGTCGGGCACCTGCGCCTGAAACTCTTCGCGGGCGAAGGTGAAGTGACTGATCCCCGCGAAGACGAGGGCGCTTCCGAGCAGGATTCGGGTGACGGTGCGAGCTGACATGTTCCGAGCGTACGCGCAAAGGACTCGAGCCGCTACGCCGCTTTGTTCAGGAACTCCCACATCATCGCGGGGATCTTACGCTGCAGCAGGCTGAGCGTCTGTTCGTCTGCAAGCACCCGGTCGATGAGTTGCGGGGTTTCTTGCCGCACCCCGAGCATGGCGGCGAGAAATGCTTGCCCAAGAAACGTGCTTTCGGCAAACTGTGACTCGGTGTTCGCTTGTGCCTGCTCTTTGAGGCGCTCGTCGGCGGCCATTTGGTCGATAACGGTGCGCAGGGTGTTCGGCACCATACCGTTGCCGAACTCGTCGCCGAAGCGTTCGTTCAGAATGCGAATGATCTCTTCAAGCGTGTCGCGGTGCTTCTCGGGGATCATGCCCGACCCGACCGCTTGAATGGGGTCGAGCCCCACCTGCTCACCGAGGTCGATGGCAACCGTTTGTTGTTCTCGAGCGACATAGTCAACCAGCGAGACCTGTGACAGGTCGATTGCTTCGCGGTCTTCGGGGGTGGCGAGCTGTCGTTTGATGAGCCTGAAGAACAGTTGCCGGGCGAGCAGGTCCGTGTCTTCAAGGTTGATGATTTGCGAGATGAAGTCGTAATAGTTGACGTACTGTTCGACATCGCGGCGCAGCAGAATGAGCGCCTCAGTTTCGGCCTGGTCTTCGTCTCGGTTCGCCTGCTGCCACCGGTCGGCGAAGCGGCGCACGGCGGGCGAGGTGGTGGACGAGAGCTTATTGTTGCCGCCACCTGCCATGAACGTGGCCGCGGTGGCGCGCACCTCTTCGAGCGTGTAGAGGCCCGAAGCGTCAAGCTTTGCGGCAAGATCGTGGATCAGGTTCGGGTCACTCACACCCGTGAGTCTGGCGTCACGGTAGTAGGGCAGGAACGCTTCGCGAATCTCTTCTGGCTTATTCACGAAGTCGAGCACGAAGGTACGCTCTTTGCCGGGCGCGGTTCGGTTGAGCCGCGAGAGGGTTTGCACGGCCTGTACGCCGCCGAGCTTCTTGTCGACGTACATGGCAACGAGGCGGGGCTGGTCGAAGCCGGTCTGAAATTTGTTGGCAACGATCATCACGTTGTAGGTGGATGGCTTAAACGCGTCGGCGAGGTCGCGGCCGTTCAGCCCGGGGTTCATATTCGCTTCGGTCAGCCCTTCACCGACAATGTCGTCGTTGACACTGCCCGAGAAAGCGACGAGCGAGGCGACGTCGGTGTACCCCTTTTCAGCAATGTAGGCGTCGAGGGCGTGTTTGTAGCGCACGGCTTCTTGGCGCGAACCGGTCACCACCATCGCTTTGGCTTTGCCGTCGAGCAGGTGCGCGACGTTGCTTCTGAAGTGCTCGACGATGATCGCCACTTTTTGTGCGATGCTCGTGGGGTGCAGTCGCACCCAGCGCATGAGCCCCTTGCGTGCGGCTGACGTGTCGACGGGGCGATCCTCGTCGTAGTCGGCCCCGTTGTGGGCGAGCTTCCATGCCTGTCGGTATGACGTGAGTGATTTGAGCACGTCGAGGATGAAGCCCTCTTCGATGGCCTGCTGCATTGAGTAGAGGTCGAACGCGACGGGCACCGCTTCAGGCCCGCTGTCTGCGGGCACCCGGCCGAACAGTTCGAGTGTTTTTGCTTTGGGCGTCGCGGTAAACGCGAAGAAACTGATGTTGGCGGCATCTGCGGCGTTCTGCATGGCCGCGGCGAGCAGCGCTTCGGTGTCGACCTCGCCGCCGTCGGCGAGCTCTGCCTGCTCTTCGGCGGTGAGCACTGTGGTGAGTGCGCCGGCCGAGGTGCCGGTTTGTGACGAGTGTGCTTCGTCAGCGATGACAGCGAAGGTGCGGTTGCGGAGTGCCGCGGTCTGTTGAATGAGTGCGAGCGCGGGCAGGAAGGTTTGGATGGTGACGATCACGATGGGCGCGCCCTCGGTGAGTGCCCGGGTGAGCTGCGCCGATTTCGATTCGTTGGTGTCACCGGTGATGGGCACGACCAGGCCCTGCTGGTGGTCGATCTGCCAGATGGCCTCGCGCAGTTGTGCGTCGAGCACGGTGCGGTCGGTGACGACGATGACGGTGTCGAACAGCTTCTCGTCGTGTGCGTGCAAGCCTGAGAGCTGGTGGGCAAGCCACGAGATGGAGTTCGTTTTGCCTGAACCGGCGGAGTGCTGAATGAGGTAGCGGTTACCGGGACCTTCGGTCGAGGCTGCTTCGAGCAGCCGGGTGACGGCTCGCCACTGGTGGTACCTGGGGAAGATGAGCTTCGGTGTGCGGGTCTTCTTGCCGGTGTCTGGGTCGGTTTCTGTTTCGACGCGATACTGCACGAAGCGGTGCAAGATGTTGAGCCAGGTGTCAGGCTGCAGAATTTCTTCCCAGAAGTAGGCGGTGGCTGAGCCGTCGGAGTTCAGCGGGTTGCCTGCTGCGCCATTGTCGCCCTGGTTGAAGGGCAAGAACTTGGTTTTTGGGCCTGCGAGCTTGGTGGTCATTTTGACTTCGCTGTTTGACACGACGAAGTGCACGAGTGCGCCGCGGCCGAACGCGAAGAGCGGCTCGCCTGCGGTGGCACGGTCGAACCGGTACTGCTGTTCTGCGTTGGCGAGGGCCTGGGTGAAGTCGGTTTTGAGTTCAATGGTGGCGACGGGAATGCCGTTGACGAACAGCACCAGGTCGAGGCTTTTCGCAGGGGTCTTCTTTGAGTAGTGCACCTGGCGCATGACGCGCAGCCGCATTTTCTCGTAGTTCTCGAGGGTGACGGGGTTGAGTGCTGTGGCGGGTTTGAACTGCGCCATCTGCAATTTGGCGGTGCGTTCATTAAACCCGTTGCGCAGCACGTGCAGCACGCCGCCGTTGGTGGCTGGGTCGAGGTCGAGCACTTTGCGCAGGCGACGCAGCAGTTGCCACTCGTCTTGTTGCCGCTCGGCGTCACTGCCACCTGTTCGCACAACCTTGGCGAGTTCATCTGGTTGGGTGTCGGCGAGCCAGCCGAGCACGTCTTCGGGGTAGAGCGCGAGTTCGGCGTCGTACCCGCTGTCGTTTGGTGAATAAAGCCACCCGTGTGCGTGCAGGTGGTCGCAAATTTCTTGTTCGAGCACGATTTCACGGTGTTGGGTCATTTTGCTCATGGTCGCCTCTTCTCTGAGCCGTACAGCTGGGCTCGAATCACCAATCGTGTTTCGCTGAGCCCCATCTCGCGCACACGAGTCTCATTTTGTCTCACTTTGCCGCGCTATGCAGCGGTGCGCACGTCGATCTTGCCGGTGACCGCTGCGCTGATCAGCGCCTGCCGCCGTTCCTTCGCCAGTGCGATCGCCTCGCGAGCGGTAGCGATGGCCTCGTCGATCTTCGCGGTTTGTTCGTCGAGGTATGTGACGATTGCGCGTTGACTTGCCTTTGTTGTCATCGGGATACGCATCGCCAGGAAGTCCAAGTAGCTCAAGTTCTGCATGCTTGAACTCGCCCCAACCACCGTTGCCCGCACTTGGCCTCGATAATGCTCGGTCTGGATCCAATAATGGACGTAGGCGGCGTCTGTATCGGGAAATTCCAGTTGCCATAACTTATCTGAGAGATACAGGTTTGGCCAATCCTGGCTCACATACCCAGCCTGGCCTACCAGCTCTGGTGTGTTCGCCCGATTCACGATGAGTGTTCCCTGCCTGACTGGGCAGGTGACCCGATCAAGTTCGGCGTCAATGACTCGCTTATTCTCCCCCGGTTTGAAATATCCTCGGGACACTGCCGCTGTCTTGAGTACACCAACTTCGTCTACATCAGCTGGCTCGGATTCGCCATTGACGCTCACTCCAGATTCGACGATTGGTCGGAGCCTGCGAATCTGAACAAACTCATCCAACTCGAAGAAACAACTCTCGATAACCGCCGCGCGGCGCTCGTTCAGCAGGGTGATGAGCTTTTCGGACTCCGCAACAAACGCGTCGATCTCTGCAGTCTCGCGATCGAGGTAGTCGGCAATTAGTCGTTGCTCATCGATAGGAGGAAACGGAATTCTGACGAGCTTGAGCTCTGCAAACCTGATCGATTGGCCATCTCGTAGTTGATCGGTCGTGCTCTGAAGCGCTTGGACAAATGCTTCACTC
>CAZJOZ010000081.1:0-5949 GCA_964547775.1 uncultured Leucobacter sp.
ATCGTCAGCGCTCTCGCAGTCAGCCGAAAGGAGGAGCCGGTGAACACTCCGCCGAACCCTTCCGTGTCGAGTCGCTTACGCACGGCCACGTTCGCGCCCATTGGCGATGAAGGCCGCGCCGAGCTTGTCGAAACGCGGCTGTTGCAGGCGATCTCCACCGGAGCATTTGTTGAGGGCGAGCGCCTGCCGAGCGAAAACGAACTCTCGCAGTTGTTCGGTGTCGCCGTAGTGACCGTACGTGAAGCGCTCGGGTCGCTCCGCCACCAAGGCATCATTGTCACCCGACGTGGCCGCGGCGGGGGTAGCTTCGTGCGTTCAAGCCCCGTCGCCGTGCAAGAGGTGAACGCGAGAGCGCTCATGGCCATGCCCAGGGTTGAGTTAGCCGACCTCGGGGTGCACTACGAAGTCATTGTTGCGGCGTGTGCAGAGTATGCCTGCCTGCGCGCCACACCTCAGGAACTTGATGTTGTGCAACGGGTTTTGGTGGAATCCCGCGACCTGCATGCGGGTGCGTGGCGGCGTCGCGTCACCGATGCCCAGCTTGAACTCGCGGCCCTCAGCCAATCGGTGCGCCTCACCTCAGAGCACGTGCGCGTGCAAACGGAGTTCACTCCGCTGCTCGCCCTGCAAGACACTGATGCGCGACAGCGCAGCTTCACTCACAATGCTTTGCTGGAACAGATCGACGCGATCCGTGAGGGTGACGTACACCGGGCCCGATCAGTGGTGCGACGCAGCATTCGTGGTTCGGTACGGTGGCTCGGCAACTTGCGCACCGAACTCCTCAGGGACTCCCCGACCGGTGATCCTCGTGCAACACTTGAGAGGTACCGGAGCAGCGAGGACGCTGTTGATCGGGAGGAGAAACACGATGAGTCAGTTGCGTGAAGCACAGCGCCCGCACGACACACACGGTGCTCAGGCTGCGCTGATTGCTGCAATCGATGAATTCTTTGATGGGGTGTTTGCGCCGCTCGAGGCGTGGCTGCCGACCTTGCAGTGTCAGCTCGGGGAACGACTGACACAGGGTTCAATGACCGGTTCGCAACTGTGCGCACTCATCGAACGTGACGCGCACGCGATCCTCGAATCGACCGACCGACCACTGTACGGGGCGGGGTACTGCGCAACCGACGAGATTGTCACCGAGGGGAACCCGCTGGCGTGGTGGCAGGGACCCGAGCGGTCGCTGTTAGCCTCGTCAACCTTTGGCCCCGGTCAGGCCGCGATCGACCTTGAACGGCTGGAGTGGTATCGCGTGCCTGCCGAGACGGGCGAGCGGCATGTTGCCGGGCCGTTCGTTGATTACCTCTGTTCGAATGAGATCACGGTGACCTCCTCGCTGCCGGTCGTGCTGAACGGCGAATTTGCGGGAGTGGTGTGCGCCGATCTTCTCGTGTCATCGCTCGAAGATGTGCTGCTTCCGCTCATTCGCGAAGCAGGTGCTCTCGCGCTGGTCAACGCGCACAATCGTGTCGTGATCTCTGACGACCCCGCATACGAAACCGGGGATCGGTACAGGGGCAATGGTGCGTTGCTCCGCTCAGCGCGATACCCCTTCGCGCTCGTTCTTGCCGGCACGGAATAGTACGCGAACGGTTCAGGCGGGAACTTCGCGCGCTTTCCGAGGGCACGTTTCTCGAGGGTGGCTCGCGCGCTTCCCGCTGGTACGTTTCGCCTGACCCCTGCGGGTCGCCCGCGTATTCAGGCTCATCAGACGAATGGCGACTAAGCTAGTGAGCCGTGCTGCAATCCCTTGAAGAATACTCAACCATCGCCCTGTACTCGGCCATGGCGATTTACGCCATCGCGTTCGTGTTTTACGTGGTTGATCTCGCAAATCGAAGCGGTGATTCCTCGCCGCAGGCTGCTGACGGGAAGGCTCCCGCAAAACGCAGTCGTGCCCTCAATATCGGGTTCTCACTGACCGTTCTCGGCTTCATCTTCCATGCCGCCGCGACGGTGCTGCGTGGGATTGCTGCAGAGCGCGTGCCGTACGCAAACATGTATGAGTTCTCGTTGACCGCGACCCTCGCCGCGGTGGGAATCTTCATCGTGTCGCAGTTCTTCGTGGATGTGCGCTTCTTGGGCGCGCTCATCACGGGCCTCGCGGTGCTGTTCCTGGGCGTATCGAAAGTGAATTACTACCGGCCGATTGTGCCGCTGCCGCCAGCGCTCGACACGTACTGGCTGGTCATTCACATCTCGGTTGCCGTGCTCGCCGTCGGGTTCTTCACGCTGTCATTTGGGCTCTCGGTGCTTCAGCTCCTGCGCACCCGCCACGACAGTCTGGTGGCGGCGAACGCGCCACAGACGATGCGGGTCATGGGCAGTTTTCCGACTGCCGTTCGCCTCGAAGACCTGGCCTACCGTATGGCGATTATCGGGTTCGTCTTCTGGACCTTCACTCTCATCGCTGGCTCCATCTGGGCCGAACGCGCCTGGAGCCGCTACTGGGGTTGGGATACCAAAGAGGTGTGGACCTTCGTGATCTGGGTGCTCTACGCGGGCTTCATTCACGCTCGTGCGACGCGCGGATGGCGCGGAACTCGCTCAGCGTGGCTGTCGATCATCGCCTTTGGCGGAGTGATCTTCAACTACACCGTGGTGAACGTGTACTTCGAAGGTTTGCACGCTTACTCAGGGCTGTGATTCTTGAGGTCGCTTCTTCCGCTGAGGCTCCTGTTGAGCCACTGTGGCTTCTGTTCGACCCCTGAGGCCTCTGCGCCACCTGTGGTTCCAGTGATGTGAGCCTAGTGATTCTCGTGGCCCTCGTGTTCCTCGTGAGTCTCGTGGTCCCTGTGGTCACCTTGGTCATGATGGTGGGCGTCGGAGTGTTGCGCTCCGGCAGCTCGAGCGCAGCGACGAGCGGGGCCCTCACCTCGGAGTTCATCCGCGTTCGCATTGAAGCGGTGCAGGAGCGCGCGGAGCTGCTCGAGATCCTCGGCGTTCCAATCGGCAAAACGGGCTCGATACGCTTCCGCTGTGTACGCCTGGAGCCCGGCAAACGCCTCTTGTGATGCCTCATTCGTGGAGAGCAACGTCACACGCTTGTCTTGCTCTGAGACGGTTGCATCGATCAGGCCCAGCTCTCGCAGGGTAGCGATCTGGCGGCTAATGATCGCCTTGTCCTGGCCAAGAATGTTGGCAAGGCCCGTCGCGGTGATTGGCTCATGCCGCTGAATGGTCTGCAAAAGCAGAAAGGCGGGGCCTCGCAAGTCCGGGTGCGCTTCCTCTGCGTATTTTGCCCAACGGCTACGTGCGGCGGCAAATGCCTGCGAGAACTCACCAATGATCTCTGGGATCAGTGCATCTCGCTCATGTTCGCTCATTGCCGTGCTTACTTTCTTGCGCTGTCACGTGAGGAGTCGTTCTTGCCGTGCGAGCCGCCGTCTGGCGATGCGCTCGCGTCTCGCGACGAGTCGTTCTCGTCATCCTCGATCGTACCGAGATCAACCACTTCGATCTGCCCCGTATTCAGGGATGCCTTTGCGGCCCGACGCTGAGCATTGTTTTGTGTGCCCAGGGGGATGTTTGGCAAGAACGCTGCGGCAATGATCCCGATGAGCGCGATCGGTGCGGCAACCAGGAAGACATCTCCGACACCGTGTCCGTATGCCTCCTCGACGACTGCCCGCAGCGCGGGGGTGAGGGTCGCCGTATTCGGAACGGAACCGGCGAGTAGCGATTCACTCCCCGCAAGTGCTTCAGGGTTCGTGGCTTGAAGTTTTGCCAAGGCTTCGGCGAGGTACTCGGTCACGCGATGCGCGAGCACGGTTCCCATCACCGACATGCCTGCGCTTCCGCCGAGGGTGCGGAAGAAGGTCACCGCACTGGATGCGGCACCCATCTGATGGGGATTCACGGTGTTCTGCACGATCAGCACCAGGTTCTGCATGGTCATGCCGACGCCACAGCCGAGCACGAACATCGAGATGCCGACGTACCAGAAGGAGGTGTCTGAGCGCAGTTGGGCGAGGAGAACGAGCCCAACAAACAGGGCGATTGCGCCGGCAACCACATATGACTTCCACTTACCGCGGCGGCTGATGAGTTGACCGACGACGGTTGACGAGCCGAGCACGCCGAGCATCATGGGCATGGTGAGCAGGCTCGATTCAATCACGCTGCGACCGCGCGCAATCTGCATGTACTGGCCCAGGTAGACCACTGTTGCGAAGATGCCGATGCCGACGGCGATGCTTGCGATGACCGACATCGTGAAGGTGCGGTTCTTGAACAGTGCGAGGGGCACGAGCGGCTCTTCGACTTTCAGTTCCACGATCACTGCCGCGATGAGAATGAGGATTCCCGCACCGACCATGAGATAGGTCTGCCAGGAGAGCCATTCGAATGAGCTCCCTGCGAGGGTGAGCCAGATGAGCAGGCTTGAGAAACCAGCAGACAGGAGCACGGCGCCCGCGTAGTCGATCTTGATCTTGTGGCCCGGTGCCGGCAGGTTGAGCGTGAACTGGAGCATGAGGATCGCGACGATGGCGACCGGTACGGCGACGTAGAAGTTCCAGCGCCAGCCAATGGTGTCGGTGAGGAGCCCTCCGATGAGGGGGCCGCCAACCGTGGCGATGGCCATGATTGCACCCATAATGCCCATGTACTTGCCGCGTTCGCGGGGGCTGAGAATCTCGGCGAGGACGATTTGCCCGAGCACGCCGAGGCCGCCAACACCGAGCCCCTGCGCAACGCGCCACCCGATGAGCCAGTTGGGCTCGGTTGCCATACCCGCGAAGATGCTCCCGAGGGTGAAGATGATCAAAGCGATCTGCAGGATCACCTTCTTGTTCATCAGGTCGGCGAGCTTACCCCAGATGGGGGTGGAGATCGCGGACGACAGGGAGGTTGCCATCACCACCCAGGTGAAGGTCGCCTGGGTGCCACCAATGTCAGCGATGATGCGGGGCATCGACGTACCCACCACGTTCATCGAGAGCATGGAGACGAAGGCGCTCAGGAAAATGCCGGCCAGAGCCAGGTTCTTGGCTCGACCGGTCAGCACCAGGGGGGCCTGACGTGACGCGGAGGATGATGCGTCGTCAGTGCGTGAAGCGTGTGGCATGGGCTCTTTTTGGGGTCTCTCTGTGTCTGGCTGTGCCAGGGGCGGGGTGGTGGTGGTCGGTGCTCAGAGTTGCTGTGCCGCTTCGATCGACACCACGAATTGGTTGATGGAAATCAACTATATGAGAATGGTTGACTCCTGTCAACTAATTACTTGAGCTCGGTTCGATGCACAGGATCGCTTTTCGCACTGAGCGCCGATGTAAGGGGAGAGAGCCGATGCAATGCGAGAGAATGGTGTCATGGCAGCAAATCAGAGCACCGCGGGCACCATTCGAGTTGGAGTCATTGGTGGTGGGCAGTTGGCGCGAATGATGGTGCCGCCTGCAATCCATTTGGGGCTTCGGATCAGTGTGCTGGCGGAGCAAGAGGGATCAAGCGCAGAGCGGGCTGCAGACGTCGTCGGTGATTACCGCGACCCCGAGACCGTGTATGCGTTCGCAGAAACGGTGGACGTGGTGACGTTTGATCACGAGCATGTTCCGCAGCCGATTCTGCGCGAGCTGGAAGCTCGAGGGGTGGCAGTGCATCCTCGGCCTGATGCGCTGCAGTATGCACAAGACAAGATTGTGATGCGCGAGAAGCTCACCGAGCTCGGGGTGCCGATTCCGGACTGGGCAGCGGTTGCGCATGAGGAAGACCTGCAGGCGTTTCTCGACGCACACGGCGGCCGTGCTGTCGTGAAGACGGCACGGGGCGGCTACGACGGGAAGGGAGTGCGCGTCGTCTCGCGCGCAGATGAGGTGCGTGACTGGTTTACTGCCCTCACGGAAGACGGTCACGGCGGTCACCTGCTTGCCGAGGAATTGGTCGATTTCACGCGCGAACTGTCGCAGTTGGTCGCGCGTCGCCCCAGCGGCGAGATGCGGTGCTGGC
>CAZJOZ010000082.1:0-5854 GCA_964547775.1 uncultured Leucobacter sp.
CTCGTGCATCACCGTCGGCACCGGAATTTCACCGGTTCAACCTCGCGGGTGCGAGGGTCGCGGGCTTTCACCGCCGGTTCAGATTCTCACTGACCCCGGAACACAGTCTTAACTGTAGCCGGTGTTCGGTGACCAGTGAGAATCATTGCCCACCGATCCCTGAACACCCGCTCACTGCAACGCGGAACGCTGGGAAATATTCCCGGTGAACGGTCGGTCACACCGCAGGTGGAGGTAGGTTGTCAGGTATGACCAGGAGCACCCCATGACGCATGCGCACTACCTCCGCCTCGCCACCGAAGCCGCCGCCGCTGCGGCACGGTCAGGCGGTGGCCCATTCGGCGCGGTGCTGAAAGAGACTAACGGCGATCGCGTCTTCGTGGACCACAACCATGTCACCGAGGGAAATGATCCAACCGCGCACGCCGAGGTGAGCGTGATTCGTCAGGCATGCCGAGAATTGGGCACCTTCGCCCTGACGGGATACACGCTGTACGCCTCGTGCGAGCCGTGCCCCATGTGCCTCGGGGCGGCGCTCTGGGCGCGCGTCGACGCCGTGTATTTCAACGCCAATCGTGAGGACGCCGCGCAGGCTGGCTTCGATGACAGTGCGTTCTATGAGCTGCTTGATCAGGGCGAAGTCGCGACAGAACTCCGACTTGAAAATGCTGTCGCACCGTTCGATGCGTGGCGTGAAAACTCCGGGCGAACCGAATACTAGGGGCGCACCGGCCTGTGGCTCCGCGCTCCGCACGCAGTGGGGGGTCAAGTGGGGGTCAGTCGGCTGCGGTCACGACGTTTGCGGCGCAGCCGACGCGATGAGGTCGCGCAGCGTCGCATCGGGGAGGTACGCGCGCGTCAGAGCAATACCGATGCGAGGCAGATCTCCCTCATCCCGGTACAGCAGATAGAGCGGCTCCGCCCGCGGATTGAACTTCTGCTTGAACCGGTGCAGCGAGCGGAACCCATACATCGGTTCGATCAGCTCACCGATACGGGTGAGCACCTGATCAACCGGGGTGAGTTCGCGATCCTCCGGATGGATGAACGGCGCACCCGACAGCGAAACAAACTCATACCCCTGCTCCGCGAAATACTGGGTGGAGGAGGCAATGAGGAACTCCATGGTTTGTGAGAAGCCCTGGTCTGCTCGCCGCATCACATCGAGTGTCCACCCCACGACGCGCGGAACTCCCTGTGCAGAGTCACCCGGCCCGTAGACGGGTAGCCACGAGGTCACGCCCTGCACGTCACCCGCCTCGTTGAACGCGAGACCAACCATCACCTCGGGGTCGAGTGCCTCCTGCACGGTGCCCAGGGTGAACTTCATCTCAGGCAACGCCTTGTCTCCCGCCCACTGCTCAGAGATGCTGCGCACCTGGGCGAGCACACTGCGGGGCTCATCAACGAGGCGAGTCATGCGGAACGTGATGCCCTCGCGCTTTGCCTTATTGATGGCGGTGCGCACCGGCCCCCACGCCTTGCCCGTAAATGCCAGACCGGGCAAGTCCACAATCATGTCTTCTGCCACGATCAATGAGCGCCAGTCGGCGGGTTTCGCGTCGAAGGCATTCTGGCTGACCGAGAACAGCGCCGGCACCAGACCGGCTCGCTGTGCTGCTCCCGCGAACTCCTCGATGGCTCGAGCACGTTCGCTTGGCGAGACCATCGGGTCGCTCAACATGATCGCGACACCCGCGTGGGACTGGAACGCCGCCGTGCCATCAGCAAGTGTGGTGTGGCTGTTCGCGGGCCACGTCGTCATCCACGAGATCGTGCTGCCCCCGTGTGTGCGGAGCGCGGCGAGCGAATCCTCGGGCAGCGCGGGATCTGCATCGAGCACCCGTTTCTTGCGGCGCAGCGGCACCCGGAACGCCCCGCGGCTTGCAATGAGCAGTGCGATCTCACCGATCCAGAGCACCGTGGGTGCAATGATCAACCCAATCACGTCGCGTTCGCGTTCAATCGCACCGAACTCGATGAGGAGGGGCAGCAGGGCGAACAGCACGACCGCGGTCAAGATGTTGAACGCTGCAAGCACGAAGGTTGCGATCCAGGCGACCCTGAATCCCTTCAGCACGCCGTTGGCGACCAGCAGAATCACGATGAGGTCGATGGCCACGTCAAAGGTGGAGGCGATCGGATCACTGGTTCCGAGTGGGCCATCGATTGGTACCAGCAGATCGAAGACCTGCATCAGGCCGATGACCACCAGGCCAGCGAACGCCAGGAAGCGCCACTCTCGCTCGGTCGGTCGGCTGCGCTTGTGCCGGAGCGCGGGAATGTTGCCGCTGACGATGAGCGCCGCAACCATCGATACCGCGTGTTCCACGTCGTATACCTGGCCGAGGTAGAGCAGAGACAGAATGACCCACACGATGACGAGCGACCGAGCACGCAGGCGCCACGGCGCGGGCAGGGTAGCAATGGCGAAGACGAGCGCGGCGATCGCGCCGCACGAGGGCCCCACGTCGAAGTGTTCGCTGATGCGGGCCGCCCAGGTTGATCCGGCGAGCATTGACAGCCAGATCAGCAGGGCCCCGCCAAAGACACCGATCAGGTGGCCGCCGACAAACACGGCGATGGTGCGCAGCGTGCCGAAGCGCCACTCTGCCCAGGCAAGGCTGCCCAACACGAGCGGAATGACGAAGAGATACACCCACGGTTGACCGACGAAGAACATCGAGGTGATCGGTGACCACCAGCGCCCCTCAGCGAAGGCGGGGATGCCGGTGGCGACACGAGGAAACCATGGCTCATCCTCAGCGGGGGTAAACAGGGCCCCGCTGATAGCAGCGACGACGATCAGTGTCAGAGTGAAGATGAGCGCGAACGGGGTGCGGCTGAGCGCCCCGACCGCACGCCTGGTGGTTGCGCGAGCCTGGGAGGCAGCGGTGGCCGAGGTCGACGGTGTCTGCTGCGGAGTTTCGCGGCCGGTCGGCGGTCTCACACTGGTCTTCGCGTCATCGCTCATGCCGCAATTCTATTGATGAGTCCGCAGTGTTCCGCGGATCATGGCGGGCGCGAGTGAGCAGAGCGGGAAACGCTGCCAGGAACACGATCGTTACCCGAGCAGCCTGTGCGGCTTACAGGCCCGCGAACCCGCCCGAAATGGTGTTCATGGTCAGCACAATGATGAGGGCGTTGAAGAAGAAACTGAAGGTCGTGTGCCAGACAACGGTCCAGCGCATCCGTGTGGTTGCGACAGACACGTCCGCGGGGGCGAACGAGGTGCCATTGGTGAACGCAAAATACACGAAGTCGACCAGTCTGGGGTTCTCGGTGCCGGGAAAGCGCAGCGGCCGCCGTGCTTCATCGCGGTGATAGTGCGAGTAGTAGATCCTGGAATACCCCCAGTGGAACAGAGCCCACGAGGCGAGCATCGCCCACACCGCGAACAGTTCGAACACCTGTTTCGCATCGTCAGGCTCTTCGTCACGAATGAGAATGAGGTCAGTGGCTGCGACCAGCCCAACGACACTGGCGCTAAACGTGACAATCAGCGAAAACAGTCGCACCGGCGCAATGCTCGACAAGCGTCGGATAATCGCGGGGTCGTCGGCGCGCACGCGCAGATCAATGTTCAGCCACAGCACCGTTCCCGCGAGGTACACCGTTGCAAGCAGGCACCATCCGCCGAGGCGCAATGTTGCGTCGAGGGTTCCCTCCTCGAGCAGGAGGTAGCTGAAACCGACGGCCAGCAGCGACAACTGCATGAACATGCCAACGATTTCAGCGATCACCACCAGTACGGCACCCGGCTGTCGGGTGCGCCGCTCACGACGTTCGGTCATGAGAGCCAGTGTAAAGCGTCGCGGCGTTAGCGGCGCAGCAACCCCATGGCGTCGTACACTCGTCCGAGCGTGGCAGAAGCGACCTCGTTGGCGCGATCCGCAGCATTCGCAAGCAGCCGATCGAGTTCCGCTGGATCATTCAGCAGGTCGTTGGTACGGTCGCGCACCGGGGTGAGCGTGTCATCGACCACCTCAGCGAGGCCCTTCTTCAGGTCGCCGTAGCCCTTCCCCTCATACTCCCGTTCGATGGACTCGATCATGCGGCCGCTGAGCACCGAGTAAATCGTGAGGAGATTTGACACCCCAGGTTTCGTTTCACGATCAAACCGCACCACGCCGTCGGCGTCGGTCACCGCGCGCATGATCTTCTTGCGAGTCACCGCAGGATCATCGAGCACATTAATGAGACCACCATCGGTTTCCGCGGACTTTGACATTTTCGCGGTCGGATTCTGCAGGTCATAGATCTTGGCGGTGCCCGTCTGAATCTGTGCCTCGGGAACGGTAAAAGTTTCCCCGTATCGGCTGTTGAAACGCAGTGCCAGGTCGCGGGTGAGCTCGACGTGTTGGCGCTGATCCTCGCCAACCGGAACCGAGTCGGCGTTGTACAGCAGAATGTCGGCGGCCATCAGCATCGGGTAGGTGAAGAGCCCCACGGAAGCCGCATCAGAACCCTGCTTCTGCGACTTGTCTTTGAACTGGGTCATGCGGCTCGCCTCGCCGAACCCGGTGAGCGTGTTCAGCACCCACGCGAGTTCGGCGTGCGCGGGCACATGCGACTGCACGAACAGGGTTGATTTCGCTGGATCAATACCAGCCGCGATGTACTGCGCGGCGGTCACTCGCGTATTCTCTGCGAGGACTTTCGGGTCTTGCGGCACCGTAATCGCGTGCAGGTTGACGACGCAGAAGAACGACTCAAAACTGTCTTGCATGGTGACCCACTGGGTCAGCGCGCCGATGTAGTTCCCAAGGTGCAGCGAGCCTGCCGAGGGCTGCATGCCACTGAAGATGACTGGTTTGGTGTGCGGTGCGTTCATGTGTGTGGAGTTTCTCGTCTCGGTGCGGTGCGAATCGCACTGCGCGGAAATGGTTCGGGTTGGCGGCCAGGTTAGACGCGGTAGTCGACCACGACAGGCGCGTGGTCACTCCAGCGCTCCGCATAGCTTGCGGCGCGATCGATGGTGTAGTTGAGCACCCGTTCGGCGAGCTGCGGCGTGACCACCTGATAGTCGATGCGCCAGCCAGTGTCGTTGTCGAAGGCTTGCCCGCGATTGGACCACCAGGTGTACGGACCGTCAACGTCGCCAGCCCAGCGGCGACCAACGTCAACCCAGCCATAGCCGGTTCCCTCTGACCCGTCGACACCAATGACGGCTTCGCCCGCTGGCCCAAAGAAGCGGTCGAAGTAGGCACGCTCGCGCGGCAGGAAGCCCGCCTTCTTCACGTTGCCTTTCCAATTCTTAATGTCCAGTTCACGATGGCCCACATTGAGGTCACCCACGATTGCAGCGAACTCACGCTCAGCCGCCAACTCGCTCATGCGCGGACCCATCGCGTCAAGAAACGCCCACTTGGCATCTTGCCGCGGAGTATCAACCTCGCCGGAATGCACGTAGGTGCTCACAACCGTGAAGGGTTTGCCGCCGAGCACGAAATCCGCCTCAAGCCAGCGGCCGCTTGACTGCACCATCTCCTGCACGTCCGCACCGCCAAGGCCAGTGCGGTGGGCGAGGGCCGGCTCGCGGCTCGCGATCGCAACCCCCGCGCGACCCTTAATCACGCAGGGGTCATGCAGAATATGCCACTTGTCGCCGAGCAGGTCATGGAGGTGCTCGTCATCAGCCCGGACTTCCTGCATCGCCAGAATGTCAATATCGCGTCCGGCGAGCCATTCCCCCATACCCTTCCGGAATGCGGCACGAATGCCATTGACATTGACCGACGCGACACGCAAGTGCTCAGACATGGCTCCAGTCTACTTGGGGTCGCCGACCCTCCCGCCCAGCGCGAGTAGGCTCAAAGCATGGCAGCGCAGCACGACCACCTCATCGCAATTG
>CAZJOZ010000083.1:0-5535 GCA_964547775.1 uncultured Leucobacter sp.
ATCGCGCCGTAGGTGAACCACTCAGTGCGGGCGATGCTCTCGCCAATGAGCAGCGACGCCACCATCAGCATCGCCGGTTCAAGATAGCTGAGCAGCCCAAACAGGCTCATCGAGAGCAGACGAGACGCCATCAAATACATGAGCAACGCAAACGCGGCAAGCAGAGCGATGCCAGGAGCCGACCACCACAGGGTCGAATTCGCAGCGAGCAAAGACCCGTCGGCAAACGCGACCACCGTGACCACGATGGCGAACGGCACCATGCACATGAACTCCCACCACATGCCGCCGATATGGCCCATGCCCATCGATCGACGCAACACGAAATAGATGGGGTACCCGAGTGCGACGAGCAGTGTCTCCCAACTCACCCCACCCACTCGGAAGAGTTCATAGAGCACTCCGACGAGTGCGACGCCCGCGGCGATCCACTGCCACCACGTCATGCGATCCTTGTAGAGCAGGCGACCCACCACCACGAGCACGAGCGGCAACAGGAAGTAGCCAAGCGCAACCTGCATCGCACGACCATTCAACGGCGCCCAACTAAACACCCACAGTTGCGCCGTGATCAGCACCGAAGCCGCAGCGATGCCAAACAACAGTACGGGCTTCTTCTTCACCCGGTACGCAATCTCACGCACGAGAAACCACTCGCGCGAGACCAGAATCACCGCGGTCACAAACGGCAACGTCATGAGCGCGCGCACACCCCACACCGCCTCACCCGACATGGGTTCGAGCATGGGGGTGAGAAAGTAGATCACCCCAAACGTCACCGATGAGGTGACGGAAACAACAACACCCTTTGCGCCAGCCGAGAGGCCCGCGCCCCTCAACTGCGACATTACAGCTTAGAGGTCGATTGCGCCGATGACTTCGCCATACGGCGTCTCGCCCACAGGCTTGAAGCCCACGTGCAAGAAGAACTCCTCAGGGCCGTCTTCACCGCGCTCCCAAATGACGGTCAGACGATCGACGCCTCGCCTGCGCGCTTCATCAATGAGCGCCTTCACCGCGAACGTGCCGACGCCCTTGCCCTGATCGTCAGCGTCAACATTGATGCGCCACAGCGCGGCGCGGAACTCCTCCTGCTGCGCCTCGGGGTCAAAGTTGCCGTGAATAAAGCCAACCACCCGGTCGCCATCGAGCACCACGCGCTGCCACGCCGAATGGGCAGGCGTCACCGCGGCCGCGGCCGCGTACGACACAGGGCTCACGAACTGCTCCTGGCCCGGCTTCAGGCCCAGACGGTTGACCGCCACAATGGTGGCCGCTGACAGTTCTTCTAGGCGGAGATCACTCATACACTTAGGCTAGCGTGAGTCGCGCAGAGTGCAAGCCTTTGGGGGCTGGTGCAGTGTGTGAAGCTGATCCCTGGAAAGAAGCGTTTAAGCTAGAGCGATGCGAGTCATCATCGTCGACAGCGCGGCAGATGTTGCCGCAGCTGCAGCCGCCCGAATCGTTCGTGCCGTGAACCGAGCCCGTAAGCATAGCCGGGCAGCCGTGCTGGGTCTTGCCACCGGCTCATCGCCGCTCGGCACCTACGAGGCACTCGCCGCGCTCGTGCGTGACGGGTCGCTCGATCTGCGCGGAGTGAGCGGATTCGCGCTCGATGAGTATGTCGGCCTCGATCATGCACACCCCGAGAGCTACCACGCTGTGATTCGCACCTCAGTCACCGAGCCGCTCGGGCTTGACCCCGCGTTCGTGCGGGTGCCCGATGGGCTCGCCTCGGATCTCAGCGCCGCGTGCGAAGCGTATGAGCAGTCGATTGCCGATGCAGGGGGAGTGGACCTGCAACTGCTCGGCATCGGCACCAACGGGCACATCGGGTTTAACGAACCTACTTCTTCGTTCGGGTCACGCACCAGGCTCAAGACCCTCACTCCCCAGACGCGACGCGACAACGCGCGTTTCTTCGATTCGCTCGAGCAGGTGCCGATGCACGCGCTCACGCAGGGCATCGGCACGATCCTCGAGGCTCGAGAACTCGTGCTTGTCGCCAACGGCGAGGGCAAGGCCTCTGCGGTTGCCGCGATGATCGAGGGGCCGCTGTCGAGCATGTGCCCCGCGAGCGCGCTGCAACTGCACCCGAACGCGGCCGTCATCATCGACCGCGCTGCTGCGTCGCAGCTGAACTACACCGAGTATTACGAGCAGGTTGAGGCCAACGCGCACCTCGTGGAGTAGTGGGTCCGCACGGTCTCTTGTGCTTCTGCGCGCGGGGTGATCGTTGGTGGGGTCTTGATTCTGGTGCGCGCCGTCAGTGATCCTTTGCCGGTGATTCTTGCTTTATGTGAGGAGTTGTTGCTGTGAAGACCTCATCGCAGACCGCTGCAGGGTCAAACTCTCTCGATATCAAAATACTTTCTGTAAGTTCGCTAAACTGAGAGAAGAAATACTGACGTTTTTTTGATTTGGAGAAATAGCCGCCGTGACTGAACCCGTTATCATCTACACCCACACCGATGAGGCGCCCGCACTCGCGACGGCATCTCTGCTCCCGATCGTAGATGCGTTCACCCGCGCGGCAGACGTGGCAGTGGAAACCCGCGACATTTCACTCGCCGCCCGCGTGCTCGCGGCATTCCCCGAAAAGCTCACCACCGAACAGCAAGTCGGCGACGCACTCGCAGAACTCGGAGGCCTCGCCACCGAACCCGAAGCGAACATCATCAAGCTGCCCAACATCTCGGCTTCTATTCCACAGCTCAAAGCAGCCATCGCGGAACTCCAGGCCAAAGGCTACGACATTCCCGACTACCCAGACGAGCCCGAAACCACCGAAGACCACTACATCCTGTCGCGCTACGGCAAAATCAAAGGCTCCGCCGTCAACCCAGTGCTGCGCGAAGGCAACAGCGACCGCCGTGCACCACAATCGGTGAAAAACTACGCGCGCAAGCACCCACACGTGAACAAGCCCTTCGCGGCCGACTCCAAAACCCGGGTCATGACCATGGGCCACGACGACTTCTTCTCCAACGAACAGTCGGTTGTGATCCCCGAAGAAGACACCCTGCAGATTCGCTTCGTCGCAGAAGACGGCACCATCACCGTACTCAAAGACGAACTCACCGTACTCACAGGTGAAGTCGTCGACGGCACCTTCATGTCAGCGAAAGCACTCGACGCGTTCCTCGCCGACACCATCGAACAAGCCAAAGCCGAAGACGTGCTCTACTCACTGCACCTCAAAGCAACCATGATGAAGGTCAGCGACCCCATTCTCTTCGGCCACGCCGTGCGCGCCTACTTCGCCGACGTGTTCGACAAGCACGGAGCCGCACTCGAAGCGGCAGGCCTCACCCCCAACAACGGGCTCGGGTCGATCCTCGCCGGCCTTAACGAGGTGCCCGGCGGGCAGGTCATCGCCGACGAAATCACCGCAGACCTTGCCCGCGGCCCCCGCCTGTCATACGTCAACAGTGACAAAGGCATCACCAACCTGCACGTACCCTCAGACGTGATCGTCGACGCATCCATGCCCGCACTCATCCGCAACGGTGGCAAGCTGTGGGGCGCCGACGGCAGCGAAGACGACACCATCGCAGTCATCCCCGACTCGTCATACGCCGGCGTCTACCAAGCCACCATCGACGACGTTATCGAGAACGGCCCCCTCGACCCCGCCGTCATCGGCACCGTCTCAAACGTCGGCCTCATGGCACAAGCCGCCGAAGAATACGGCAGCCACGACAAGACCTTCGAAATCACCGAAACCGGCCGCGTGGAAGTCGTGAACCGGGCCGGCGAAGTGCTCATCGCACACGACGTCGAAGCCGGAGACATCTGGCGCGGCACCCAAGCGAAAGACCTGCCCATTCGCGACTGGGTCAAACTCGCCGTCACCCGCGCACGCGCCACCGGCGCACCCGCCGTGTTCTGGCTCGACGAAGCACGCGCACACGACGCCAACCTCATCGCAAAGGTCAAGACCTACCTCGCCGAGCACGACACCGACGGGCTCACCATCGAAATCATGAAGCCCGCCGACGCGACCCGCTACTCACTCGAACGCATGCGCCGAGGCGAAGACACCATCTCCGTCACCGGCAACGTGCTGCGCGACTACCTCACCGACCTGTTCCCGATTCTCGAAGTCGGCACCAGCGCCAAAATGCTCTCGATCGTGCCACTGCTCGCCGGCGGCGGGCTCTTCGAAACCGGTGCAGGCGGGTCAGCACCCAAGCACGTGCAACAGCTCGTCGAAGAGGACTACCTGCGGTGGGACTCACTCGGAGAGTTCTTCGCACTCGCCGCGTCGCTCGAACACTACGCGAACTTCACCGGGAACACGAAAGCACGCGTGCTCGCCGAAACCCTCGACCGCGCAACCGGCACCTTCCTCGAAGAAGACCGCTCGCCCGGCCGCAAGCTCGGCACCCTCGACAACCGTGGCAGCCACTTCTACCTCGCCCTCTACTGGGCGCAAGAACTGGCGCGTCAGACGGATGACGCTTCGCTCGCTGCAGTGTTCGCCCCGATCGCCGAGCAGCTGACGTCGAATGAGGCGACGATTGTCGAAGAGCTGCTCGCTGTGCAAGGGAAGCCTGTCGAAATCGGAGGGTACTACCTGCCAGACCCTTCGCTGGTTGCGAAGGTGATGCGCCCGTCGGCGACGCTGAACGGGATTATCGACGCGATCGCGTAGGGGGTCGTCGGCTGGGCTGCGCGGCTTGGTGGCGTAGGGGCTGGTTTTCTGGTTTCGCTGTACTACGAACCACTCTGAAGGGGTCTCGGGCATTCGCTCGGGCCCCTTTTGGGTTGTGTGGTGCTGGTGATGGTGATGGTCTTTCCGTCTTGGCCATTCATCAGCGAGTAGATGTTGTCCTTAGTGAATTTTTGAGCATGTACTGGCTGATTATGCGTGAACGTAGGGCGCGTTGAGGCTGTGCGGGCTGGGCTAGTGGTTCGCTCGGCCTGATTCGTCGTGCACAGGGTGAGTCTTGTCGGAAATCTGTGCTGATTAGTGAATAACTCGGTGGGTTTCAGTGGGTGTGTTGCAGTCTGATCTTGTTGCCCGGTTTCAGGGGTTGCGCTGGACTTTTCCGCTGCGATACTGAGGAGATGGAGATCATGACCGAACCGCAGGTGTGGACGCTCATTGGGGTGTTCGCCGCGATCATGCTTGGCGGCATGACGCTCATGACGACGCTGTTGATGCGGACGATCACGTCCTCTATCAGCGGGTTGCGTGGGGAATTGCATTCTTCGCTTGGTGGGCTGCGTGCCGAGATGAATGTCAAGTTTGAGACTGTGCATGAAAAGTTTGATGCAAAGTTTGACCTGATCGGAGTCGGACTCGATGGGCTTGATGCGCGCCTCATGAGTGTCGAGAAGAAGCTCGAGGGCCTCGATCGTGACGTGCAAGTCATCAGCCGGCGAGTGTTTGACGGGGACCCGAAGTAGAGCCTGTCTTGTGCCGCGAGGGGTGATCGTTCATGGCATGGACAAGGCGGCTGATGGTGGGTGTACCTTGCCGAGGCCGATGTCGCCTGGAAGGATGGGCGCATGAGCGGCGACGACGAA
>CAZJOZ010000084.1:0-5492 GCA_964547775.1 uncultured Leucobacter sp.
ATTAACCAAACAATTTGGTTTAATGGTGAGTGGTGCGTAACTAGGCATCGAACTCAACCACGCAGAGAAGCGGAGTACGACGTATGAAGACGATCCTCGACCTCGGACTGTTCACGGGAGTGAGCCAGAGTGAGCACTTCGGAAACCTGAAGAACCTCATTCCGGTACGAGAAATGTCTCCGTCTGCTACTCCCATCGCGTGGCCAGAGGGAGAGCAGATTGCGCTGCCCGACACCTACAGCACGGCAGAGGGCGAGCAGTCGGTACAGGCACTCCTCGAACGCACCTCGACATCCGCGCTCCTGATCATCCGCGACGGGGAAATCAGACACGAAAGTTACTACGGGACAGGCGGCCGTGATGTGCAGTGGCTGTCGATGTCGGTTGCGAAGAGCTTTGTGTCAGCACTGGTTGGTCAGCTCGTAGCCGATGGTCGTATTCGGAGCATCGACGACCCCATCAGCGAGTACATCGAGGTGGAAGAGGGTTCAGCATACGACGGCGTTTCGATTCGCAACGTGCTGTTGATGTCCTCTGGGGCCAGGTGGAGCGAGGACTACAGCGACCCACAGTCCGATGCGCTCGGGCTGAGTCTCGCACTCGGAGGAGCTCAGGGCGACCTCGACTCCTTCGTGCGGGGCATGCACAAAGAACTGACCCCTGGCAGTGTGTGCCGTTACAACTCCGGTGACACGCAGGCGCTTGGCATGCTGATCCGCGCGGCAACCGGCGGCACGATTGCTGACTACATGCAGCAGGTTCTGGTGGAACCACTCGGATTCGAGTACCCGAGCTACTGGCTCATCGATGGCTCGGGTATCGAGGCGGCGTTTGCCGGATTGAACCTGACGGCTCGCGACTATGCCCGCCTTGGTGAGCTGTATCGACGCGGTGGTGAGTGGAACGGCCGACAGGTGATCCCTGCCGAATGGGTGAGAGACTCGGTGCGCCAAACCGCGCCACAGTGCAAGCTCTCGGCTCAGGAAGAATTCGCAGATATTGCGTACGGGTACCAGTGGTGGCTTCCCCTCGACACGTCGGAAGGCGCCTTCACCGCGATCGGGGTGTACAACCAATTCGTGTACGTTGACCCAACGACCAACACCACCATCGTCAAGCTTTCCGCCAACCAGCGGTACGGGCTGAGCCTCGACGAGAGCGACAACCTCGAGGGAGCGAACATGGCCCTGCTCCACACGCTGGCAACCATGGAGTTCTGATCCCGCGACACACGGATGCGTGCCGTACTCGCCATCTCCAGAAGGCGTTACGGCACGCGTGTGAGGCTACAGGCCAGAGAGGAACCTGAGCAGCGCCCGGTTGAGGGCGTCTGGCTCAGAGACCATCGGAAAGTGCCCCGTCGCGATTTCTTGCACCTGCCACCCTTCCTCGTCGACACGGGTGCGCATCGGGGAGATCGTCGGGTACGCAGGGTTCGTGCAGTGGATGAACAAGCGCTCTGTGGCACGGATCATGGCCTCATCGAAGTGCAGTGGTTCTTGATACATGCCAAATGGGTGAGGTACATGGCGTCGATTGAGCCATGCGGCGTCAGCTTCACTCAGCGCAAACCCAGAGGACACATCAGGTGGCGGGAGCGCATGATCGTTCGCTGAGGCAGCGGCGATCCGCGCGGCAACAATGTCGGGCGGATGACCCGCTCCCCACCCTTCGCCAGGGTGGGGCACCATTGCATCGACATAGACGAGCCCCCGAACGGACGCGGTGTCGGTGGCGGCAAGCGCATCGGCAGCCCCGGTGATGACGATCCCACCGTAGCTGTGTCCGACCAACACCACCTCGCGGCACTCTTCAGCGGTCACGAGGGCGACGACGTCTTCGATGTGGGTACCCAACGTAATATCTCTGCGTCGGAGATGTGCGCGGTCGCCGAGGCCGGTGAGGGTGACGGCGTGCACCGGAAACCCTGCCTCACGCAGGGGTTCGATCGTGCGTCGCCAGATCCACGACCCACCCCACGCGCCGTGCACGAGCACGACCGTGGGGGACTTGGTGGCTGACATGTGGTGCCTTCTGCGGTATTAGAGCGTCGTTGCGAAGGGCCAGCCGGTGTATGCCTCAGCGAGATACTTGCGACCCGCTTCGCTTTCCACGACCGTACGCAGCTCGCCCTGCTGACGCATGCGGTCGAAGGCGCTGGCGTCCGGGGTGAGGTGCAGCATGCTGGTCATCCACCATGAAAAGTGTTGCGCCTTCCAAATGCGCTTGTAGGCAGCCTCGGCGTAGTGTTCGAGGCCTCGTTCACTCCCGTTGAGCAGCAACTCTTGCAGTGCGACGTTGAGCAGAATCACGTCGGCGAGCGCAAGGTTCATGCCCTTCGCACCGGTTGGTGGAACGGTGTGCGCAGCATCACCCACGAGCGCAGCACGACCGTTTCGGAGCTCGTACGATACGAAGCTACGGAACCTGAGCACGTCACGTTGGAAAATGGGGCCCTCTTTCAGGTCGGTCCCCGGGGTGCGAGCCTGCAGGGTCTCCCAAATCTCCGCGTCGCTCATGGCGTTCGGATCTGCGGTCGGGTCACATTGGAAGTACATCCGCTGGACGGTGTCGGAGCGCTGACTGATCAGCGCGAAGCCTTCAGACGAGTTGCTGTAGATGAGCTCCTCAGAACTCTTGGGTGCCTCGCAGAGAATGCCAAACCACGCGAAGGGGTATTCACGGAAGTAGCCACCTTGGCGGGACGGGCCGGTAACGACTGGCCGGACCACGCTGTGTGAACCATCAGCTCCCACCACAAATTCGGCCTCAATGGTGAAGGGCTTGCCATCAGCGGTTGTGCCGTGGACCCGTGGGGTCGCGCTGTCAATGTCTGTGACGCTATTCACCGTCGCCTCGAACCATAGCTGTTGACCGGCGGCGAGTCGCGCAGCGATGAGATCAATCAGCACCTCATGCTGCGGGTAGAGCCAGACACTGCGCCCGGTAAGTCCAGGGAAATCAATGCGGTGCGTTTCGCCGGCGAATCCCAGCACGATGCCATCGTGGCGGTCGCCGAGGCTGTGTACCCGGCTGGTGGTGCCGATTCCGGCGAGAAGATCGACGGCGCCCTGTTCCAGGATGCCGGCCTTAATGGTGCCTTCGATGTCCTCACGGCTGCGCTGGTCCACGACGATGCTGTCGATACCGGCCTCCTGGAGGAGGTGTGACAGCACGAGACCTGCGGGGCCAGCTCCTACAATGGCGACCCTGGTTCGGGTGACGGGGTTGACGGTCATAGCGGCCGGTCTCCTTTGACTGAAGTGTGGTGTCTCAATGCGATATGCCAAGTGTGCAAGTCATCCACCACATCCGTGAATTTTTCTTATTCAACGGGAAACATTTTATGCGAAGGCGGCCGCTGCGCTACCGGAGCTGTTCGAGATCGTGCTCGATGTGTCGCTCAGCCTCACGGAGTGCGGCGATCACGGGTTCGGTGGGAAGCTCTCGCGGAATAACCACGGAGAGCGCGGCAACGACCACGCCTCGCTCGCGGATAGGCACGGCGATGCCGGTCGAGACCGATTCAATGAAGGCAGGCGCCACGGCAACTCCGGTCTGTCGTATGTCCCGAAGCATGCGCCGCAGAGTCTGTGCGTCGGTAACCGTATCGGGCCCCACCGGTTTGAGGGGCTGCGTCAGCACGCGCTCTCGCAGCGCGGGATCGGCGTGAGCGAGTAAGACCAGCCCCGAGGAAGAAGCATGGAGGGGAAGGCGGCCAGCGATGCGGGTGATGTTCGACACCGCGTCTGGGTGTGACAAGCGTTCAAGAAACAGCGCCTCGCTGTGTTCGAGGACGGCCAGTTGCGTGTGCTCACGCACGACCGATTGCACGGTTTCCATGTGAGGGAGCGCTGCTTGTCGAAGCCGAAGCGCCATCGATCCCCGCAGGGCCAGTTCCCACAGGCGCATTCCGAGGCGGATGCGCCGATCCTCATCCCGCTCTAAGAGGCCGGCAGCGACCAGATCATCGACGAGTCGATGCGCAGTCGCGCTGGGCAGGCCGGCTCGTCGCCCGATCTCACTCGCGGTTTGCACCGTGCGCTCGGCAGAGAAGGTCTCGAGCACGCGCGTCACGCGATCAATCACTGAGTCACCGCTTGGCGAATTGGCCATGGGTACAGCTTGTCATGCGGGCCGGGAGATGTCCGCACATTTTCCTTCATCATTGCGTCGAGGTGAGATACCATTGAAAAATGCAATCATTTCTTTCTCGAAACATTTTTGAAGAAGAGCACGACGAGTTCCGAGACGTGGTACGACGCTTCGTCGAGAGGGAAGTGGTGCCAAACCTCGAACGATGGTCTGAGGCGGGCGTGGTCGATCGAGAGCTGATCGCAAAAGCTGGCCAGACCGGCATCCTCGGCATGTCAGCACCGGAGCGATTCGGCGGAGGTGGCGTCGACGACTTCCGATTTAATGCGATCGTCATCGAGGAGCTCGCACGGGTTGGGGCCACCGCGATCGTGATGACGCTGTGCGGATTTAACGACCTGGTTGCCCCCTACTTCATCGAGTTCGGAACAGATGAGCAGAATGAGCGCTGGCTCGCGCCAATGATTGCGGGGGAGAAGGTCGGCGCGATCGCAATGACCGAACCGGGCACCGGGTCTGATCTCGCTGGCATCACCACAACCGCGTTGCTCGACGGTGATGAGTTCGTGTTGAACGGTGCGAAGACCTTTATCTCAAACGGCTTGCTCGCCGATTACTTCATTGTGGTTGCACGCACGAACCCAGACGCGGGACGAGAGGGTTTCAGCCTGCTCGTGGTCGAAGCCGATAGCCCTGGGTTTACACGTACGGGTCCGCTCAAGAAGATTGGGCTTGCCGCGCAGGACACCGCGGAACTGCACTTTGACCAGGTCCGGGTGCCTCGTGCGAATGTGCTGGGAGTGGAAGGCGGAGCATGGAAGCACATGCGCCAGAATCTTTCCGTCGAGCGCTTGCACATTGCGGTCACATCGATGGCTCGTATGAGTGCCACCTACCAGGATGCGCTCGAATATGCGATGACCCGACAGGCCTTCGGCCAACGAATCGCAGATTTCCAAGCCAACCGGTTCTACCTCGCTGAACTCGCGACAGAGATCGAGATTGCGCAGGTCTTTGTTGACCGGTGCATTGCCGAGGCCTCGACCCATTCGCTTGATGAAGCGACCGCTGCCATGGCGAAGTGGTGGGTTACCGAACTGCACCAGAAGGTCATCAAGCGCGCGCTGCAGCTCCACGGGGGGTACGGGTTCATGCGGGAATACCCGGTTGCTCACGACTACATGGACTCCCGTGTTGCCACGATCTTCGGCGGAACGACCGAGATCATGAAGGAGATCATCGGACGACGGATTACGCGCCCCAGGTAGCTCGACCGGGTGGGGGCTCGCCACATATTGTGATCGCACGGTTACCTTCTCGTCTTGCTTAACCAAATGATGTGGTTTATTTTTCATGAAGACACATTTGTCTATGCCACAGTCGCCGAATCGATGAGG
>CAZJOZ010000085.1:0-5482 GCA_964547775.1 uncultured Leucobacter sp.
CCGCCGGTGCCCCAGATCTGCACGTTGAGCTCGGGGCCGTCCCACTTGTCGAGTGCGCGACGAATCGCCTTACCGAGCTCATAGCAGCGGCGTCCCGACGGCACCGGGTACTGCACCACATTGACCGCGAGCGGGATGACACGCACGGGCCATTCCTCTTCGGGGCTCAGCTCGCCATAGACGAGTGACAGCGGAACGGTGAGGCCGTGATCAACCACCATCTCGTTCACCAGGGTGAGGTCGAAATCATCCTGAATGACGGACTGTGCGATGTGCGCGGCAAGTTCCGGGTAGCCCTTCACATCGGGCACCGGGCGGGGGCCGTAGCCCTCGTCGGCAACCGGGTACTCGGCGCCGGTGCCCAGCACGAAGGTGGGAATCAGCGAAGAATCGAATGCGGTGGCGTGATCGTTGTAGACAAGGATGACAACGTCAGGGGTGTTCTCCTTCGCCCACTTGCGGGTCCACTCGTACCCGGCGAAGACCTTCTTCCAATATGGCTCTTCAGTCTTGCCGTGGTCCATGGCCGCACCGATTGCCGGCACATGGGAGGTGTAGAGCGCCGAGGTGAACTTCGCGGGCGCGTCGGGGCGCATGGTCTCAGCCTTCTCGCCCTTCGCGGGAGGGGTCCAGCCGTCGAGGTCCTTGAGACGAACGCCTTCTGGGCGACGACCACCGGACACCATCATGTCGCGGTATGCAGCCTCTGACATACCGGTCATCGAACCAGCCATCTGCTGGAAGCTGAGGCCGTGAGTTGCACCAATCTTCGAGAGGAAGTAGATGTTGCCGCCCTCAGCCATCATCGCGTTGAGGTCCATGTCGAGCACGGCCTGGCGCTGCTTGTCGGTCAGGGGCCATTCGTCGAGGTAGGCTTCACGGTCAGCAAGGTACCGCTCACGGTTCTCTGGCTTCATCAGCGACATCGAGAACTGATTCAGGTGGTACCCCTTGCGGGCCATCTCGGCATCAAAAATGATGGTGCCGGGAATATCTTTGTACGGCTTATCGAGTGCCATGATTATGCTCCTTCAGGCCAGTAAAGGCGGGTTGGGTTATCGACGAGTAGCTGCTGTTGCAGCTCTGGCGTCGGTGCAATCTGGGGGATGTAATCGACCAGCAGCCCATCGTCGGGCATGTGATCCTTGAGGTTGGGGTGGGGCCAGTCAGTGCCCCACAGGACGCGGTCGGGGAACTCCTCAACCACCCGACGGGCAAACGGAACCACGTCGGTGTAAGCGTGCTGCTCGCCGTCGAGGGCGCGAGGCCCGGTGACCGTCAGACGCTCAGGGCAAGACACCTTGGTCCACACATTTGGGTTTTCACGCATGAAACGCATGAACAGCTCAAACTCGGGGCCATTCGGGTCTTTCGTCACATCAGGGCGACCCATGTGGTCAACCACCACATCAGTCGGAATCGCCGAGAAGAAATCGTAGAGCTCGGGGAGATCCTCGGCCTCGAAATAAATCACCACATGCCAGCCCAGCGGGGCAATCTTCGCCACGATCTCATCGAGTGAGTCCGTCGGAACCCGATCGACGAGGCGCTTCACAAAGTTAAAACGCACCCCCCGCACACCCGCCTCGTGCAATTCGGCGAGTTGCGCATCAGTGACGTCTCGGCGCACGGTCGCGACGCCTCGAGCTCGCCCATTGCTGCGCTGCAGCGCATCGACGAGCGCTCGGTTGTCTGCGCCGTGGCAGGTGGCCTGCACGATCACGTTCCGGTCAAACCCGAGGTGGTCCCGCAACGCAAACAACTGCTCGGCTGAGGCGTCACAGGGCGTGTACTTCCGCTCTGGTGCGTACGGGAATTGCTCGCCCGGGCCAAACACGTGGCAGTGGGCATCGACTGCGCCAGCGGGAACCTGAAAGGTCGGCTTCGTCGGCCCGTCGTACCAGTCGAGCCATCCTGGGGTTTTCTCGAATCCCCCTGTGGTGTCACCGTGTGCCATGCTCAGTCCTCCACGTACTCGAGGCCTGCAGCAGCCAGCGGCTCACGCATGCCGTAGATGTCGAGGCCAAGCACGCCCTCACGGAACTGCTGACGCTTCGACGCTTCGTTGTCTTCACGTTTCTGGCTCGCGTCAGCAACCGCACCCACGAGTTCGCGTGGCACGACCACCACGCCGTCAACGTCAGCGACCACGACATCGCCGGGGTTCACGAGCGCGTTCGCCACCACCACAGGAATGTTGACCGAGCCAAGGGTGGCCTTCACCGTGCCTTTGGCATTGATCGCACGCGAGAACACGGGGAAGTCCATCTTTTCGAGATCTTCGACGTCACGCACGCCTCCGTCAATGACGAGGCCCTTGCAACCGCGGCTTGAGAGAGAGGTTGCCAGCAGATCCCCGAAGAAGCCGTCTTCGCTCTCGGTGGTGCAACCGGCCACCAGCACGTCGCCGGCCTGCACCTGCTCAGCAGCGACGTGCAGCATCCAGTTGTCGCCCGGCTGCAGCAGCACCGTGACTGCGGGGCCGCACATTTTGGCGCCCTTGTAGACGGGGCGAATGTAGGGGCGCATCAAGCCGACGCGGCCCATAGCTTCATGAATGGTGGCAACGCCGAACGTCGACAGGCGGGCGACGTCTTCGGGGTCGGGGCGTTGAATATTGGTGTGAACGACGCCGAGGTTGTTCAATCGCATTGGGGTGGGTTCCTCTCTCAGAACGATTACCGTCCGCGGGCGGTCAGCGCGCGGTCAAGTCGGGGGTAGACACGGCGGGCATTGCCTTCGAAGACCTGCAGGCGCTCCTCGTCGGTCAGGTTCGGGGTCGCGTCGACGTACCGCTTGGTGTCGTCGTAGTAGTGGCCGGTGCGAGGGTCAACGGTGCGCACGGCGCCAATCATTTCGCTCGCGAACAGGATGTTGTCAACGGGCACGACATCGGTGAGCAGGTCGATGCCCGGCTGGTGGTAGACGCAGGTGTCAACGAACACGTTGTTGAGCAGGTACTCCTCAAGCTCCGGCTTGCCGAGTGCTGCCGCGAGGCCACGGAACCGGCCCCAGTGATAGGGAATCGCGCCTCCGCCGTGCGGAATGATGAGCTTCAACTCGGGGAAATCCTGAAACAGGGTGTCGCCCCCGCGAATCAACTGCATGAACGCCGTGGTGTCAGCATTGAGATAGTGGTCGCCAGTGGTGTGGAACACCTCGGGCTTGCACGTGCCGCTCACGTGCACCATGGCCGGCACTTCATACTCAACGAGTTTCTCGTAGATCGGGTACCACGAACGATCGGTGATGGGAGGCGCTGTCCACTTACCGCCTGACGGGTCGGGGTTGAGGTTGACGGTGACGGCGCCAAGCTCCTCCACTGCGCGGGTGAGTTCGTGCACGGTCGTTGCTGGATCTTCGCCGGGTGATTGCGGCAGCATGGCGCCCATCATGAAGCGATCAGGGAACAGCTCTGCCACCCGCGCAACGAGGTCGTTGCAGATACGTGACCAGGTCTGTGAAACCTCGATGTCACCAATGTGGTGTGCCATAAACGACGCACGTGGGCTGAAGACCGTGAGGTCACTCCCGCGCTCGTTCATCAGGCGCAGCTGATTTGCCTCAATCGTCTCGCGAATGTCGTCATCAGAAATTTTCAGGGCCGCAGGATCAGGCGCTTCGCCTTGCCCCTTCGTAAAAGCGATCTGCAGATCGCGCCAGGCTCCCATTTGCTCTGGAGCGGTGGTGTAGTGGCCGTGAATGTCAATAATCAACGGGGTGTCGTCCTTGTCACTCGGGCGGGAAATCCGCGCTGTTGTTCTTTCATGGTAGGTCGCGCCCCGTATTTAGTCGAATAGATTGAGAGAACAACTTCCATAGATAGAATCAATACATGGCGGATGTCGATCTGAACCAGTTGCGCACCTTCGTCGTGCTGTATGAGCTGCGCAGCGTCACGGCGGCCGCGGAGCGCATGCACGTCACGCAGCCGACCGTGAGCTACACCCTGAAACGGCTGCGAGAGCGTTTTCAGGACGACCTCTTTCGGCGCGAGGGGCACGATATGGTGCCCACCGCCAAAGCCAGCCAACTCTATGGCCCCCTGCACGAGGCACTCGCACAAATTGAGGCAACGATTGACGATTCCGGTCCCTTCGAACCAGCGTCATTCAGCGGAGAACTGGTGCTCGGGCTCACCTCAATCGGTGAGCAAACGTTCTTGCCGCCCATCATGACGACACTTGCACGCCAATCAGCACGGCCTCACCTGCAGGTCGAGCGACTCGACTCTGACCAGGTGGAAGACGGCCTCATCCGCGGCACCCTCGACCTCGCCATGACCGTGACGATGATCGGCAGCCCACGGCTGTGGCGTTCCCACGTGCGTTCCGTCGAGTATGTTGCACTCTGCGCGAGCCATCACCCACTCCCCGCAACCAGCCCGCACATGTTCGCTGGCCGTCACTTCCTGCGGGTGTCTGCGCGCGGCGGCCACGTGTTCCCGCTGCAGGTGCTCACCGAGCACGGCCTGATGTCCCAGGTCACCTTAACCGTCGAAGAGTACGCCACCGTTCCGACGGTGCTGCTCGCCACCGACCTGGTCGTACTGTTGCCCCGACACGTCGCCGAGGTGTTCCGTGGCTGGTTCGATGGCCTCGCGATCTACGATCTGCCGTGGCCCGCGCAGAGCACCCCGGTCTCCCTGTACACGAAGCGAGAGGCGAGTCTCTCGCCCACGCAGAAATGGTTCCGCCAAGTCGTGCTGGATTCGGTGTCAGAACGCGCGGATCGCTCACGAACGCCAAGCGCCGACCCAGGCATCGGTGACCGATGACGACTGAACGGTGACCGGTGACCGATCAGCGGTGACCGATGACCCACGAATTCGGCCGGCACCTGTGACGTCTGGGGAGCGTAAGGGCTAGGGGCTCGCCGAAACCGGCGGTCGCTGCGCGCCTACTCCTCGTTCCTGCGTTTCGTACGGTTCCAGCTTGCCTTTGCCGGAGCGAAGGGGCTGCGCACATGAATGGCCCACGACGAGTGTGGGTGAATCGACAGAATCGCCCGCTCATAGAACGCCCGCGCTTCGTCTGACAGTTGGTCGACCACCGCATCTTTATCGGTGTCATCTTCGGGGCGTGGGCGCAGCGCCTTCCACACGAGTTGCACTTCGGGCGCGCCGGTGGGGATGCCATCGAGGTCGAGCACGGCTCGGTCCCACGGCAACTGCAGACGAGGATCGCGCTTGTAGATCCATGCCCTCGGCGAACCATCTTCGGCGTTGATACGCAGCACCCATGCGTTCTGCGACAGGTCGCGCACGAGCACCGGCTGCGCCTCCTCGCCCTCAGCGACCGCACCGAATGGCACGAGCTCGTCGTCGCGCACTGCCCACGCGTCATATCCGTTTGGCAGTGCATCAATCAGCGCGCGCAGATCGCTGCTGACGACGCTCACGTCGATGTTGCGTCGCTCGCGAATCGGAGCGCCGAGCCAACGATCAAGCGCAGCTCCGCCTGAGAGCCACCAACGAACCTCC
>CAZJOZ010000086.1:0-5380 GCA_964547775.1 uncultured Leucobacter sp.
TACGAGGGCGACCGCATGCTCTACATTCACCCCGACGAGTGCGTCGACTGCGGTGCATGTGAGCCGGTATGCCCCGTCGAAGCGATCTACTACGAAGACGACCTGCCCGAAGAGTGGGCCGACTACTACACCGCGAACGTCGACTTCTTTAACGAGATCGGTTCGCCAGGCGGCGCCGCCAAAGTTGGCGTGTACGATTTCGACCACCCCATCGTCGCGGCACTGCCGCCCCAGGCATAACCGCGCATGCCGACCCTACGAGGCGAACTTCCTGACTACCCCTGGGATGCACTCGTACCCTACCGCGAACGCGCTGCCGCACACCCCGGGGGTGCGCTCGACCTGTCGATTGGCTCACCAGTCGACCCAGCGCCCGACGTGATCGCTTCCCCACTCGTACACGCTGATGCTCGCGCCTACCCCGCAACCGCAGGAAGCGGAGCGCTGCGCGAAGCCATCGCCGCATGGTACGCCAGGCGGCGCGGCGTCACTGTCGCGCCCTCTGCGGTGCTGCCCACCGTCGGATCGAAAGAACTCGTCGCCCTGTTACCGTTCTTGCTCGGCATCGGGCCCGGGGAGGCAGTGGTGCATCCGCGCATTGCCTATCCCTCATACGCGATGGGAGCTGCGCTCGTCGGCGCAGAAGCCGTGGCCGAAGATGATCCTGCACAGTGGCCCGAGAACACCCGACTGGTGTGGGTGAACTCACCCTCAAACCCAGACGGCCGTGTCCTGGGAATTGAATCGCTGCGTGCCGCCGTGGCGCGAGCGCGCGAACTTGATGCGGTGATCGTTGGCGACGAATGTTACGCCGAATTCGGTTGGGAGGCACCGTGGAACGACGAGCCAATCCCGTCAGTGCTCGATCCTCGCGTCGTTGGTGACAGCCATGCAGGGGTGCTTGCCGCCTACTCGCTCAGCAAACAGTCGAACATGGCAGGGTATCGAGCCGCTTTCGTCGCAGGCGACGAGTCACTGATTGCGCGACTGCTCACCGTGCGAAAGCACGCGGGACTCATCACCCCCGCACCGGTGCAGGCCGCAATGATCGCCGCCCTCGGTGATGAGGTGCACGTGCAACAGCAGCGCGAGAGATACCGTGCGCGCCGCAACCTGCTGGTTCCCGCGCTCGAAGCAGCGGGGTGGCGCATTGATGGCAGCGAAGCCGGGATCTACCTTTGGGTCACCCGCGGAGAAGATGCGTGGCAGAGTGTCGGCGCATTCGCCGACCTCGGAATTATTGTGGGACCGGGGCATTTCTACGGCGACCACTCACCGGAGCACGTGCGCCTCTCTCTCACCGCACCCGACGACCATATTGCACACGCGGTCGAACGAATACGCCGTTGACCGACCCATGATCCCGGTCGGGTGAACGTAAATTGTTTTGATATCGAAATACATTTTGCTGCTTCACACCCGAAATCTGTGGCCATCGGCACCCGCGCACGGGCTAAGCTGGTCAAGTGTGCTCGCACCCTGAGCACCCGACGCAACGAACCCATGAGGAGACGACGTGACCGAATCGACTGTTGGCCAGAACGCAACCGCGAAGCTGACCGTAGCCGGACGCGAGGCTGAGTTTCCGCTGCTGAACGCAACCGACGGCACCCCGGCAATCGATATCAGTACCCTCACTCGTCAGACCGGGTACACCGCCCTCGATTACGGGTTTGTAAACACCGCCTCAACCAAGTCCGCCATCACTTACATTGATGGTGAACAGGGCATTCTGCGTTACCGCGGGTACCCCATTGAAGAGCTCGCAGCGGCCTCAAGCTTTCTTGAAGTCGCCTACCTGCTGATCTACGGAGAACTACCCAGCGAGTCAGAACTCGCCGCATTCGACGACGAGATTCGTCGACACACGCTGCTGCACGAAGACATGCGTTACTACTTCGAAGGTGTGCCTCACACCGCACACCCCATGTCGGTGCTGTCGGGCGGCCTTCAGACCATGTCGACCTACTATGAGAGCTCACTCGACACCGCCGTTCCCGAGTTCGTTGAAGTCAACACGATCCGGCTCCTCGCGAAGCTGCCCGTGTTGGCGGCCTACGCGCACAAGAAGTCCATCGGTCAGGCATTCCTCTACCCGAAGAACGACCTGAGCTTTGTCGAAAACTTCCTGCGATTGAACTTCGGCAACAAGGCTGAGACGTATGAGATGAATCCGGTGCTTGTCGATGCTCTCGATAAGCTGCTCATTCTCCATGCCGACCATGAGCAGAACGCATCGACCTCCACGGTGCGTCTCGTCGGCTCGACTGGCGCCAACATGTTCGCCGCGATCTCCGCTGGCATCTCAGCGCTCTCCGGCCCCCTGCACGGTGGCGCGAACGAGGCCGTGCTCGACATGCTCGCGCAGATTCAGGAGAGCGGCCAGGGCGTTGAAGCCTTTGTCGAGAAGGTGAAGAACAAGGAAGACGGTGTGAAGCTCATGGGCTTCGGACACCGCGTCTACAAGAACTACGATCCTCGCGCCCGCATCGTGAAAGAAAGCGCTGGCAAGGTACTCGACGAGCTCGGAGTGAACGACCCACTGCTTGCCCTCGCGCAGGAGCTTGAGCAAATCGCGCTCGAAGATGACTACTTCAAGGAGCGCAAGCTCTACCCGAACGTCGACTTCTACACCGGCGTCATCTACAAGGCCATGGGCTTCCCGACTCGCATGTTCACCGTGCTCTTCGCTATCGGGCGCCTCCCCGGTTGGATCGCCCAGTGGCGCGAAGCCCACGAGGACGCGCAGACGAAGATCGGTCGCCCACAGCAGTTGTACATCGGCTCAACCGAGCGTCACCTCAACCGCTAAACGAGGCACGTGGGCCTCTGAAACGGTGTGAACCGTCTCAGAGGCCACGACGCGGTGCCGTCGGCCGCTCGATGGTTGGTCGTTCTGCTAGGGACGCTCAGTCGTTGGTCGCGTGAAGCGCCGCATTGAGTGACACTCCTGCCCCAGCGCGGGGAAGCGCCTCCACCGCGCCCGTGCGAGAGTTTCGGCGGAACAGGAGGGAAGGCATCCCTGAAAGCTCTACCGCTTTGAGCTCAACCGGCTCAAAGGTGCTGCTTTCGCCGAGGAGCAGCTGCACCTTGGTGCCGGCGGTCAGATACAGACCAGCCTCGACAATGCAGTCATCGCCGATGGAAATCCCGATCCCTGAGTTTGCTCCCAGGAGGGCTCGCTCGCCGATCGATACCCGCTCCGTGCCACCACCCGAGAGGGTGCCCATGATCGACGCACCCCCACCAATATCACTGCCATCGCCCACGACGACACCCTGCGAGATGCGGCCCTCAACCATGGATGCGCCGAGTGTGCCCGCATTGAAGTTCACAAACCCCTCATGCATCACCGTCGTGCCGGGAGCCAAGTGGGCGCCAAGGCGCACCCGCGACGTGTCCGCAATACGCACGCCCTTGGGGACGACATAGTCGGTCAGCCGAGGAAACTTATCGAGGCCGACGAGCGTGATTCCCGCGCGTTTGAGTTGGGGGAGACGGGCGGAAAAGTCGTCAGGAAGCATCGGTCCCGCAGTGGTCCAGGCCACGAGAGGAAGCACTCCAAAAATGCCATCAAGATTGATGGTGTTGGGTTGCACGAGGCAATGCGACAGGAGATGCAACCGCAAGTACGCGTCCTCGACCGACGCGGGCGCCTGATCCAGATCAATGTCAACACTGACCGCTTTCAGTTCAACATCGCGCTGTGCGTCGTGCCCTTGCATGGCAAGAATGTGCGGTGGAAGCCCGGCCTGATCGTCAAGTGGGCCAAGGATCGGCTTCGCAAACCACGCATCGAGCACGGCACCGCCCGTCGTGATTGTAGCGAGACCAATGCCAGAAGCGATGCGAGTATGTGTCATTCCTCTAGGGTAATAGCGTGAGCATTTCCTCAGAACCATCCTCGGCAGATCGATTCACAACGGTGACCGATGCGGTGCATGACCCTCTCGCGAACCACGTCGAACTCGACCCGACCGACGTGGTGTCGCTGACGGCTCAACTGTGCAATATTGAGTCGATTTCCGGGAATGAGCGGGGGATCGCTGACGCGATTCTTGCGCTGCTGCAACAGAGGGCCCCACACCTGGTGGTAACCCGGAACGGTGACACGATTGTTGCGCGCACCTCACTCGGCAGAGCGAAACGGGTGCTCATCGCAGGCCACCTCGATACGGTTCCGGTGCACGAGAATCTGCCCGTATGGTTCACCGGGGGAGGCGACACCGCTGTTGATGCGGATCGTGACCAGGTCAGCGAGGGGAGCGCTGCGCGTGACGACAGCACCCTCGAAGAAGCAACGCTCTGGGGGCGGGGCACCGTAGACATGAAGGCGGGCGTTGCGGTGCAGGTTGCGCTCGCACTTGAACTCACCGAACCCGCGGTCGATGTGACCTGGGTGTGGTACGACCACGAAGAAGTGTCGAGCGACCTCAACGGGCTTGGTCGCACACTGCGTTCCGCGCCGGAGCTCTTTGCGGCGGACCTGGCCATCCTCTGTGAGCCCACCAACGCAAGGATCGAAGGCGGCTGCAACGGCACACTACGGGCTCAGGTGACCTATCGGGGGAGACGCGCACATTCCGCTCGCAGCTGGATGGGCGTGAACGCCATACATCGGGCAGGAGGCGCGCTGCAGCGGCTCAGTGAGTTCGAGCCCGAAACAGTGCGCGTGGACGGTCTCGACTACCGCGAGGGATTGAACGCAGTGCGGGTGACCGGTGGGGTAGCGGGCAATGTGATCCCTGACCTGTGCGAAATCGAGGTGAACTACCGGTTCGCACCGAGCCGTACCGAAACCGAGGCAGAAGCGCGGGTGCGGGAGTTTTTTGCAGACGCAGACGAAGTAAAGATCGTGGATCGCGCGCCGGGCGCACGCCCAGGACTCGACGATCCGCTCGCCACAAGCCTCGTGTCAGCGGTCGGAGGGGAACCAACCGCAAAGGTTGGTTGGACCGATGTCGCCCGTTTTTCTGCCCTCGGCATCCCCGCGATCAATTTCGGGCCAGGCGACCCGCTGTTAGCGCACGCCGATGACGAACGGGTGCCGCTGGCCCAAATCAGAAGTCACTACCGGGCACTTCGATCATGGTTGAACGAAGCGGAACACTGCTGACATTTTGGCCAAGCGCTGAGCCCGATAGAATAGGGGTACGACTCACAGAGGAGATGCAATGGCTGCAATGAAACCCCGGACCGGTGATGGACCTATGGAAGCGGTGCGAGAGTCCCGCGTGATCGTGGTTCGTGTGCCGCTCGAGGGCGGTGGCCGCTTGGTGGTCTCAGTCAATAACGAAGAAGCCACCGAGTTGCGAGACGTGCTGAACGCTGTGCTCGAAAGCTAACCACACACCGTCGTGCTCGTGAGCCCCTGCCTCCT
>CAZJOZ010000087.1:0-5282 GCA_964547775.1 uncultured Leucobacter sp.
TCGACGTCGCCCTGACTGGCACGCCCCACGAGTGTGCCGAGGAGTTCGGGCGGGTGCTGGAGGTCTGCGTCCATCACCACACAACGGTCGTACCGAGCAAGTCGAGCGCCGGCGATGACCGCTCCGCCGAGTCCGTTAGTGCGTGTCTCCCGGTGCAGACACCGCAACGGCACCGCAGAATCACGCGCAACCGCAGCGATGACGTCAGGGGTGTGATCGGTGGAGTCATCCACGCACAGCACCTCAACGGGCATGCCGTGGAGCCGTTCATCGTTGACCACGGTCGCATTGATCCGGCTCATCAGCTCGGCAATGTTGTCTGCCTCATTGTAGGTCGGTACGAGGATCGTCAGCCCTTCGGGCGCAGACCCGTCACCGAGTTCCCGCGGACGAGGCTCAGGTGACGGAGAAGGCGCTCGGTCAACGACCATCAGCGAGTCGCGATGCTAACAATCTTTGGCACACGCACGATCACATGGACAATCTCGCGATCACCGATCGCTCGAGCAACAGCCGCGGACTCGCGTGCCGCGGCCTCCGCCTCAGCCTCGCTCACCGTTGCTGGCAGGGTCAGTCGATCGCGCACCTTGCCGTCAACCTGCACGACCATGGTGATCTCGTCTTCGACGAGCAGCGATGGGTCAGCCTTGGGCCAGGTCTGCAGGGCAACCGTCGGCTGGTGCCCCAGGTGCGCCCACATGTCTTCCGCGGCATATGGCGCAAAGAGCGACAGAATGATGGCAATAGCCTCAGCCGATTCGCGCACCGCAGGATCAGCTGCGCCGACCCCTGAATCGATGGCTTTTCGGGTCACATTCACCTGTTCCATCAGGCGAGCGACGACCACATTGAACTTGTAGTGCTCGACCAGTCCGGGGGCATCGTGCAGCAGGCGATGGGTGTGTCGGCGAAGAGCCACATCACCGCCAGCGGGGTCGGTGCCGGGATCTGACTGCACATCGGCGGCCACCCGCCAGGCTCGCGCTAAGAACTTCGCGGAGCCCTGCACCGACACGTCAGCCCAGTCAATGTCGTCCTCGGGTGGCCCAGCGAATGCCAGGGTCACCCGAAGTGCATCGGCACCATGTGATTTCAGCTCGCTCGCGAACTCAACCAGGTTGCCCTTCGACTTCGACATTTTCGCGCCGTCTTGCAGCACCATGCCTTGGTTCAGCAGCGCGGTGAACGGTTCCTCGAAGTCGAGGTAACCCATGTCATGCAGCACCTTGGTGATGAACCGAGAGTACAGGAGATGCAGGATGGCGTGTTCCACACCACCGGCGTATTGATCGATCGGCCCCCACTGGCGCGCAAGTTCCGGATCAAACGCCTGGGTGTCATCTTGCGAAGAGAGGAAGCGAAGGTAGTACCAGGAGCTGTCGACGAAGGTGTCCATCGTGTCGGGGTCCCGAGTCCACTGCTCCCCCGTTTCGGGATCAATCACCGTAGACCATTCGGTGGCAGCTCCAAGTGGCGATGAACCCTTTGGCTTCAAGTCGAGTCCCGCGGAATCCGGCAGCGTCACGGGAAGCTGGTTCTCATCAACGGGCCGCATCTGCCCGTCAGGTCCGTGCAGAATCGGAATCGGCGTACCCCAGTACCGCTGACGTGAAATCAGCCAGTCCCGCAGACGGTACGTCTTCGCGGCGCGACCGGTGCCGCGCGCTTCGAGGACCTCGATCGCCTTCGCAATGGCGGCGTCTTTACGGAGCCCATCAAGCGGGCCAGAGTTCACGAGCACACCGTCGCCGGTGGTTGCGACGCCGCTGACGGCGGGATCCTCGAGCGGTGCACCGTCTTCGTCAGTCACCTCGACCACCACGCGAATCGGGAGTTCATATTTGCGCGCGAAGTCAAGATCTCGCTGGTCATGTGCTGGCACCGCCATGATTGCACCGTGCCCGTAATCGGCCAGCACGTAATCAGCGGCCCACACGGGGATCCGTTCACCATTCACCGGGTTGATAGCGAAATGGTCGAGGAACACGCCCGTCTTTTCGCGGTCGGCGTTTTGACGATCAATTTCGCTCTGCTTTTGCGTGGCGGTGAGGTATTCCTCAAAACGCATACGCGCTTCGTCAGATGCGCTGGCAGCGAGTTCAGCAGCCAGATCGCTGTCGGGAGCCACCACCATAAAGGTCGCACCGTAGAGGGTGTCGGGGCGGGTCGTGAAGACGGGCACCCGCTCTTCGCGGCCCTCAATCTCGAACTCAACCTCAGCGCCGGTCGATCGTCCAATCCAGTTGCGCTGCATGTTCAGCACCTTGGTGGGCCACTTGCCCTCAAGCTGGTCAAGGTCGTCGAGGAGTCGATCCGCGTAGTCGGTGATGCGGAAGTACCACTGGGTGAGCTTCTTCTTCACCACCATCGCGCCTGATCGCTCACTCGTGCCGTCAGCGAGCACCTGCTCGTTTGCGAGCACGGTTTGATCGACGGGGTCCCAGTTCACCCAGCTGGCCTTGCGGTATGCGAGACCGCGTTCGTACATCTTCAGGAACAGCCACTGATTCCAGCGGTAATACTCTGGGTCACTCGTGTGGAGCACGCGACTCCAGTCGAAGCTCGGGGCGTAGATGCGAAAGCTCGCCTTCTGCTGCGCAATGTTTGCGTAGGTCCACTCACGAGGATCAATGCCGCGCTTGATTGCGGCGTTCTCTGCAGGGAGCCCGAAACTGTCCCACCCGATGGGGTGCAGCACGTTGTACCCCTGTCCGCGCCAGTAGCGGGCGAGGATGTCGCCGAAACAGAATGCTTCGGCATGACCCATGTGCAGGTCACCCGAGGGATAAGGGAACATGTCGAGCACGTACTTCTTTGGCGCATCGCTTGAACTGTCCACTTCAAATGGACGCAGTTCTTCCCAGACCGGAAGCCACCGGTCTTGAATGGCCTGGAAGTCGTACGCCTCGCCCTGCTGCTCGTTCACACACACCTCTGCACGTCTGAAAAATGGCTCACCGATTGGGAGCCGCACATCGTTCAATCGTATCGTGCCTTCACGGGGGTCACCTGCGCCTGACGCAGACCGTTACGAACCGCTCGTTTGGGGTCGGTCACCGAGGAGTGCGTCAATGAGCGCTTGCGCTTTGAGTGCCTTTTCCGCGAGTTCCTGAGCGGCAACGCTCTCCGCGGTGATGCCACCGCCCGCACCGATGCGCGCATGCACCGACGCACCTCGGTCACCCCGCCATCGCAACTCGATGGATCGAATGGTCATGGCGAGTTCGGCGTGGGTTTGCTCTGCATTGATCCACCCGAAACAGCCGGAATATAGCCCTCGTGAGCCTGCCTCGAGCTCACTGAGCAGCTGCACCGCTCGTTGCTTCGGGGCGCCCGTCATGGACCCGCCTGGCAGGCAGGCTGCGAGCGCATCGCACAGGTCCTGATCTGCGCGAAGGGTGCCGGTCACTGTGCTGACCAATTGATGGACCTGCCGGTGCGTTTCCACACGCAGGAATCGTTCGGTGCGCACTGATCCCGGTTCGCATACCCGACTGAGGTCGTTGCGCATCAGATCCACGATCATCAGGTTTTCGGCGCGTTCTTTCTCGTCTGCAGCAAGTTCCCTCGCACTGGCTGCATCACAGACGGGGTCGCTACTCCGCTTGCGAGTGCCCTTCATGGGGTGGGTTGCCAGCATACGATCGCGCAGGCTGAGAAACTGTTCGGGGCTGGCGCTGATGAGCGCTCTTCCGGGAACGGTAATCACGCCGCCCCGCAGTTCCGTGCCGCTTTCTCGGACCCGCAGGTAGAGATCCAAAGGATCTTGCCAGGGCAGCGTCGTCTCGCAGGTGTCCGTCAAGCACACGACGTAGGCTTCACCGTCATAGATCGCACTCTGGCACGCGTCGATCTGCGCAAGGTAGTCCGCATCACTCGAGCGCCACTGGAGATCTGAGCGAGGTGACTGGCGTGCGTCAGTTGCTGGTGCCGAAGCGAGGCTCGACTTGCCATCGCTGACACGGTCATCGATACCATCCCCACCACCGACACCGTTGGCACTGTCGGCACCATCGCCACCGTCCCAGTGACCGTCACGGTCTCCGACACCGCCCACGAGCACCGCCTGGTACTGAGCGATCCACCGTTCGATCGCCTCCTCAGTGACTCCTCGCACGTGCGCGGTTCCAGAACCGTGATCAAGCACCAAGACGGCGTCTGTTTCCAAGGCCACCGCGGGTGCCGCGGTGTCTGGTGAGGGCTGTTCACCGAGGAGCGCCACACCGAATTCATACGAGAGCGCCACAACGAGGTCGGCGCCACGAAGATCACGAATGACCTGCAAAAATTCGGTTTCGCGACCGGGGACTGCGGAGTGCACACGCGTTGCGACACCGAGGTAGCTTTTGCCCGTGGGGTCGAGGGGCGACTCGCCGTCAAGCCAAAACCAGGCGCTGGCATTCGCGTGCAGGCGAAGAAGCGCACCAAGGTCACTCGGCCAGTTCACGCTGCGTTCTGCCACTCGACCACCCTATGCGAGCATGGGAGCATGCAAGAACTTCTCGTCGCCGACTCGTTTCGGGTGCGTGTGAACGCCGTAACCGGTGATGCAGAGGTGCGAGGGGCCCGACATCACCTCGAGCGGTTCGTGATCAGCGTGCAAGAGGTGGTACGCGACGACCCCTCAGCGACGATCGGCATGCGCGAGCTGCATGCGTTTCTGTGGGACTCGATTGCCAGGATCACCGCCTTCGGAGATGGATGGCCGCGGCTCGAGCTGTGGCGGGACGCTTCAGGCGAGTTTCGTCTGTCGTGCCAGTTGCGGCTCCTGCCTCCGCTCGGGCAGACCCTGGAACTCCACGAGGTGTCGACCGCTCCGCTCCACCATCGGCATCGAAAAGGGCCCAACATTGCCCTGTTTGCCGCGCTGAACCGAGAGGTGAGCGGCGAAGCGCTCCTGCTTGATTCGCGGGGGTTCGTGAGCGAAGGTGCGACGACCAGTCTCGTGTGGTGGCACCACGACCGGCCCCCTCACGCTGCGGGAGGAGCATCGGCCATTGCCGACCGGGTGCCGTCGGTGACCGAGCGGCTCATCGACGAGGCATCGTCGGAGCTGCACGGTCAACCCCTAACCCGTGAACTTCTCAACGTGTCGCAGCTTTCTCGCTGTGAGGTGTGGGCGGTAAATGCGCTGCACGGAATGAGGGTCGTGACATCGATCAACGGTGTGCCGTTGCCCGCTCCGAACTACGAGCGATTACGAACCGTCACCTCAGAGCTTGAACGTCGATGGCAACCGCTCCGCTCCGCGTTGAACGGCGAAGGCTCTGCCATCTCGGCCA
>CAZJOZ010000088.1:0-3240 GCA_964547775.1 uncultured Leucobacter sp.
GAATGTCAGTGGTGTGGTGGACACTAGTCACATGGGCATCCCGATCACTTCCACCCAAACCTTCGTGGCCGAGCTCGACAGTGTTGTCAGCCGTCTCGAAGACGTCGAACGGCGTGCCCGCGCCCTTGATGCGGAACGCATGAAACTCATGGCCGCCGCGTTCGATATCGCAGTCCTCCACAACGATGAGGAAGACACGGACGACTACACATTCATCCCCGAAGGCCGCACCGGTGAAATCGCCTACCGTTCGATTCGTGCGGAGATCGCGACGAGTATGCGGTTGAGTGAGACCACGATTGATCGCAAGCTCTCCCACGCGCACGTTCTCACCCTGCATTACCCCAGGGTGCTTGACTCGCTGGAGCGTGGCCTGATTAATGAGCGGCATGTGTCAATAATTCTTGACGCAGCAGAGGTCATTGGGTTCAGTGCTGATCCCGAACACGAAGCAAGACGCGCCAGCTATGAAGCGGCAGTGCTGAAGGTTGCGGAGCGCGAAGCCCCGAACCGGTTGCGCCCTATCGCGAAACAGTTGGCCGAACAGTACGCACAGGTGCCATTGGATGAGCGACACGAGCGTGCTCGTGAAGACCGCCGTGTGTTTCTGATCGAACGAGGGCATGGCATGAGCGACCTGGTCGCACACTTGCCGACCGCTGAGGCGCAGGCTGTGTTCAGTCGTTTGACGAACGCGGCGAGAGAGTTGAATCGTATCGAACGCGCCCAGCAGGCAGAGCAGGCGAAGGCAGAGCAGGAGCAGGCAGAGCCGGCGAAGCGTACGGCCGATGGGGCTGCAGAGACCTCGTTCACCCCGCGCACCCGTGACCAGGCGCGTGCGGACCTGTTTCTTGAGCTCCTCACCTACGACTTCGACAACGACACTGATGCAGCCGGTTCGAACACTGGCACTGGCACTGGCACTGGTTCCAATGCCGGCACAGGCACAAGCACAGGCGCGAAGCCTCACTCTGGCACCACCCCCGATCTCGACCGGCACGACCTGCGACGCGTCACCGGGCAGGTGCAGATCATCGTCACCGACGAAACCCTGTTCGCCACAGAGCAGACCCTTCCGTGGGCCAGGTTTGGGGAGCCCTCAGCGCTCGCACCACCAGAACTTGTCGGGGCGGGGCCGATCAGCCCGGATGAGGCGAAACGCATCGCGTATGACGCCGACTTTTGGGACCTGATCCGCCACAACACTGACACTGGTGAGGTGATCAGTGTGGATAGGTATCGGCCGAGCGCACACATGCGCCGACTGCTTGGGGCCCGGGATGTGCACTGCAGGTTCCCCGGATGCCGGGCACCGGTGTACCGGTGTGACCTGGACCACACCATTGCTGCGGAACACGGAGGGCTCACCGCGACGAACAATCTTGGGCACTTGTGCAGGGGGCATCACACGCTGAAGCACCACGGCGGGTGGAATGTCGAGCAGGATGACCACGGCACGCTGACGTGGAGATCACCGACTGGCCGCAGCTATGAGGACCGGCCACCGAGCAAGGTGCGCTTCGAGCACGCCACCACACCCACCAGCCGTGCACGACCAAATCTCGCAGAAGAATTCAAGAAGGAGTTCCCATGGATGTTCGATGGGACCTTCGGCGGGGTGTTCACCGACGAGACTGAAGAGAGAAAGAGAGAACGAACGCCCTACTAAGCGGAACCCGAGCGCTCATCAGTGCCAGAATGGAACCCTAAGCAGTTGAGGAGCGGTGATGTCATACAGCGTTGCGGTTGCGGGGGCGAGCGGATATGCGGGCGGCGAGGTATTGCGCCTGCTCGCGGGACACCCCGAGTTCGAGATTCGCACCGTCACCGGGCACTCGAGCGCGGGTGACCCGCTCATCACCCACCAGCCACACCTGCGCTCACTCGCACACCTCACCCTGCAACCGACGACACCCGAGGTGCTCGACGGCCACGACCTCGTCTTCTTTGCGCTCCCTCACGGGGCCTCGGGTGAACTCACGGCACAGCTGACCAATGTGGGCCTCGCCATCGACTGCGGCGCCGACCACCGCCTGCGCAGCAGTGACGACTGGGCTGCGTTCTATGGTGGCAACCACCACGAAGCATGGACCTACGGTGTGCCCGAGCTGCTGCTGCGCTCGAGCGACGGTGACGGCTCCCTCACGAAACAGCGCGAAGCGCTCAGGGGGGCGACCCGCATCGCCGCTCCCGGCTGCAACGCGAGCACTGTGGCGCTTTCGCTCGTGCCGGGGATCGCTGCAGGCGTCATCGCCGCTGACGATATTGTGAGCGTGCTTGCGGTTGGCCCGAGTGGTGCCGGCAAGGCTGCAAAAACGCACCTGTTGGGCGCCGAACTCATGGGCACTGCGAACCCTTATGCGGTGGGCGGCACACACCGACACATCCCTGAGATTCAGCAGGCACTGCGTGACGCGGCGCCTGCCACCACTGCCGATGGCGCACCCGCCACTGACCCGACCCTGAGCTTCACCCCGGTGCTCGTGCCGATGAGCCGTGGCATCCTCGCCACCACGACCGCGAAACTGGTGCCGGGTGTCACCGCAGACCAGGTGCGCGACGCATGGCAGCAGGCCTATGCTGATGAACCGTTCGTGCACCTGCTGCCAGCGGGACAGTTCCCAAGAACTGCCGACACGGTCGGTGCGAACACCTGCCTCATGGGCCTCGCGGTCGACGAAGCCGCGGGCCGAGTGGTCATCGTGGCCGCGCTCGACAATCTGGCGAAGGGCACCGCTGGCGCTGCGATCCAGTCGGCGAACATTGCGCTTGGCCTCGCTGAGCAGACCGGGCTTTCCGTGAACGGCGTCGCGCCCTAGACCGCCGCCACTCACCGCGAGCGACACTGATTGTTCGGTGTCCCCACAGCTTTACGTTCACACATGGATTTCCACCATGGATTTACACACAGATACAGACACAGAAAGCAGGCACCGTGACTGTTACCGCAGCCAGAGGGTTCCGCTCGGCAGGAATCGCCGTGGGCCTCAAGAGCACCGGCAAGCCAGATCTCGCGCTCGTCGTGAACGACGGGCCGCACCGGGCAAGCGCGGTGGTATTTACCAGCAACCGTGCGCAGGCCAACCCCATTCTGTGGAGCCGCAAGGTCGCCGCACAGGGTACCGCGCGGGCGATTGTGCTGAATTCTGGGGGGGCGAACTGCTTCACCGGTGAGTTCGGGTATGAAACGACGAGACTCACCGCCGAAGCGGTCGCGCAAGCGCTGAACGCCGAAGCGGG
>CAZJOZ010000088.1:3340-5204 GCA_964547775.1 uncultured Leucobacter sp.
GGCACATCGGCGGGCGTCGTGCAGGCGAATGAGATCCTGGTCTGTTCGACGGGCCTCATTGGCACCGGTGACCAGCGCTTCCGCGACAAGATCGTTCACGGTATTCCGAAGTTGGCCGCAGCGCTGAGCAGTGACGATACCACTGCCGCAGCAGCGATCCTTACGACCGATTCCGTTGAGAAAACCGCAACCCATGTCAGCGACTCAGGCTGGACGATTGGGGCGATCGCGAAGGGTGCAGGCATGCTAGCCCCCGGGCTCGCCACGATGCTCGTGGTGATCACCACCGACGCCATGCTCGACAATGATGCCCTCGACCGTGCGCTGCGCGCAGCTACGGCGACGAGTTTCGATCGGCTCGACAGCGACGGATGCATGTCGACCAATGACCAGGTTACGCTCATGTCGAGCGGTGCGAGCGAAGTCGCAGCCGACGAGGCAGAGTTCGCTGAAGCGCTCGCTGCCGTGTGCGACAGTCTCGCAGCGCAGTTGCAGGCAGATGCAGAAGGGGCGAGCCACGACATCGATATTGAGGTGCGTGGTGCCGCAAGCGTCGAAGACGCCGTCGAGGTGGGGCGCTCGGTCGCTCGCAACAACCTGTTCAAGGCGGCGATCTTTGGCAACGACCCAAACTGGGGTCGTGTGCTCGCAGCAATTGGCACCACACGCGCTGACTTCGACCCGTACGCAGTTGACGTGAGCTTCAATGGAGTGCGGCTGTGCCATGCTGGCGGCCCCGATCGGCCCGTTGACGAATGCGACCTCACCCCGCGGCGCACCCACGTGCTCATCGAGCTCTTCGCGGGTGAGCACACCGCCACCGTGCGGACAAACGACCTCACGCACGATTACGTGCACGAGAACTCGGCCTACTCGAGCTGATCACGAAAGCGAGCGACGATAGTGACGACGCACCAGGATGAGGCGGCCGAAAAGGCACGCGTGCTCATTGAATCCCTGCCGTGGTTGAAGAAATTCCGCGACGCAATCATGGTGATCAAATTCGGCGGTAACGCAATGATTGATGACGATCTCATGCGTGCCTTCGCTGAAGATGTGGTGTACTTGCGACTCGCCGGCATTCGACCTGTCGTGGTGCACGGGGGCGGCCCACAGATCAGTGATATGTTGCGCCGCCTCGAGATTGACAGCGAGTTCAAGGGCGGCTATCGGGTGACCACTCCCGAAGCGATGGATGTGGTGCGTATGGTGCTCACCGGCAAGGTGAACCCGGAACTCGTGGAGCAGATCAACGCTCATGGCCCCTTCGCCGCGGGCACCAGCGGCGAAGATGCTGGCCTGTTTGTCGGCGCCCGCCGCGAACCGATCGAGGTAGACGGAGAGACCGTGGATCTCGGCCTCGTCGGTGACGTCGTTGAGGTGCGCACCGAGCCGGTGCTGACGATGCTCGAACAGGGGTTGATCCCGGTGATTGCGGGAATCGCCCCCGATAAGAACAGCCCCGGTGACTCGCTCAACATCAACGCTGACGCGGCCGCGGGCGCGCTTGCCACCGCGCTGGGCGCCGAGAAGCTCGTCATTCTGACCGATGTGGCAGGGCTCTATTCTGACTGGCCCAACCGAGACTCGCTTGTCTCAAGCATCACCGCTGCAGAGCTTGAAGTGTTATTGCCGACTCTCGATTCGGGCATGATCCCGAAGATGCGCGCCTGTCTCGACGCTGTGCGTGGGGGAGTGTCGAAAGCGGCGATTATTGACGGTCGCGAACCGCATTCTGTGCTGCTTGAGATCTTCACCGACCAGGGCATCGGCACCGAGGTCACTCGCTAGATTTTTTGGGCGACTGCCTGAGTAGAATTGGGAACAACCGAGGAGGTTGTTGTGCGTCGTATTCTGGAGCACC
>CAZJOZ010000089.1:0-5178 GCA_964547775.1 uncultured Leucobacter sp.
TGCGGGAACACGAGGCGCGACAAACTCCACACCGCGTCGGCGCGCGAACGAACACGGTCATCGACACCATAGGCACCGCCAATGAGCAGCACGACCGTGCGCGACGCATCGAAGGCATCCTGCAGCGTTCGAGCGAGCTCCGGCGACGACAGGTTCCGGCCCCGCTCATCCAGCAGCACCACCACCTGGTCGCGATCAACACGCGCCAGCAGACGTTCAGACTCTTCGAGACGAGCCGCATCACCCTCGCGGGAGGAGTGTGGCAGCAACTGCCAGGTCACCTCGAACGGTTTGCGGAGTCGCTTCTCGTATCGGGCGATGCCTTCGGCGACCCAGGGCTCATGCTTTTTGCCCACCGCAAGAATCTTGACCGTCACCCGTTGACCCTAATCCACTCGGACCGTCTCGAGATAGTCAGCAATGCGACCGATCGCTTCTGAGAGCACTGACACCTGAGGCAGAGTGACGAAGCGAAGATGGTCGGGAGTTGGCAGGTTGAACCCGCGCCCGTTGGTCACCATCACACGGGTCTCCCGCAGCAGATCGATGACGAACTGCTGATCATCCGTAATCGGGTACCGTTCAGGGTCAAGCTTTGGAAACAGGTACATCGCCCCGCCGGGAAGCTCGCACGTCACCCCAGGAATGGCGGTCAGCAGCGCGTGCGCGATGTCCCGCTGCTCGCGCAGTCGACCACCCGGCGCACACAGCGCGCTGATGCCCGAACCATCGGCGGCGGCAAGGGCCGCAGGGATCGCATGCTGGGCCGGCACATTCGCGCACATTCGCATGTTTGCGAGCAGCGTGACACCCTCGAGAAAGTCAGCGGCGACGGCGCGGTTGCCCGATGCCACCACCCAGCCGGCACGATAGCCGGCGACTCGCTGCACCTTTGAGAGCCCGCTGAAGGTGAGACACAGGGTATCGGTGACGTGCAGTGCCGCGAGCTCGTGTGGTGCGTCGCCGTAGAGCACTCGATCGTAAATCTCGTCGGCCATCAGCACGAGGCCGTGGCGTTCGGCGAGCGCGGCGAAGCCGCGCACCAACGCCGCTGAGTACACCGCCCCGGTGGGGTTGTTGGGGTTGATCAGCACGATCCCCTTGGTGCGGGGCGTCACCAGCGCTTCGACCGCGTCAAGGTCGGGCATCCATCCCTGAGATTCGTCGCAGGGGTAGTGGCGGGCGATTCCTCCTGACAGGGTGACCTGCGCGGTCCACAGCGGGTAATCGGGTGCAGGCACCAGGATCTCATCTCCGGGACTCACGAGCGCCTGGAGCACCAGCGAGATCAGTTCACTCACGCCATTGCCGATGAGCACATCGTCTGCGGTGATCTTGGTGAGACCCAGCCCGGTGTAATGCCTCGCCACCGCTTCTCGAGCTTCGGGGATGCCCCGCGAGTCGCTGTACCCCTGCGCGTGCGGCAGCGCTCGCTGCACGGCCTCGACAATCTCTGGTGGCGCTTCGAACCCAAACGGCGCGGGGTTGCCGATGTTGAGCCGAAGAATCTCATGCCCTTCGCGTTCGAGTCGCTCGGCTTCCTGCAGAATGGGGCCTCGCACGTCGTAGCGCACTCCAGCGAGCTTGCTGGACTGGGTGATAGGGCGCACGCGAAAAATATTACTCTCCGCTGTGTTGCTGGGAGTACAGCGCCGCATACGCTCCACCGCGGCTCAGGAGCTCGTCGTGACTACCCTGCTCGATGATGCGCCCCGCTTCGAGCACATAGATTCGGTCGGCGTCAACAATGGTGGAGAGGCGATGGGCGATCGCGATCGTGGTGCGACCGCTGCGAGCGTCGTCGAGTGCCCGCTGCACGATGCGTTCATTGAGCGTGTCGAGTGCGCTGGTGGCCTCGTCGAGCACCAGTACTCGCGGGTTCTTCAGCAGCACCCGCGCGATAGCGATGCGCTGCTTCTCACCACCAGAGAGCCGGTAGCCGCGTTCGCCGACGATCGTGTCGTAGCCGTGCTCGAACGACACGATGGTGTCGTGAATGTTCGCCATGCGGGCGGCCGCCTCGAGCTCGGGTTGGCTCGCGTGAGGCTTCGCGTAACGGAGGTTCTCCGCAATCGTCGCGTGAAAGAGGTAGGGCTCCTGCGTGACGACGCCGATCCGCTGCATGAGTGATTCGTGCCGCAGGTCTCGTACGTCGTCATAGCCGTAGCGCACCGCCCCTGACGACGCCTCATACAGTCGCGGGAGCAACATGCCAATGGTCGTCTTCCCTGACCCCGAGGCGCCCACGAAGGCAACGAACTCGCCCGGTTCTACCGTGAATGACACCTCGTCGATCGTGGGGCGAGTGTCATCGGCCGCGTCTGGGTAGCGGAATCGCACCCGGTCAAACTCGATGCGACCTGCGGCACCTGGCTCATCGCTTGGTTCTGCAGCGTTGGGCACGTCGACGATGGCAGGCGTGAGATCGAGGTACTCGAAGATGCGCGAGAACAGCGCTCGCGAGGTTTGCAGGTCGAGGGTGACACGCATGAGTGCCATCATGGGGAACAGCAGCCTCGCCTGCACGGTCGTGAACGCAACAATGGTGCCGGCGGTGATGCCGGGATCAAACCCCTGACCCTGCGCCGATGCGATGAGCCATCCTGACACCAGGTAGATGATGGCCGGCACCGCAGACATGAACACCTGCACCACCCCGAAAAACAGTTGACCGCTCATCGCCTGGCGCACCTGCAACTCGATCTGCCTGCGATTCTCTTCGGCATAGCGTTCGGTTTCCGCTCGTTGCCGCGAATAGGTTTTCGCGAGCAGCACGCCAGACACTGACAGCGCCTCTTGAGTGATGGCGCTCATCTCACTCAGTGACTCCTGAGTCTCGCCGGCAATGCGTGCGCGGATCTGCCCCACTTTCCGTTGACCAAGCACGAGCACCGGCAACAGCACCAGGGCGATCAGGGTGAGCTGCCAACTGAGCAACAGCATTGCGACAAACGCCGCAATCACGGTCACCGTATTGCCAATGATGCTCGACACCGTATTGGAGAGCACGTTCGCGACCCCGCCGACATCGTTTTGCAGCCGCGACTGAATAACGCCGGTTTTCGTCCGGGTGAAGAACCCCAGTTCCATGGTTTGCAGGTGCGAGAAGAGCTTCACCCGCAGGTCCCCCATCACCTGGTTTCCGACTCTCGCGGTCAACCGCGTCTGCACGATCGCGAGCACCTGAGCACCCACGAAAATGGCGAGCATGGCTCCCACCAGCACCAGCAGCACCGGCATATTCGGCACGCCGCCAGGTGGAAAAAGCCCCTCGTCAAAGACCCGTTGGGTCAACAGCGGCGGCACGATGCCGAGCGCGGCCGACACGATCACGAGCCCGACGATGATGCCGAGCTGAGCGCGATATGGCCGGAACAACTGGGCAATCCGAGCGCCGAGGCCCGCCACCTCGGGGGCCTGACGGTTCAGCTCTCGCTGCAACTCGTAATCAGCCCCAGACACACGTGGCCCGTGGCCTCTGCCACCCGGTCCCATGCTCATGGAATCAGCGTAGCTTGAGGCGTCGCCGACCGGCCGTGCAGGCCAGTGTGAGATTCACTGTTCTCCCGCAAGGGTGCGAGTGTCGTCGTCGATCCAACCGAGGGAGCGCTCCACTGCACGGTTCCACAGTCGCAATCGCAGTGCGCGATCTTCGGCGCTCATTCGCGGCACCCAGCGCCGCCCTTCACGCACCAGCCGAGTGAGCTCGTCCATCGACGACCACACGCCGGTCGCAAGGCCAGCGGCAAACGCCGCTCCCAGCGCGGTGGTTTCCAGGTTCTCGGGCCGTACCACGTCAATGCCGAGCATGTCCGCCTGAAACTGCATCATCATGTCACTCACTGACCCACCGCCGTCGACGCGAAGTTCTTGGAGCGCCGTGCCGGTGTCTGCCGCCGCCGCATCAATCACCTCCACCGTCTGGTAGGCGCACGCTTCACTTGCGGCACGCACCAGGTGCGCCTTGGTCACGAAACGGGTCAGTCCCACAATGACGCCGCGAGCGTCAGGCTGCCACCGCGGGGCGAACAGTCCAGAGAATGCTGGCACGATGAATGCGCCGCCAGTGTCGGGCACACTTGAGGCGAGACCTTCGATCTCCGTCGAATCCCGCAGCATGCCAAGGTTGTCGCGTAGCCAGTGATGCAGCGAACCGGCAACCGCCACAGACCCTTCCAGCGCATAGACGGGTGCCTCGCCGTCGACCTGGTAGGCGATGGTGGTGAGCAGCCCATTCTTCGAGTACACCGGTGTCGTTCCGGTGTTCACGATCAGAAACCCGCCGGTGCCGTAAGTGTGCTTCGCCGCGCCGGGAGCGAAGGCGGCCTGCCCGAACGTTGCCGCCTGCTGATCCCCGAGCACGCCGGCGATCGGCACCCCCTCCAACGATTCCAGCCCGCGCTCACGGTCGAAGCCACGTACCTCGCCAAGCACTTTCGACGAGGGCACAATCTCCGGCAGCATACTTCGCGGAATACCAAAGGCAGTCAGTGCTTCATTGCTCCACTCAAGCGTGTTGATGTCACACAGCAGCGTGCGGCTCGCGTTCGTCACATCGGTAACGTGGAGTCCGCCGACTCCCCGAGTGGCTGCGTGCGCGCCGCCGGTGAGGTTATAGATCAGCCACGAGTCAATCGTGCCAAAGCGCAACTCCCCGCGTTCGGCTCGTTCGCGGGCACCCGGAATTTCGTCGAGGAGCCAACGTACTTTTCCTGCGGAAAAGTAGCTGGCGAGCGGCAAGCCAGCGATGTGACGCAATCGTTCGGTGCCGTAGGGCGCGCCCGTTGCGGGGTTTCTTTCGGCGGCGAGCGCATCCATCGTCGGCTGGGTGCGAGTGTCCTGCCAGACGATCGCGTCAGCGATGGGCTCGCCCGTCTCGGCATCCCACACAACCGCGGTTTCTCGCTGGTTCGTGATGCCAATGCCTGCGATGCGGTCGCGGCCGAGCCGAGCCGTCGCCAGCGCTTCGCGGAGCAACGATTTGGTGGTTGCCCAGATCTCGACGGCGTCATGCCCGACCCACCCTGGCCGTTCAAAGATTTGCCGGTGTTCCCGCTGCGTCGTCACCACGGGTTTTGCGTGCCGGTCAAACACGATGACGCGGGTGCTGGTGGTCCCCTGATCAATTGCGATGAGGTGGTCGTGCTGCGCTGCCATGCTTTGAGCCTACTCGCGCTG
>CAZJOZ010000090.1:0-1152 GCA_964547775.1 uncultured Leucobacter sp.
CTGGAGCGATCATCGGGCGGTTCCTCGCCCGTCGCATCTCCCAGCAGGTTTTCGAAGTGATTGTGCTGTGTGGCATCACCGTCGGCTCGATCGCGCTCTTTTTCTAGCACGTCGGCGCCTCACGCTCAGCTACGCCCTTGGCTTTGGCCACGGCAGGCCCTGACACCACGCCCCCAGCTGCTTAGGGCTAGGATGGATGACGTTGATCATTTGCATCAGCATGGAGGATTCGCCTAGCGGCCTATGGCGCACGCCTGGAACGCGTGTTGGGTTCACGCCCTCAGGGGTTCAAATCCCCTATCCTCCGCCACACAAAAACAGCCCCTGACCTTGGGTTTCTTCCCCAAAGTCAGGGGCTGTTCGCTGTGCACGTATTTGGCCATCACTGGCCAGCACAGGTCAGCACTGATCAGCACAGGTCAGCACTGATCAGCGCAGGTCATGCAGAAGCTCACACAGGTCCGCGCAGTGCCGCCCAGGTGATTCACACGAAGTCGAGAATCATTGATGCGACTGGCTGAGCGCTCTTAATGACCGCCTCGTGCCCTCTCCCGTCGATCTCACGCATTTCAGCGCCGGGAATAGCATCTGCTATTTCTTGCACCCAATCACGGGGGCACACCCGATCGAATTCCCCTCGCAGCACGAGCGTGGGCACACTGATGTTCGGGACGACACATTCAAGTCGGTGGTTGAGCATGAACTTCAACTTCCGCGCAAACCATGCCGGTTGAGTTTTCAGATACTCCCGCAGCCCCAGAGCCAGCACTTTGGGCCCCTCTCCGGCAAGGTCCTGCACCATGCGAGCCATCTGCCGTAACGCGGTTCTCTCATACCGGTTCACCGTTGGCGCGATAAGCACGAGGGACTCCACAAGCGTTGGCCACCGGGTCGCGACCTCCGCGGAAACTTGCGTACCCATGGAATGACCAATGAGCACCACGGGACGCTGCACCGTTTCGGCGATGAACTGCGCAACAATCTCAGCGTTTTCGACCATGCCAAGGTCAGCGCCAGGTTCAGGAGAATCGCCGAATCCAGGAAGGTCGACCGCGATGACGGTTCCCCGTGCGCTCAGGGCCTGCGCAAGCTCGGAAAACACCCGCCTCCCCATGCCAATGCCGTGGATCAGGAGAAACACCGGCCCGGTTG
>CAZJOZ010000090.1:1252-5130 GCA_964547775.1 uncultured Leucobacter sp.
CCGATACCCTCCGCTTCCATGCCACCGTTGCCCGGGATAAAGCCGCCCTGCTCCGAGCCCCAGGCAGACTGCTCACCGCTGGCGTGCTCGGGGGCGCCTACATTGGCGTCGGCGTGGTGCTCATGGTGGCTGCCGCCGGCCCGCTTATTGCCGCTGATGATGGCTTCGCGAAGCTGGTCGCAGGAGTGGTCTTCTCCGTTGCACTCACGCTGGTGGTTTTTGCCGGGGCCGAGCTTGCAACGTCAGCGATGATGACGCTCCCGCTCGGTGTCATGATGCGCACCATCCACGCGGGAAAGGCCTTCCTCGCACTGGCCGCGATCTTCGTCTGCAACCTTCTCGGTGCACTCCTCTTCTCGGCCCTGGTCACCGTCTCCGCAGCGCTGACGACCGCGCCCGCAGCCGGCGCGATGCTTGCTGATGTCCTCGCGCTGAAAGCTTCTCTGAGCCCCGCAGAGCTCCTGGTGCGCGGCATACTCTGTAACGCGCTCGTCTGCCTTGCCGTCTGGATGGCTTCGCGGGTTCCGTCCGCTGGAGCAAAAATTGCGCTCATCATCCTTGCGATCACCGCGTTCGTGACGTCAGGGTTTGAGCACGTCATCGCGAACATGACCATCTATGGCCTCGGCACCATGATGGGAGACCCGAACGCCACCTGGGCCCTGTTTGGGACAAATATGCTCTGGGTCGGCCTTGGCAACCTGATCGGCGGCGGCGTGCTTGTGGGGGTGTCGTACTGGATCATTGGGGGTTGCCCGCGCATGAATCAAGGCACCGGAGTCGAGAGCGCGGTTCAAGTCAGCACGAGCGAACGCGAAGTCCGAAGATCATAAAGCAGGCCAAGGATCATAAAAAGGCGCAAGAGTAGCAGGATTACCCCGGAGATCGGAGGGTGTTCGCCGCCGTTCTACGCTCGATAGCTGATCAGCGCCTGCTCAATCGCCGCACGTAACTCTGCATCCTCAGGCGTGGTCTTGCTTCGGAACCGCGTAATCGACGGCTCGTCGGCTCCATGAGCCGCAGGGACAACCAAGAATTTCTCGAAGTTCCACATCACTGGACCTCCCACCCCGAGCGAGTCTTTCGCCTTCTTGAGTGACTGAAACAGTGGATGAGCGTTCTTTCCATTCACGTTGCCCTTCGCGAGCAGCGGAAACGTAACCCCGTAGTTCACCTGGCAAAACTCGCCGATCTCCTCGGCGCTCCCGGGCTCCTGCTTCAGAAACTGATTGCAGGGCATCCCCACGACCGTGAAGCCCCGCGGACCAAACTCGCGGTACAGCGCTTCAAGGCCCTCGTACTGGGGCGTAAAACCGCACTTGGAGGCAGTGTTCACCACCAGCACCGGACCCGACGCGAGTTCACCAAACGTGGTGGTGGTGCCGTCTAACAGTTCGACCTCGATGTCTGCGATGCTCATTCGCCCATGCTAGTAGTGCTGCGGACGAACCGCCATGAAGTACACCGTCAATCTCCTGGCGTCACACTCACCGACCGATCAGCGAGAGAATGGTCGGGTGACCGAACCGAATCCTGCTGCCACTCCTGACCGTATCGCCGCTGACCCTATCGCCGCTGACCGTATCGCCCTCGGGGAGCGCATCGAAGCCCTCATGCCTCGCGCACGCCGCGAGCTTGCTGAACTCGTAGCCATTCCGAGCATCGCGGACGAGCGCATCGTCGATCCCGCCGAGTGTGTTCGAGCTGCGGAGTGGGTACGCGACGCGTTCCAAGATGAAGGCATCCCTGCGGAGCTGGAGCTCACCCCAGACGGCACCTACGCGGTGATCGGGCACCGCCCCGCACCTGAGGGAGCCCCCACGGTGCTGCTCTACTGTCACTACGACGTGCAGCCGATCCTCGACGAGCACGAGTGGCTCAGCCCTCCGTTCGAACTGACGGAGCGTGACGGCCGCTGGTACGGTCGCGGTGCGACGGACTGCAAAGGGAATGTCATCGCGCACTTGGCTGCGCTGCGCGCCATCCGCGGAGACACCCCTGCAAACGCGGATGACGCGTATCCGGTGGGCCTGATCCTCGTTGCTGAGGGGTCAGAAGAGCAGGGCCGGGCAAGCCTCGACCGATACGCGCTCGAGCATCCCGAGCTCTTCCGCACGGCCGATGTGATCCTCATTCAGGATGCCGGCAATATCGCCTTCGGCGTGCCCACACTCTCGGTGAGCCTGCGAGGCGCCGTCGACGTCATCGTGCGTGTCGAAGCGCTCGAAGCGTCGGTCCATTCCGGCATGTTTGGTGGGGCAGCGACCGATCCGCTCGCAGCGCTGGTGCGCATGCTCGCAACACTGCGAGACGAACACGGCAACACCACGGTTCCCGGCATTCGAGCCGATCAGGTGTGGCAGGGGGCCCAATATGACGAGGATGCGTTCCGCCAAGACGCCGGGATGCTCGACGGCACCATGCTCCTCGGCAGTGGCACGGTGAGTGACCACCTGTGCGCACGTCCAGTGGTGACGATCCTCGGCATTGATGCGCCGCCGGTGGTGGGAGCGGTCGCCGCGATTCAAGCGAAGGCAGCAGCAAAACTCAATCTGCGTGTGCCGCCTGGTGAAGACCCCGCCCAGCTACGCGATGCCCTGATCGAGCACCTGCACGCCGTCGCCCCCTGGGGAGTGAAGGTCACCACCGAAGCTGGGGAACTCGGGTATCCGTTTATGAGCGACACGACGAGTCCTTCGTTTACGCTGCTCGCGCAGGCGCTCACCGACGCCTATGACGGCGTCGAAACGGTGAGCGCAGGAGAAGGGGGTTCGATCCCACTCACCACGACCCTTGCGCGCATCAATCCTCAAGCCGACATTGTGTTGCTCGGAGTCGGTGACTCGGAGAGCCGCATTCACTCCACCAATGAGAGCGTGCACCCTGAGGAAATCCGGCGGATTGCGCTCGGCGAAGCGCTGTTCCTCCACCGCCTGGGCGCGCAGTCCCGATAGCCGGGATGCACGGTTGCGATCGTTTGGGTTCGCCGTCGCAAATGCCTGAGCGCGTTATCGCGAAAGCCTGAGCGAACCGCGATCATCGGGCTGACGAGGGCTCATCAGAGCGGTTTCGCGCCAACATGGCGAGCCGAGTCTGCACCCGAGACCTCCGCTCCCGGCGAACTGCGGTGTACAAAATTTCGCTCGAACTTGCTTTGTAACGGAACGATAACGCATACTTGGGTGGTTGTCTTTTTTGTCGACATCATCATTTCAGGAGGCCCACGAGTGCAGATCCCAGCGAAAGCAGCGGTCATCGCCTTAATTTCCCTCGTGACCCTCGCTTTCGGTATCGCACCCGCGCAAGCCGTCTCTCAGCAACCTGAGCACAGCGAGTTTGCGGCGGTCATGCCGACGGTAGAACCGCAGGCGCTACAGAGTCTCAACGCGAGCCACAACGCACTGGAAACGCGGTCGCTCGACACGATGCTCACCATGAGCGAGTACGGAAACGCACCCCACAACTTCGATGTCGAGGCAGCGATTGCGCAGGCGCGCAGTGAAATCGGCACCAGTCGACCGACTGGTTGGAGCGCGCCTGGCGAGTGCATCATGTCGGTCATCCGCTGGGTTGAGGGCGCCGGTGGCGCCAACTGGACCGGCGGCGGCAACCCGGTTGATAACTATGCGGGCGCGACCCGGCTCACCATCAACGAGGCAATGCCCGGCGACATTGTGCAGTACGAGCACCTGCTGTATCCCACCTCGTGGGTATCAGGCGTGCACACCCTGCTGATCACTGAGGTGCACGACAATGGCACCTTCACCATCATCCAGTCGAATGTGCCGGGTGGTAGCGGTCTCGTCACCGAGGTGACGGACTGGGTGCCTGAGCCACCAGCTGGGTTCCAAGCAGTCGTCTGGCGCTTCTAAGGCTCG
>CAZJOZ010000091.1:0-4914 GCA_964547775.1 uncultured Leucobacter sp.
TTACCCGCCGGAGCCTGATTCAGCTCGCCAAGGATCGCGGCCACACGGTCGAAGAACGTGAGGTCACAGTGACCGAGTGGCGTGACGGCGTTGCAGATGGAACGATCACGGAGGCTTTTGCGTGTGGCACTGCTGCAGTGATCACTCCAATCCAGGCGCTCAAGGGCGAAGCGGGCACCATTCTCGACTTTGGTGAATCAGCGCCAGGTATGCTCACGATGGCGCTTCGCAAACAACTCACCGGTATTCAGTTCGGCACTGAGCCAGACCCGCACCACTGGGTACACCGCATCGTCACCGCATAGGAGGCCCCATGAAGGTCGCACGATTTCGGTATGAGGGTGAGCTCGGGTTCGCCGTGCTCGATCAGGCAGAGCACGGGTCGTGCGTCGAACTGGTAGAGCTCATCGGCGACCCCATGGTCGCCGGCTACGAGACGACGGGGCGCCGTATTCCGCTTGAAGATGCGCGCCTGGTCGCGCCCGTGATTCCACGATCGAAAGTGGTGTGCGTCGGCAAGAACTATGAGGACCACGTCGAAGAGATGAAACATGTCACCGGTGGTGGCACTGCAGAGGTTCCTGACGAGCCGCTGCTGTTTCTGAAACCGAACACCTCCGTGATCGGTCCAGACGACCAGATCGTGCTGCCCACCATTTCTGAGCGCGTCGAGCACGAGGGAGAACTTGCGGTCGTGATCGGCGCCGTCGCCAAGGAAGTGCCCGTTGAACGAGCGCTCGAGGTGGTGTTCGGGTTCACCTGCGCGAACGACGTCAGCGCGCGCGATCTGCAGGTGAAAGATGGTCAGTGGGCACGAGGCAAAGGCTTTGACACCTTCTGCCCATTGGGGCCCGTCATCGAGACGGACCTCGATCTCACGAACGCAACCGTCGAGACTCGAGTGAACGGTGAGGTTCGACAGCGCGGGTCAACCGCGCAGCTCGTGCACTCCGTCGCCGACATTGTGTCCCATGCGTCGCACGCCTTCACCCTGCTACCGGGTGACGTGATTTTGACGGGTACGCCCGCCGGTGTGGGGCCGTTGGTTGCCGGTGACACGGTGGAGGTGGAAATTGAAGGCATCGGCATCCTGAGGAACACGGTGGCCTGAACAGCAGACCGGCCTTGAGCGTCTGCGCCCTGCGGTAGACTGCAACGCACCAGCAAGTGAAGGAGCTGCCGGTGTCGAGAGAATGGCGTGCGCTGCAGCGCGGCGAATCCGCGACCACTCGCAGGCGCGAGATCGAACGGGCCTATGAGCGGTTTCTCGCCGATGGCCCGGAGTCATCGGTGCTGACCGAGCAGGTCAGGCAAGGCGCTGTGCGCGAAATCGTGCTGAACTCGTGGCGACGCGCACGCACACGATCCGTCGACCCAGACCGGGAGCCGCGGGCCCACACCATGAGCGACGATGAGCTGAGAGAGCTTCGTCGAATTCATCCACTCGCAGCGGTGCTCCCGGTGCTGGAACGACTGCTCGTGAGCGAAGCACATGACTCCGGATTTATCGTTGCTGTCGGCGATGCTGAGGGGCGCCTGCTTTGGGTCGACGGAGACCATCGCCTGCGTAGCCAAGCCGAGGATATCGGCTTCACCGTCGGCACCGACTGGTCGGAACACGCCGTTGGCACGAGCGCTCCCGGCAGCGCACTCGTCCTGAAACACTCCATTCAAGTCTTTGGCGCAGAACACTGGGGCAGAGCAGTCCACGAGTGGAGCTGCGCGGCCTCCCCGGTCCACGATCCAGAGACCGGAGCAATCATCGGGGTCATCGATATCACCGGTGGTGACACCATTGCACAACCCCATGTGTTGCCTCTCGTAGAGGCCACCCGCGCGGCGGTCGAAGCGGAACTCACCGTCGAAGCGATGCGGCGCAGGGTGGAGCAAGACCGCGACCTGAAGTCACGACGCACATCACGCGTGCTCAGCGCCGCTGCCCCCGCAGATGCACCCCCGCGATTGCACGTGCTCGGCCGTGAACACGCGGTGCTCGACACGGGTCACGGCACCCTCGAAATCGGTGGACGTCACGCAGAGGTCCTCGTGGCGCTCGTCACCGCACCGAGAGGACTCAGTGCGCAACAACTCGCAGAAGCAGTGTACGGGACAGCGAAGAGTGAGGAGACGCTGCGTGCGGAGCTCGTGCGCCTGCGAAAGTTCCTCGAACGCTTCCACGTTGCGCTCACCGTTGCGTCACGCCCCTACCGGCTCGCCGGCACACTCCGACTCGACGCAGCCGATGCGCTTGCAGCCCTCTCGCGTGGAGCCCATCGGCTCGCACTGTCGAGTTACGGTGGCCCGGTGCTTCCCGGCTCTGGGGCGCCGGCCGTGCTCGCACTGAGAGACGAGCTTGACGCCACACTGCGTGAAGCCATGCTGCAAGCGGCCGCACCCGACCTTCTATTCGAATATGCGCAGAACTGGGCAGAAGATGATGCTGAGGTGTGGGAAACGCTGCTGCAAGTGTTGCCGCAGCTCTCGCCCAAACGAGCCAGAGTCGTGGCGCATCTCGAACAGCTGCATGCTGATGCCGCACACCCAGAAGCAGTCCCTGCACACAAACCACACTCTCATGCAACGTAGGTGCAACCTCCGCTGACGTACCCTCAATGAACCGCCGCGCACCAGAGCGCAGCGGATTTCGACAACGACGTCAAGGAGACCCACCATGGCCGTATACGCCGCCCCGGGCCAGCCCGATTCGCTGGTGACCTTCAAGAGCCGCTACGAGCACTACATCGGGGGGCAATGGGTGCCCCCGGTGAAAGGTCAGTACTTTGAGAACATCACCCCCATTACCGGCAAAGCATTCTGCGAAGTCGGGCGGGGGACTGCCGAAGATATTGAGGCTGCGCTTGACGCAGCACACGCTGCGGCTCCCGCATGGAACGCAACCTCACCCGCAGAACGTGCGGTGATTCTCAACAAGATTGCGGACCGCATCGAAGCGAATCTCGAGATGATTGCCGTCGCAGAAACCTGGGACAACGGCAAGGCCGTGCGTGAAACGCTCAACGCCGACATTCCGCTTGCCATCGACCACTTCCGATACTTTGCAGGGGCGATCCGCGCACAAGAGGGTGGAATCTCGCAGATCGACGAAGATCTCGTGGCCTACCACTTCCACGAGCCTCTCGGCGTGGTCGGTCAGATTATCCCCTGGAACTTCCCGATTCTCATGGCCACTTGGAAGCTCGCTCCGGCCCTCGCGGCGGGCAACTGCGTCGTGCTGAAGCCGGCCGAACAGACGCCGGCCTCAATCCTGGTGCTGTTTGAACTGATCGGTGATCTGCTGCCACCGGGCGTGGTCAACATTGTGAACGGATTTGGGGCAGAAGCAGGGAAACCGCTCGCGTCCAATAAGCGCATTCGCAAGATCGCGTTCACCGGCGAAACCACGACGGGGCGTCTGATCATGCAGTACGCTTCTGAGAATATCATCCCGGTGACACTCGAACTCGGTGGCAAGAGCCCGAATATCTTCTTCGAAGATGTCATGTCGAAGGATGACGCCTACTGGGACAAGACCAAAGAGGGCTTCACCATGTTCGCCTTGAACCAGGGAGAGGTGTGCACCTGCCCGTCCCGCGCACTGATTCAAGAGTCAATTGCGACCGATTTTCTCGACGCGGTCATCGAACGCACCGAGCGCATCACCCGCGGTAACCCGCTCGACACTGAGACGATGGTTGGCGCGCAAGCGTCAAATGATCAGTTCGAAAAGATCAAGTCATACCTTGAGATTGGGCGACAGGAGGGCGCAGAGGTGCTCACCGGCGGTGGGGTCGAGGATCTCGGCGGTGAGTTTGCTGAAGGGTTCTATATTCAGCCCACGATCTTCCGCGGTGAGAACTCCATGCGCATCTTCCAAGAGGAGATCTTTGGTCCGGTCGTCGCAGCGACCACGTTTACTGATTTCGATGACGCAATTCGTATCGCGAACGACACCCTGTATGGGCTTGGTGCCGGGGTGTGGAGCCGCGAAGGCAACACGGCGTACCGGGCGGGTCGCGCGATCCAGGCTGGTCGTGTGTGGGTGAATAATTACCACAACTACCCGGCTCACGCTGCGTTCGGTGGGTATAAGTCGAGCGGCATCGGGCGAGAGAACCACCTGATGATGCTTGATCACTATCAGCAGACGAAGAACCTGTTGGTGAGCTACAGCGAGAACCCTGCGGGATTCTTCTAAATCGCGAGACGGTTCGCCGCTGCGGTGCAGCACCGTGTTGGGGGAAACGCAAGGCGTTTCCCCCAACACGCATCGCGAGAGACAATGGCGTGAAGTGATGGAGGAACGACATGACGAACCAACAACGCGGCTCACACGCGAGCCCGGTGATCAGCGACGGTGAGGCGTGCGACCTCACCACGTCTCCGACCGAGGCGCCCATCGACGGTGCGGTACCCGCCCGTGTCGAGGTCGCGGGTGAGACACAGAGCCGACTTGCCTTTACTCCGCGTGCAATCGCCTTGATTGAGAAGCTCTGGACCATGCATGGTCCGCTCATGTTTCATCAGTCCGGTGGCTGCTGCGACGGCAGCGCGCCGATGTGTTATCAGGCTGGCGAATTTCGCACCGGGGATGCTGACGTCTTGCTTGGCACCCTCGAGTTACCTCCGTTGGTGAACCCCGATGACACTGAAGAGAGCCTCCGCGAGATCGGGTTCTGGATGTCTCGAGAACAATTCGCGGTCTGGCAACACACACACTTGACCGTGGACGCGGTGCCGGGCAGGGGCAGTGGCTTCTCTCTCGAGGCGCCGGAGGGTCAGCGCTTTCTGATTCGTTCGCGCCTGCTGTGAGCCGCGGGTGGCGGCCAACCCGCAGGGCGGCTCAGCCCGCCATCGGGCAACACCTGCGACAATGGGTGCGTGGATCCAAACAAACTGAATCATGCGGGCACTCCA
>CAZJOZ010000092.1:0-4808 GCA_964547775.1 uncultured Leucobacter sp.
CACGCGCTCGGCCATAAGCTGCACGGGGATGCATCCATGCACGCCTGGGGCGTGATGGATGTCATGGTGAACACTGATTTTCCTGATTTCCAGGTGAAGTGTTCGATTCAATCCCACGATCAGGGCAATATCTTGCTGATTCCTCGCGAAGGCGGATATTTGTCGCGCGTCTACGTGGACCTTGGCGAGGTCGGCGAGGATGACGCGGGAAAGGTGCGCTCAACCCCGGTCGAGGCGATGATTGACACGGCAAATCGCATTCTGCGGCCGTACACGCTTGACGTGAAACAGGTCACCTGGTGGTCGGTCTATGAGGTTGCTCACCGCATTACCGACGGCTTCGACGATGTGCCTGCTGAACTGGCCGGTGAACTCGCTCCGCGCGCCTTCATCATGGGCGACGCCTGCCACACGCACTCCGCGAAGGCAGGTCAGGGCATGAACGTGTCGATGCAAGACGGTTTCAATCTCGGATGGAAGCTCGCCGCTGTGCTTGAGGGTCGCGCGCCCGAATCGCTGTTGAGCACCTACGCTGAGGAGCGCAGGGTTGTTGCTCAGGATCTGATTGACTTCGACAAGGAATGGTCGTCGATGATGGCGAAACCGGTCGAGGAGTGGGAGGACCCTGAAGCGCTCGAGAAGTACTATCTCGCGACCTTTGAGTTCCCCGCAGGCTTCATGACTGAGTACACGGAATCGATGATCACCGCGAGTACTGCGCATCAGGAGCTTGCGAAGGGTTTTCCCGTTGGCAAGCGGTTCAAGTCGGCTGAGGTGATTCGCCGGGCTGATAATCGGTGGCGTCACTTGGGGCACGAGCACGAGGCTGATGGCCGTTGGCGTGTGTATGTGTTCGCGGATGAGTCATCCCCGGCGCTCGAGGGAACGCCAACCGCAGCGTTTGCGAAGTGGTGGGCTGAAGATCCGTCGTCGCCTCGGGTGCGGTTCACGCCGCAGGGCGGTGACGATGATGAGGTGTTCGATACCAAGGTGATCTATCAGCAGGATTACACGCTGGTCGAGCCGCACGACGTGCCTCGCGCGTTCAAGCCGATCAAAGTGCCGTTTGGTATCGAGGACATCAACCAGATCTTCGCGTCGGGACATGGCCGTGACATTTTCCGCGAACGCGAGATCAGTTCGGAGGGCGCGGTGGTGGTTGTGCGCCCAGACCAGTATGTGGCGGGTGTGTTTCCGATCGACGCGTACGACGAGATTGCGGCATTTTTCACGCAGCACATGCTGCCCGTGCACGATCGCCGGTCACGTCTCACCTATGAGGCGGCCGATCAGTCATTTGCGGGGGAGCGCAACCGGGTTTCTGCCGAGGGGTAGGGGCGTCCCGGCACCTGATTCTTTGCCTGTGGTTGCGAGCGCGTTATTGCGAGCACGTTATTGCGAGCACGGTATTGCGTGCGCGTGCTTGCCTGAGCTTGCTTGCCCGTGCGGGACCTAATGTCAGTACGGCGGGTGCTGCCCTGTTGGTGTAGGTGGCCTGGTTGTGCGGTGCGTGCTGGTCGTGTCGCCCGTGCTGGTTGTGCCGCGCTCACTCTGCCACCCTTCAGCGAAACGAGCTGACGATCGGTGTGCATGCTTGTGCGCGGTGGCGTGGGTGAACCGTACTCGGCTTGGTGGACGATCCTGGTAGTTTCGCCCGGTGGGTGAGCGCCATGCCAGGGTGCCGTCACCTCGCTGGTCAACTGACCAGCCTCCGTGATGTTTGAGGGTGTGGTGGCCGCGGCACAAGTGTGCGAGGTTGTCACTCGACGTCGGGCCTCCGTGCTCCGCGGCGATGGTGTGGTCGAGGTCGCATCGTGTCACCGGCACCCGACAGCCGGGGAATCTGCAGTGCACGTCTCGTGCTCCGAGAAGGCGACGCATTTGGGTACTCGGCCGATAGCGATCCACCCGAAGAACCTCGCCTGTGCTGTGATTCTGACGTATGAGGAGCCAATGTTCGGCTTCGCTAGCGATTCTCTTGGCTTCCGCTGAACTGATCGGGCCGGCACCCACGAGTTCTGGTGGGGCAAGGGCTGAAGGTCTGCCGTGGGCGGTTAGCGGCAGTGTTTGCTCCTCGGCGAAGAGTGTTTCGTCGGTGACAATGATTTGCACCACACCGGTGACCCGTCGAAGCCCATAGCGGTCGAGGTCTGAGGGTCTGCGCGGAGAGTTCACGTTGGCATTGGCGCAGGTCTCGTCGATGTTGACGCTGTCGTTGATGTTGACGCTGTCGTTGATGTTCAGGTGGTCGTCGACCTTCGCGTGCGCGTCGTCAGTGAGCAGGGCAAGGAGAATATCTGCGCGAGCCTGATCCCGGGTGCGTGGAGTGAGGGGCTGCTCGGTCGTAGCGTCGTGGCCAGCAGGTGCGGTTGGTTGTTGTGAAGCATGGGCCCGTTCGATGCGTGTGAGCTCTCGCGCGGCGTTCGTGAGTCGGCTGAATGCCGCCTGAGCCTCGCCAGTCGGTAAGTGCGCAATCAGGTCACTCATGCCGTGATCGCGTTCAACAAGGATGACGCGGCGATCTTCTCGAGCGCGATCATGTCGTTCGTCGAGCGGAACCTGGGCAAACTGTTCTGCAAGCTGCCGAGCAATTGGACGTAGTCGATTCGGGGTTTCACGTTCGGCAATCGGCAAGATAGCGGTTTCGAAACTTGCTCGTCGCGCTTCAGCTTCGGGGGCATCACTGAGACCGATCACTTCGGCTGCGTCGACAATGGTGGACACGTGGCGCTCGTTCACCAACCCCTGCTCGAGCGCGCCAAGCACGTTTGGGTAGTACAGAGACAGCAGGTGAGACTGAGTGATTTTGCGGTCGATTGTTGCCTCGCTCAGCCGTAGGCCAAGCGCGATCTCGGCACGAATCGTGCGATACGCCATCTCACCTGACGGCCCCTCAGGCGTCATTGCGAAGTCGTCATCACTCTGGGCCGAAGCAAGATCGAATGCTTCTGCGAGCAACTGAATTCGCTCAGCGTCAAGAGCGCGAGCACGCTGCTCGACCTCTTCGAGGCGGGACATCACATCATCAAGCTCGGCACGAAAGCCGGCGTGGGAGGTGAATGTGATGCTCATGTGACTAGTGTCCCCTAGACCACTGACATTTCGGGGTCGGGGTTGCTCATTAGAGCGAGCTGAGATGACGATCGACCTTTAACGGTTTTCTGGGTTTCGATTTGCGATCACGATCGGGGATGCCACCCACATAGAGCCAGCCCAAGAGTTGTTCGTGCTTCTCAAGTCGGTGGGCCTTACGAATGGCCCGATGGCGCGCCGCTTCACCCGTGCGCCACATCGTGCCCCATCCAGCCTCGTGAAGCAGCAAGCTGAGATAGTGGGCAACGCCAGAAGCCACGGCCTCCTGCTCCCAATATGGCACTTTCGAGCTCTTCCGAGGGGAGACGACTATGGCAAGCACGAGGGGCGCCCGGGTTGCTTTCGAGAGGCCTTTCTCAAGACTCGTGCCGTTCGCTTTGGCGAGAGCCTTACCCAACTTCTTGCGTCGATCCTCGCGGATCTCAATGATGCGCCAAGGGCGCAAGGATGAGTGATCTGCCACGCCGGTCATCGCGCCGAGGAGGTGCTCAAGTTCTGCCCGGTCGGGTGCTTCGTCGGTCACTTTGGAATGCGAGCGGCGATGTTGGAGCGCTTCGAATGCGCTTCTTGGGGGCACGTCATTCATGGTGTTCCTTAGGGAAATTTCTTGGTGAGGCCATGTTGAAAAAGTGGTGTGGACTTCCTTGAATGGGGCTGCCAGAAAAGAATTTGCAGGGACAGACTTGCATCATCTGATGATATTCGTCAGACTAATCGAGGTAGCTGAAGTTAGGTTAGCCTCAGCTTGATCCGATGGGGGAACCGAGGGTTCCCTTTTTGTTTGCTCAAACAGCTTGTTTCGTCACGAGGAGTTGCCGTGAAGGCATTTGGGAAGAGGGCGCGCACTGCCCTTGCAGCGCTGCTGTCAGCGGCGGTAATCGTGAGCGGTGCCGTGCTCGGCGCGCCCGCCGCATACGCAGAGGAGGAGGCGCCTGCCGTGCCTTCAGCGGCCGAGGTCGTTGAGACCCATGAGGAGACCACGGAGGATTCTGACGATGCGGGCGCGGCGGAGGTGCCTGAGACCTCTGAAGGCTCAACAGGTGATGTTGAAGAAACAGCTCACATCGAAGAGCCAGATGAAAAAAGCGAGGACCAATTAGAGCAAACCTCATCTTCCATCGGCCCGCAGATCCTCGCTTCGTCATTGTCTGGGGCTGAGCCGACGGTTGAGGTTGTGGGTGCGATTACTGATCTGAATCCGAACCAGGACTATGTGGTGACGGTGAAGGGCTCAGGGTTTGATCTGGGTGCGGAAAATGCTAACGGTTCTCGACCTCCGTTGGCTGGCAAGTTTGGTGGAGCCTATGTGGTGTTTGGGCACTTTGCCGAGAACTGGAAGGCTTCTGCTGGCGCTCCGTCGGCGAACCGGAGTGTGTTGATGCAGAAGTGGGCTGTGCTTGCTGATGATATGGACACTATTGGTGGTGCTGCGGCTGGTGCGGTTGAGATGCAAGCTGATGGGTCGTTTACGACTCAGTTGACCTTGTCGAAGGATGAGGCTAAAGAGATTGAGAATGGCCGTTACGGTATTTACACCTATTCCGGTTCTGGTGGTACGGCTGCGTCGTTTGAGACGTACACTCCGGTGACGTTCAAATCACCGAACGAATACAACGCAGAAATCAAGGTGTTCCTTGCCGACGGTGTCACTCCTTACGTGAACCAAGAAGTGAAGGAAGGCGACAAACTCATCGTTCGTGGCACCGGCTTTGATC
>CAZJOZ010000093.1:0-4808 GCA_964547775.1 uncultured Leucobacter sp.
CCGGCCGATCCCCCGCATACACCGGGAGCAGCAACGAGAACGCGCCAGTCGACGCCGGTGCGCCTTCGGCACCCCCACCTGCCGCCTCAGTCATCGCCACCTGCCGCCTCAGTCATCGCCAACGCCTCACCGCGTCAAGCTTCACAACCGCCTGCATGGTCTCATCGGGCACCCCAGCGTCGGCGAGCACCGCCACATTCGGGCGAGGGTTCAACCGCCACCCTTCACGCCACCCGCGACCAAAGCAGTCACGCAGCTGTGCCCGATCGTTCGACCGCAGATACGTACGCACCCATCGCCTCAAGCTCGCCCCCTGGTAGAGCACCGACTCCCACCACTTCAGCGCGCCACTCGTACGGAACACCCACAGCTTGTTGCGCACCTCAAAGAAAAACCGGGGCCCAGGGTCTTGGTCGCTCGATCCACGAATTTTTGTCTTGTGTGTGACCACCGACCTGCCGGTAAATAACCCCCGACCTCGACGCAACAGACGAGCCGAAAACTCGAAATCGTCATTCCATAAGAAATAGTCAGCAACCGGAAGGCCCGCCTCACGCACCAGGCCAGCGCGCAAGAATGCCGACACAAACGAGATCGAACGAATCGGCATCGCGTCAACCTGAGCAGCCCGTGCCCGCTCCGCTTTCGACGCACCAATCTTCGGCTTCGGGGTGTTCATTGGGTGATCATGGCCATCAGTCCACAGCACGCGGGAACCCATCACCACCAGGTCATCAGGGCCAGCTTCGGCATATGCGCGATGCGTTTCGAGTGCCCCAGCCAGAGCATCAGGCGAGGGAATCGTGTCATCGTCCATCACCCACACCCAGTCAATCTCCGGGTCGGCGACGGCCTGAGCAATGCCGACAGCAAAACCACCAGCCCCGCCAGTATTCCTGGTCAAACGAAGCGAAGTCGCCCGATCACCCCAGGCCTCCAGAGCCTCCGCGATCACCTCGGCAGAGCCATCATCTGAGGCGTTATCAACCACCACCAGGTGATCGACCGGTCGCGTCTGCGCACTCAGCGCGGCAAGCGCCTCCCCCACCAATTCACGCCGGTTATAGGCAACCAGCACCGCAGCCACTCGCACTATTCGCCTCCACCCTCAGATTCGGGCACCGGAGAAGCCGCGGCAACTCCCTGCGCAACCAGCGCATGAATCTGCGCATAATCGGGATACTCAGGGTCCACCGCAGGCGGCGTGAGTTCAACCCGCACCGGATCAAACTGTTTCGCCTTCGCCGCGAGATCAACGAAACGCCCAAGCATCGATTCCGGAATATCCGTCACGACCAGATCGGTGCCAGCGGCCGCGAGCTCCTGAAAACGCATCAGCACATTGGTGGGGCTCATCTGCGCGAGAATCGCTGCCTGCAACTCACGCTGGCGATCCATGCGATCATAATCTCCGCGTTCCGACCCGTATCGAGACCGGGCGAACCACTGGGCCGTATACCCGTCCATCTGTTGCACGCCGGGCTCAATCCAGCCCTCCACACCGACGAGCTCGCCGGTGTATTCGTCGATCTGTCCACCTACCGGCAGCCGCTCCGACACATCGATGGTCACCCCGCCCAGCGCGTCGATCAGCGCAGAGAACCCATGCATGTCGATGAGCACATAGAACTGCACGGTGAGCCCCGTAGCACCCTCGACCGCGTCTTTCGTTGCTTCAATACCGGGCGATGATCCTCGAGACACAGCGTCTGCGTAGAAGCCCTCATACATGGGGTCACCCAAGAGCTCCACCTCGGCATACACCGCATTCAAGTAGCAAGTGGTGAGACAGCCACCCCAATCTTCACTAAACGCGTTCGGCGCCACCCCAAACCCATACGGGTGCACGCTCGCCATCGGCGAATCTTCGGGGAACGGCATCTCAATAAGCTCACGCGGCAACCCTACGATCACCGACTGGCCGGTCTCGGCGTCCACGCTCACCAGCGAGATCGAGTCGGGCCGCAAGCCCTCACGATCTTCGCCCGCATCGGTGCCGAGCAAGAGAATGTTGTAGCGACCGTCAACGGGATCAACCGCCGGAGCGCCACCACCAAAAATGTCACCGATTGCGCCACGTACCGCACCAATCGACGTCGCCGCCCACCCCGCACCGAGCGCCGGACCGAACGTCAGCAGCAGCGACAGCACCACCACGGGCAAACGCCATGCCGACGACACCTTCACCAGCTTGGTCAGCCGCAGCGTGTCAAGCCCGAGCACCACCCACAACACCGCATAGGCGATCAAAAGAACCTGCACCAGCAACAACACGAGGGTGTTCGTGAACAACTGCAACAACACATCGCGCTGCATCAGGGCGAGCACGACCCCCACAATAATGAGCGCCCACATCACCACCGTCGCCATCAGCCCAAACCGTCCCAGACGGCGGCTTCCCGCAAGCAGCTGTGCACTGCCAGGAAGCAGGAACCCCCACAGCACCAGCCAGCGAGCTCGCTTCGTCATCAGCGGCGCCGACCCCACATCGGGGTGGCGCAGCGGCCGCTCAAGGTCGATGGTCACTGATGGTATCCATTCGGATTGGCCGACTGCCAGGCCCAACTATCTCGGCACGCTTCATCGAGGGTGCGAGTGGTGCGCCAATGCAACTCGTCGTTCGCCTTGCTCGCATTCGCCACCACCACCGCAACATCACCCGGCCGTGGCGCCACAATGTCGTACGGAATCTCTCGGCCCGCAGCCCGCTCAAATGCGCGAACCACCTCAAGCACGCTCGAGCCCTCGCCAGACCCGAGGTTATAGACCGCCACGCCCGGCGTGAGCTTCTCGAGTGCGGCAACGTGCCCCTCAGCGAGATCCATCACATGGATGTAATCGCGCACACCCGTGCCGTCATCAGTCGGATACGAGTCACCAAACACACTCAGACGCTCCCGTTTGCCGACCGCGACCTGCGCGATGAACGGCATCAGGTTATTCGGAATACCCGCCGGGTCTTCCCCAATGCGACCAGAAGGATGCGCTCCAACCGGATTGAAATACCGCAGTAGCGACGCCTCAAGTTCGGGCCACGCCACCTGGGCATCACGGATGATCTGCTCATTCATCGCCTTCGACCAGCCGTAGGGGTTGGTGAGATCAACCCCGACCGGGTGCTGCTCATCCTGCGGCACATATTGGGGGTCGCCGTACACCGTTGCACTCGAGCTAAACACCAGCTTCGTCACGCCGCGCTCTCGCATCAGATCGAGCAGGTTCAGCGTCGACACGAGGTTCGTACGGTAATACCGCGTGGGTTGCGCAACGGATTCACCCACCGCCTTCAGCCCAGCGAAATGAATCACCGCATCGAACTGCTCATTGCGCAGTGCCTCAGCAGCTGCTTCGCGATCGGCGAGGTCTGCCTCAACGACGTCGATACTCGCACCGGTGAGCTCTTCGACCCGCCGCACGGCCTCCGGGCTGCTATTGGAAAAATCATCGAGCACCAACACGTCGTGGCCCTGCTCGATGAGCACCAGCGCCGTGTGTGAGCCGATATAGCCGGCCCCGCCGGTCAACAGTACACGCATAATCTCAGCGTAGAAGGTCGGGAGGGAGTGTTGCTGATAACCCGCCGAAGGAGCCGGTGACACAATGTCGCCAACTCAGCGATCCGTGACCTGGCAAACGTAGAATGAACACATTGGGGAGACCACTATGTAAGGAACGGCGCACCGGAGGACCATGGCCACACTGACCGTGATCGGGGAACCCTTCCCCGACGTTGAGGCCCGCGTGCACGCCTCAGTCGCGCGCTGCCTGACGGATGCGGTCGCGGTCGCTGCCCCCCGCGGGTGTTCTGCGCGGTTGATCCTCGCCCGTGACGCCGAAATTCCCGAACTCGATTCAGCGAAAGCCCGCATCGAAACCGTGCCGCTGACCACGAGCACGCTGCCGATTCTGTGGCGCGCCGGCGCAACGGCACGGCCGCTCGACGGCGAGTTTGTGCACTCGGTCACCCCCCTCGTGCCGCTGCGCAAACGCCTCGATGACGACGGGTCACAGAACTCAGTGATGGTGCCGCACACGCTCGCCTGGCACGCGCCCGAGCTGATGGGCTCCGAGCATGCGAAGACCTACCGCAGGTTTGTGAGGCGCGCAGCTAAGTATGCCGATGTGCTGCTCGCCCCGACCCACGCTGTCGCCACCGACCTTGCAGAGCTCACCGGCGTCGACGTGCAGGTGCTGCAACTCGCTGCACCACGTGAGCTGCTCCCTGCAGATGACTCCGCAGGCACTCGTGCGGAGCTTGGCCTCCCCTCGCGCTATGTCGCAACCACCGCTCAACCGGGCAAGAACGGTCGGCTCGGATGGCTGCTCGACGCCATGCAACACGACCCATCCCTGCCACCACTCGTCGTGCTGCATTTGGGCAAGCATGAGCTTCCACCGGTGCGCGAGTCACTCGCCGGGCGCGTCCACGTGGTGCAGGTCGAAGATCTCCACGAGATCGGTGCGGTAATCTCTGGCGCACTGCTGCTCGCACTGCCGCAACGCATGATCGGCGCCGGGTATGAGGTGCTCGCTGCGCTTGCCGCTGAAGTGCCCGTGCTGCATGCCGAATGCGATTCGGCCACCGAGCTCACCCTCGACGGTGGGCTGCGCACCGAAAACGAGACAGAATTCGTCGAGGCGCTGACGCGGCTCACGACCCCCGCCGAAGAAGGGGAGGGTGGTGCTGGCGACGGCGCTGGCGCAGTCATCGAGTCAGCAGAATTGCGGAAGCTCCGCGCGTTCGCCGGGGAACGCAGCAAGTGCTTCAGTTGGCAACTCACCGCCTGGCAGCTGTGGGAGCTCCACGC
>CAZJOZ010000094.1:0-4695 GCA_964547775.1 uncultured Leucobacter sp.
CACCCGCCACCGCAGCGCCAGGCGGTCGCAGTTGCCGAGCAGTCGCGGCGCACCGCGCAGCGCTTCGCGGCGAGCGCCGATGACCCGCGGGCGCCGGGGCCGCTGGCCGCCGAGGTGCGCGCGGCTTCGCTCAGAGCCGCAGACGCTTACGAGCGGTTTGCCGCGTTTCTGACACATGAGCTCTTCGCTCTCGCCACGGCAACGGATGGCGTGGGCGAGGCCACATACCGGCTGTCGCTCAGCAAATTCTTGGGCGCCGAGGTCGACCCGCATGATAGCTATGACTGGGGTCTGCGCCTGCTCGACCAGCTGACGGCTCAACAGCGTGAGCTCGCCGCGCAGCTGTGCGGCGAACCGTCGACGGCGGCGGCAGTCGCGGCACTGAATCGCGACCAAACAAGGCTCATTCACGGCACCGATGCTTTGCGCGGGTGGCTGCAGGACACAAGTGATGCCGCACTCGACGCGCTGAGCGGCACCCACTTCGACATTGTGGGCGACCTGCGGCGCCTCGAGTGCCAGATCGCGCCAGCGGGTGACGGCGGCATCTACTACACCGAGCCGAGCCTCGACGGCGCGCGGCCCGGCACGATGTGGTGGTCGGTGCCAGCGAGCGTTGACACGTTTCGCACCTGGCGCGAACGCACCACGGTCTACCATGAGGGGGTGCCGGGGCATCACCTGCAGATGGGTGGCACCGCACTGAACCCAACGCTCAGTGTGTGGCGCCGAAGCTTGGCTGGCACGTCAGGTCACCGCGAGGGGTGGGCGCTGTATGCCGAAGATCTGATGCACGAGTTCGGGTTTCTCGATGACCCCGCCGACCTGTTTGGCATGCTCGATGCGCAGAAAATGCGTGCCGCACGGGTGGTCATTGATATCGGCCTGCACCTGGGGCTCCCCCGCCCCGACGGCGACGGCCCGTGGACTCCAGAATTTGCCCTGCAGTTTCTGGGCACGCACACCTCGATGCACGAGACCACGCTGCGCTACGAGATCTTGCGCTATCTCGGTTGGCCCGGCCAGGCCGCCTCGTACAGCATCGGGCAGCGCATGTGGCGTGAGGCTCGTGAGAGGGCGACGGCGTCAGGCGTGGCCCTGCGCGACTTTCATCGCAGGGCGCTCGCGCTCGGTGGGCTCGGCCTCAATACCTTTGCCTGGGCGCTCGATCTGCACGCACCCGAGGCTGCGCTCATGTCGGCAACCGAACTCGCCCGCGCCGAAGCGCATGACGGCCTCACGGTGTCCTCGACGGATCCCACAACGACCCAATCCCAGTCCGCGTCCCACCTCACGGTGCCCCATGGTGTGACCGATACCAGAACGGAACCGCACCAGTGAGCCGTAGCCTTCCCCGGTCTGCCCTCGCAGAGACGAGACCCTCGGCGCTTCGCGCGCACATGGAGGCGGCAATCGCAAAGGGCCTCGTCGCGGCAGGACGAGGGCAGACAACAGACCTGATCCCCGATCTTCGTGCCGTGCCGCCAGAGAAGTTTGGGTTCTCGGTGGCGCTGCTCACCGGCGAGCAGATCTCGGTCGGTGACACGCGTGAGCGGTTCTCGTTGCAGAGCATCACGAAGCTGTTCTCGCTTGTCGCCCTGCTGCAGCGTGACCCTGACGCGTGGGATGAGGTGGGGTGGGAGCCCACCTCGCACTCGTTCCGCTCGCTCACTGAACTCGAGGAACGAGGCGGTAAACCGCGCAACCCGTTTGTAAACGCCGGTGCGCTCGTGGTCACCGACCGGTTGAAGACGCTCGCAGGTGATGGGTTTCTGCCGACGCTGCAGCTGATTCAAGAGCAGTCGGGCAACGCCAAGATTCGTTCGGTGCCAAGTGTGGCCCGTGCCGAGTTCGCCCACGCTCACGTGAACACCGCGATCGCTCACCTGCTCGCGAACGTGGGGCGCATTCAGAACCCGATTCCGCAGCTGTTGCGCAACTACTTTCGCCAGTGCGCCATCGAAGCGTCGACCGATGACACGGCTCGTGCCGCGCTATTTCTGGCACAAAAAGATCAGCACCAGGTCGTGCTGAGCTTCGAGGATCGCCGCCGCGTCAACGCGGTGCTGCTCACCGCGGGCATGTACAACGCTGCCGGCGACATCGCCTACCGGGTCGGCATGCCCGTCAAGAGCGGCATTGGTGGTGGCATCGTCGGGGTGCTGCCCGGCGTCGGCACCGTCTGCGTCTGGAGCCCACCGCTCGACGAGACTGGCAACTCGGCCGGTGGACTCGTCGCGCTCGAGGAGTTTTCACGACTCGCCAGGTGGTCGATCTTCTAAGCTGATCGCATGAGCACTGCTGCTACGTCACCGCGCCATACTGACATCGATGTGCTCGTGATCGGCGCGGGGGTCTCTGGTCTCACCGCAGCAAAGCTGCTGCAGCAGGCCGGGCGCCGCGTGGTCGTGCTCGAGGCCCGCGACCGCATCGGCGGCCGAACCCACTCGCTGCGCGAAGGGTCGCGGGTCACCGACCTTGGCGCGTCGTGGATTCACGGCATCATCGACTCCCCCGTCTACGACACCGCGCGGGCATTCGGCCTGCCCATGACCGAGTTCACGGTGGGTAGCTTTCAAGTCGATAGCCGCCCCATCGCAACCTATGGCCCGGATGGGCAGCGGCTCAGCGACGCCGAGGCTGCCGCCTTTGCCTCAGACGTGCACACGCTCGATGTCGCGCTCGTTCCGGTCATTGCGGCGAGCGCCCCCGGCAGCTCATACGGTCAGGTCGTTGATCAGGCGCTTGGCCTCATGCGAGATGAGCATGGCTGGAGCGAGGATCGCTGCGCGCGGGTGCGCGAGTTCATGCGGCACCGCACCGAAGAGCAGTACGGGGCGTGGATCGACGACCTCGACGCCCACGGTCTCGATGACGATGAGACGATCGGTGATGAGGTGGTGTTTCCGCAAGGCTTCGATCAGTTCGCGGCGCAGCTCGCCGAGGGCCTCGACGTGCGGCTTGAGCACGAGGTGCGAAGGGTTGAGTGGTCGCCGGCGGGGGCGACCGTGCGGGTCGCGCCGCGAGAGCCGGGTGGCGTGGGCGTTTTCAGCGGCGCAATCGACCGAAGCGGCACAGACAACCGAAGCGGCGCAGGCAACGGCAACGACAACAACAACGACGTCGGCATGGACAACCGCAACGGCCAAGGTGCACCCAAGGCTATCGAGGAGCTCGTGTATTCGGCACCTCAAGTTGTGGTGACGGTGCCCGTCGGGGTGCTGCAATCGAGTGAGTTCGAATTCCATCCGCCGCTCCCCCAGCACATCGCCGACGCGCTCACGGGCTTCACCATGAACGCGTTCGAGAAGGTGTTCCTGCGGTTCGATCGCACGTTTTGGGATGACGGCGTGTATGCGATTCGCCGCCAGGGCGAGGCCGCCGAGTGGTGGCACAGCTGGTACGACCTCACCGCCGCACACGGTGAGCCGACACTGCTCACCTTCGCTGCGGGCCCGTGCGCGCGAGCGATCCGCGAGTGGAGTGACGAGCAGATCGCCGAGTCGGTGTGCGCGTCGCTGCGCGAGATCTACGACGAGGTGCCCGAGCCAGTCGCAGTGCACGTCACGCGGTGGCAAGATGACCCATTCAGTCGCGGTTCATACGCGTACATGACGGTCGGGTCGCGCACCGACGATCACGACCTGCTCGCCACCCCGATCGGTGACGTGCTACACCTCGCGGGTGAGGCAACCTGGACCGATGACCCCGCGACCGTCACCGCCGCGTTCTGCTCGGGGCACCGGGCGGCTGAGCGGGTGCTGCGGCGGTCGATCCTCGTCGAAGACGTACTGCGCTGACACCCACTCACGTGCCCGCGCGCCCCAGAGTGCACACCGCTTGGACAGGGGATATGGTGAGAGCCAGTGAGATGAGCCTGGGCCCCGCGCCACAGGCCTGCCTGCAGAGAGGAGCGGCGGGATGACCGAGTCAATTCCGAGTAGCCGAAAGCGGTTCGCCTCGCGCACGAGACGCAATTCGAAGGCGGCGACCCGCGCGAAGAACATCATCGCCATCGTTGGTGCGCTGGTACTCGTCGCGGTCATTCTCTGGATCGATTTCGCGACCAGCCTGTGGGCCGACCTCGTCATTGTCGCGGGTCTCGCCGCAGGTCTCGTGACGTTCCTCCTCACGGTCTTGGTGCTCGACAAAATCGTCGCACGGTCAACCGAGCGAAAGTGGGCGCCCGTGAACCGCTTCGCACTCACCGAGTTTTTGCACGCGCTCGCCGACGAGAAACACAGCCAGATCACCCGCGGGCACATCGTGGCGAGGTCACTGCCGCTGGTCGACACCGAGGGCTCAACTATGTCGCTGCACGAGCAGCTGGATCATCTGCGGCACCAGATCATGAAGGAGCGTCGCCTGCTCGCAGACCCGCTGAGTCGCTGGGCCGAGTTCTTGGCGTCAAGCGGCAGCAACGAGCAGATTCTGCGGCACATCTCAGACCTCGCACTGCAGCTCGACCGGGTGCGCGACCTCTCCGTTGAGGTGGAAGACGGTGGTGTCACCCCGGAGATGCTGAGATCAGAAACCACTCGCTGCAATGACCTGCTGCTCGCCCTCGAGGCCGAGCTGCGCGCGCAAATCGCGCACGAGGATGAGCTCGAGCATTAACTGCGCAGAATCTTCTCCATTGCGCGGCCTTTCGCGAGTTCGTCGACGAGTTTGTCGAGAATGCGAATCTCGCGCATC
>CAZJOZ010000095.1:0-4684 GCA_964547775.1 uncultured Leucobacter sp.
GTCGGCCACGAGTGTATCGAGGATGGAGGCTGATTCGAGTTGCCCGATGATGCGAGCCATAACCCGCCCCTCCCGGTCAAGCACGAGCGTGGTGGGCGTAGCTTGAATCGGAGTAACACCAGCGAAAGCCTGCTTGACGCGGCCTTCATTAACGTCGATCACGCTCGGGTATGTGATGCCGTTCTCCTCGGCGAAGGCCACAGCAGTTGCAGGCTGATCGTAAATATTGACACCGAGGAATCCGACGCCCTGATCCTGATAGCTCTGCCAAACCTCCTCAAGCATAGGAGCTTCTACGATGCACGGGCCGCAGGCTGCATACCAGAAGTTCACGACGTACACCTGCCCTGCATAGTCGTTACTCGATACGAGGGTTCCGTACTCGGTGGTGCCGCTGAATTGCACAGCTGTGCCACGCTTATCAACGGGAATCTCAACGATGCGGCGATCAGAGGTACCGCTTCGTTTGCTATCCTGCTCGTACTGTTCGGACAGCGACTCGGCTGCAGTGCATCCGATCAGCCCAACGCTGATCGCGGCCGCCGCCACGAGTGCGGTCAACAGCAGGTAGACCTCTCTGGACTTCCTCAATTTCTCAGTTCTCCTAATTCCTCAACGCGCGGTCGTGGGCACGGCGGACGTGCCGGCCCATTCCTGCCCAAAAAGGCAGCGTGAGGAGCGCTTAAATGCGCAGGAGACTGAGGTCGTGAAGGCCGAATCGATGCCTTCCGCGATGATCGAAAGCTGCAGATGCTGCTATGAGAGCAACCTGGGTTCGCTGGCGTTGGAACCGCATCTGCCGACAGCGGAGCGCGAAGACGATCAAGATCGCCAGAGCAAAGCCACAGAGAAGCCCGAGCAGACAGGTGACAATGCCGATCAGCATGCTTCCACTGACGGCGGTCTCCCCTTCAGTATCGAGAAGGTGACCCACTGTGACATCTGTTGAGGGAGTCACGATCGAACTCGAATCGGCTGCTGGCATGGACAGTCCGACGTCATCGGCATGGGATACACCCCACAGGCCCACGATGGTGACGATTGCAGCGAGGAGCAGCGTCGCGGCTCTCATCGTTAATCGTCGCCGCGTCTTGCGAGCGCTGCGGGAAACTGGGAACACACCCCGATTGTACCGAGCGTGTCCCCGGCCTTTATGGGAGTTGACTGACTCGTACGCCATACCGGAACCTATTGGAGTGCGATGAGCAAGCTAAGCACACCCATCGTGAAAGTGTAAGGGGCAAGCGTCATCTTCTCGTACCTGCTCTTAGAAAGCAGGCTGAGAATCACACTGAACCCAAAGTGCGCAACGATGAGCCACATCATCCAGACGCTGAACTCCCCCGGAAGCACGTTGATGGTGCCGCTGCGATCGAGGGCGATGAAGATGATGAAGGCGTAGCGGAGCACGGCGGAGACCGCGCCGAAACGGAGGTTCAGCGGGAGTCTTGTGTGTTCACCGCCCCAGGCGAACTTGCCGAGCGGTGCGCCAGCGGCCAAGCTGATCTGGAAGGTAGCGAGCAGACCGAGCATCCCCAGGAGCGCGAAGAGAAGAACGCTTGCCATTATTTTTCTGTTCCGAACTTCGAAGCGAGATAAGCATTGTAGGCGTCCAGTTCGGCATCATCCTGCGCTTCCCTGCGTTTCGCCTGCCGAAGATCGCTAGTACGCCACTTGGAGATGGTGACGATGAGCACGATGATCAAAGGCAGTTCTCCGTACGACCAGATCAAGCCACCCGCTATGGCTTGATCAAGCGCACGGCTGATCCCCCAGGCTTCGGGTTCATCGGCGTACCAGCGAAACATCGGCTCGGTACTGCGCAAAAGTACGAGCCCGAAAATCGCGTGGATCTGGATCTCGAGGAGCACATCGACAATGCGAACGAGGAATGATGGGGCGCGTGGCAGTGGGTCTAGTGACCACAAGGGAGCACCACCAATCATGCCGAAGACGAGGGACAAGGTCAGAAGGATGAGATGCCCAGAGGGTAGTTCGAGGACGCAGCTGAGTATGTCGGTGAGATACAAAGCAGGGAAGGCGACAATGGCGATGACAATCACTGTCGCCGGGTGAAGGAGCACCTGAGCGGTGCGTGACCGGTAAGCACTGAGTGCGGCACGTATAACGGGCCGCCCGAGCCCCAGGCGAGGTGTTGCCCGCAGAAGCAGACGACCGGGAGATCCCATGAGCAGGAATGGCGGTGCGACGATCATGAGTGTGATCTGCTGGAAAAGGAGCACCGAGACAAGTTCCTCAGCATAGAGATTCGAAGTCAGTCCAGTGCCCATAAACCAGAGGAGACACCCAACAGTGAACAGTAGCGTCGAACCTATGCCCCATCGTTTCCCTCGCGCCCACAAGGAGATCGCTCCTGTGAGGTAGATGACCAGGCAGACGATGGCGAGCCAAGCTAGAGGCGACACACTTCGCATGTCGAATTGGAAAAGGTCGCCGAGCTCGAAGCTGGCCTTCGCGAGGTACACGGGGATGGGGTCCTTACTGACGCTGGCGATTGTTCGCCGGGAGGTTCTACTTCGAATTCGCGGCGATGAAGGGCAACGGGTCGACGGGTTCGTCTTCGACGCGAATCACCAGGTGCAGGTGGTCACCAAAGGACAGCCCGGTATTTCCGACCAACCCGGCTTGATCGCCACCCCTGACCATCTGGCCAACCTGCCATGAGTGGGAGTTCTCCTGCATATGGCAGTATCGACTGGTCACATCTTTACCCGCGACCTGGTGTTGGACTTTCAACGAGAAACCACAACCATCTGAGGCCCACCCAGCCTCAGTGATCATGCCGTCTCCGACAACGCGAATCGGGGTGCCGCCGGCAGCAGCCATGTCTTGCGCGTCATGGAAACCTGAGACCGGCGCGGACCGATAGCCGAAGCCGTCGGTCAGCAACATTTCTTGGTCGAAGGGGTAGCGGAGCTCCGTGTTAGTAAGTCCAGTGACACTTACGGTGCCGCCGTTAAACTGAATTTCAGGGGTAGCTATTGCAGTAGGCAGCTCTGCTGGGACATTAAGAAGTCCGGAATCGTCGCCGGTCCCGCCCGTGAAGAAGGACTGGCTCGGGATGGCACCCGCGAAGCTGTCCGCGGTTATGAGGCTCGTAGTCGGCATCAGTGTGCCGGCTACGAGCGCACCAACACTGGCTAACGCGGAACCACCGGCAATGAACCTGCGCAGTCTGCGGCCGGTGGTCGGTGTTTCTATTGTCTCCTCCGGTCTACCCCTCCCCGAACCTCCATCTGTCGATGCGGACGAGCTTGGGTTCTTCGATGTCGGTTCGCTCGTCGAGAGCACATTCTTGTGCTGGATGCTCCGTCTAGGCGCATCGGATGAGCGCTCTGCTATGGGCGCAATCCAGGTGCTCCGCCTTGGCCCAGTTGTCTGCTCAACGTTCTGGCGCCGCTTCATGAGACAACTCCGAGAACGAAAAACGAGGCTACGGCAGGAACGATGCTCGCGAGCAAGGTGCCGAGAATGAATAGGAAGTGTTTGGCTTTAATCGGTGAATCTGTGGAATTCAAACTGCTATCTCCTGATCGAGGGGCGATCATACGCCCGTGTGAAGTTCGAGAGGGCGCGATACCGGGCGGCTTCATGCCGCTGGCAGCGCTCACACGGGGCCGGAGAAGTTCTTTGAGAAACTTATGCGCGTTGTCGAGGCGCGAGAAACTCCACGGGCTTCCCGTGTGCGGGGTTCCCGGTTCGGATCAGGTGCGAGAGATCGAGTGGAGTAGCAGCAATGGCTGCGAGCGCACAGGAGCACGAGGTAGGGCGACTACCCAATCAAGGATCCTGCCGAGCCGCCATTGTAGCCAGGGTCGCCGGTTGAAGAGGACGAGCAGTATGAGAGTGGCAAGCATGCTCAGCATGCAGATCGAGAGCAGATCTAGGTGCCAGCCCTGCCAGCTGTCATGGGTGGAGTGTTCGCCACCTTCGACGAGCGTGTCACCTGATGTCACGGAGAGCGTGTTGGTGCTCGCCGTAGTCTCCGCAACAACGGGGATGCTAACGAGTTCAGCACTATGCGCCCGCAGTCCGACCAGACCGAGGATGACAAATGCTCCCACCCAAACAAAGGTAAGGAGCGCACGTCGAGAGAGCGGTTTTTGCATCACCGAGCGTGCCCCCTTCACTTCGTCACCTCCATAGTTAGATAACAATTTAGCATCGGAACCTGAGTTGCTGCCAAAACTGCTGCCCTACCAGTGATTCATGCGGAACTTTCTATGTTGCGAAGTGCCAATCTTCGCTTCGATGCCTGGCCGGGCGTGCACGATCGTCGGCACCCATTTTCCATCATCTTGCTCCTCGGCATATCCTCTGACCCGAGCTTCCCGGCACTTAGTGCACACCTTTCAGGCGACCATGTTTCGTCTACCGCCGCTCTGGCGGTTTAACCGCAAGGAGCACGCCGTGTTCGAACTCACCTCAACACTGTTGGAAGCATCCGCTCAGCTGACCACCCTGGTGCCGATGAATATCGACATCTCTCCGAATGATTCTGGGCTTCCTGGTATTTCGCAGCTTCGCAACATAGTAGGTGCGGTCATGACTGTTGGCCTGATCCTGAGTGTGCTCGCTCTCATTGTGTCGGCGATCGTTTGGGGCTTCGGGTCGAACTCATCGAACCCGCACCTGGCATCGCGCGGCAAGGTGGGCGTACTTG
>CAZJOZ010000096.1:0-4659 GCA_964547775.1 uncultured Leucobacter sp.
GGGCAAGCTCGACCCCGTCATCGGCCGCGACGACGAGATCCGCCGCGTCAGCCAGGTGCTCACCCGTCGCACCAAGAACAACCCGGTACTCATCGGTGAACCAGGCGTCGGGAAAACCGCCGTGGTAGAAGGGCTTGCTCAGCGCATCGTTGCGGGCGACGTGGCCGAATCTCTCAAAGACAAAGAACTCATTTCTCTCGACATCTCTGCGCTGATTGCTGGCGCGAAATATCGCGGTGAGTTCGAAGAACGTATGAAAGCTGTGCTTCAGGAGATTAAAGACTCCGACGGCAAAATCATTACCTTCATCGATGAGCTCCACACCCTTATGGGCGCCGGCGGCGGTGAATCGTCCGTCGCAGCATCCCAGATGCTGAAACCCATGCTCGCCCGCGGTGAACTGCGCCTGATCGGCGCCACCACCCTCGACGAATACCGGGAGTACATCGAGAAAGACGCGGCGCTCGAACGCCGCTTCCAACAGGTGTACGTGGGCGAACCGAGCGTCGAAGACACGATCGCGATCTTGCGCGGCCTGAAAGAGCGCTACGAGGCACACCACAAGGTGACCATCGCTGACTCGGCGCTCGTGGCTGCGTCGTCGCTTTCAAACCGCTACATCAGCTCCCGCCAGCTCCCCGATAAGGCGATCGACCTGATCGATGAGGCAGCATCCCGACTGCGCATGGAAATCGACTCCGCCCCGCTGGAGATTGACGAGCTCCGCCGTGCCGTCGACCGGCTGAAGCTCGAAGAGCTCGCGCTGAAGAAAGAAAAAGATGAGGCATCGAAAGAACGCCTCGCGAAACTTCGCGACGATCTTGCCGAGAAACAAGCCGAGCTCGATGTGCTTGAAGCCAGGTGGGAACGGGAGCGCGCCTCACTCAACCGCGTTGGTGAGCTGCGTGAGAAACTCGACCAGTTGAACATGCAGGCGCAGGTCGCACAACGCGAGGGGAACCTCGAACGTGCGTCGCGATTGCTGTACGGCGAGATCCCGGTGATTCAACAGCAACTGACCGAAGCAGAGCGGGCCGAAGCGGAGGCCGAGGGCAGTGACGAACGCATGGTGAACGACCAGGTTACCGATGAAGACATCGCGGGCGTGGTCGCAGCCTGGACCGGTATTCCCGTCGGTCGCCTGCTGCAGGGCGAAACCGAGAAACTGCTCGCGCTCGAAGCGGAACTCGGGAAACGACTGATCGGCCAAGCTGAAGCCGTGAGCGCCGTCAGCGACGCCGTGCGACGGTCGCGGGCGGGTATTGCCGACCCCAACCGGCCGACTGGCTCATTCCTGTTCCTCGGGCCGACCGGTGTTGGTAAGACCGAGCTGGCGAAAGCACTTGCCGAGTTCCTCTTCGACGACGAGCACGCGATGGTGCGCATCGACATGAGTGAGTACGGTGAGAAGCACTCCGTGTCGCGTCTCGTCGGCGCGCCTCCCGGCTATGTCGGGTACGAACAGGGTGGCCAGCTCACCGAAGCGGTCCGCCGGCGCCCCTACTCAGTGGTGTTGCTTGACGAGGTCGAAAAGGCACACCCCGAGGTGTTCGACGTACTCCTGCAGGTGCTCGACGATGGCCGCCTCACCGACGGTCAGGGCCGCACGGTCGACTTCCGCAACGTCATCCTGATTCTCACGTCGAACCTGGGATCACAGTACCTGATCGATCCCGACATGCCGTGGGGTGAAAAGGAGGAGGCCGTTCGAGAGACGGTGCGCCGAGCCTTCAAACCAGAGTTCATCAACCGCCTCGACGAAATGGTTATTTTCCATCCGCTGAGCGAAGCAGATCTGGCACAGATTGTTGAGCTCGCCGTCGACAAGCTGCAGCAGCGGCTCGAGGATCGCCGCCTCACCGTTGGGGTCACCCCCGCCGCGCGAGCATGGCTCGCAGCACGTGGCTACGACCCCGCATACGGGGCACGCCCCCTGCGCCGGCTCATGCAGCAAGAAATCGACGACCGCCTCGCCCGGGCACTCCTCTCAGGTGAGGTGCGCGACGGCCAAGCCGTGCGAGTCGACGTCGCCCCCGATGGCGAAGCGCTCGTGCTCGAGCCCGTCGCAATCGAACCAATAGCGGTCGACGGGGAGTAATGGCACAGCCGGTATCGACCAAGGGCGTGCTGCTTCGGTTTGCGCCCATGATCTACGGACCCACGGTGCTCTTCGCCCTCGGCGAAGGCGCCGTGATTCCGTTGATCCCGATCCTTGCCGCACAGCTCGGCGCAGACCTCGCGCTGTCTGGACTGATTGCGTCGATGCTGGTGATTGGGCAACTGTGCGGCAATATTCCTGCGGGCTGGCTGGTCGCGCGGATCGGAGAACGACTCACCATGGCGGGCTCGGGTACGCTCGCGCTCGCCGGGGTGGTCGGGTTGGTCTTCTCGCCCAACCTGGCACTGCTCGGTGCATCGGTCTTTGTGATCGGGCTGTGCGCCGCCGCGTTCGGGCTTGCTCGGCACGCGTTCATGACGACGCGGGTGCCCCTGTCGTTTCGGGCAAGGGCCCTATCGCTCCTGGGCGGGTCCTTCCGTCTCGGCATGTTCGTCGGCCCGTTTCTCGCCGCACTGCTGCTTTCCCTCACCGGCACGTCTGCTTCTGCGGCCTGGTGCTTCGCGGTGTGCCTCGTGGGCAGCGTCCTGTTGGTGCTGCTCGGGCCCGATCCGGAGGCCGCCGTACGCCAGCCTGAGGTCGACGCGCAACACACCCGCACCGTGAGTGGCCTTCCCGCCGATACCGGTCAACCCGTGACCGGGAGTATTCGCTTGCCGGGGGAAACGCATCCCCCCGAGGGGGTGTTCCGCACCATGGTGCGACACCGGCGGGTGCTCTCGCGGCTTGGCGTCGCGGCTGCGTCGCTCTCAGCGGTTCGCTCCGCCCGGCAAGTCGTGCTGCCGCTGTGGGGCGTATCGCTCGGGCTTGAGGCAACCACCATCTCTCTGGTGGTCGGCATCGCCGGTGCCATTGATTTCGCGCTGTTCTATGCGAGCGGTCAGGTGATGGATCGCTTCGGCAGACTGTGGGCGTCGTTGCCCGCAATGCTGCTGATGGGGGCAGGCTTCCTCGCACTCGCCTTCACCCACGATGTGCCCGATGCAGCCATGTGGTTTGCGATGCTCGCCGCGGTGATCGGTGTCGGCAACGGGCTGTCAAGTGGCATCCTGCTGACCCTCGGCGCAGACGTTGCCCCACAGCATGATCCTGCGCCGTTCCTCGGATCCTGGCGGACACTCACTGATGCCGGCGGAGCGCTCGCACCGGTGATCTTCTCTGCGCTCGCCGCACTCTTCACCCTGAGCGTCGCCACCGGAGCGATGGGAGGAATTGCGCTTCTGGGTGCGCTGGGGTTCCGTCGATGGGTGCCGATGTTTGTCAGGCGCACACCCGCGCAGGGGGCGTCGGGCTAGGGCAGTGGATCGCGACCGAGCTTCGCGTTGATGAATTCACGCGCAGTGAGCTGGTGAGTTCGTTCGCCGTACGCGCTCGCGTCGATACCTGAGATGAGCGATCCGGGATCAACCTCAAGCGCGGTGGCAATGCGAATAATGGACTCCACCGTGGGGCTCGACGCGCCGCGTTCAATCTTCCCGATGGTCGTCCAGTTGATCTCGGCAAGGTGCCCGAGGTCTTCCAGCGAAATCTTGCGGGCGGTTCGTGCGAGTCGTACTCGACGTCCGATCTCTGCTGCAGCGGACGAGTGAATTCTTGGCACGAATCAACCGTGCTCGCTTCGTGTCAGAATGTCCAATGCCTTGACAACCAAAGACTCAGAGATTTGATAAATAGTCAATTGAGAATTAAAGAACAATGTGAAAAAGCATCACTCGCGAAGATGCGTGCCCGTCTGAGGGGTGGGGTGTCTCGCTTCGGGGAGATCACGGTTGTCGCTCCTGGGGGACTGTGCACCCGGGTGGCTGGTGGTGGGCGGCGAATTTCGTCATCCTGGGCGGGTATGCAGGCATCCCTGTTGGGTGGGCCAATAGAATTGTTGTTAGCCGCGACTTGCGGTGTTGTCAGCCGGAAAGGCATCGGTACGTGAGTCAGGCGGTTCGAGCAGAGCGCATGCGCATCATGATCGGGTGCGACACGTTCTCACCGGATGTGAACGGTGCAGCCAGATTTGCTGAGCGGCTTGCGGCAGGGCTTGTTGAGCGAGGCCACGAGGTGCACATTGTGGCGCCCGGAAAACGGTGGCGCCGAGAGGAGCCCGGCACCGAGGTGATTGAGGGTCAACCGATGACCGTGCATCGCCTGCCCGCGCTGCGCTGGTTGCCTCACGATTGGTTGCGATTCGTCTTGCCGTGGCGTGCTCGACACCACGTTCGCCGGGTGCTGGATCGGGTCACGCCAGACGTAATTCATATCCAATCGCACATCATCATTGGCAGGGCGCTTGCCAAGGAAGGCACCGAGCGTCACATCCCGATCATTGCGACGAATCACGTGATGCCTGAGAACGTGCTCGACTTCACACTGCTTCCCGAACGCGCGAAGCGACTGTTTGTGAAGTGGGGGTGGCACGACGCCGATACGGTGCTCGCCCACGCGAGCGCGGTCACCACACCGACGCGAAGGGCAGCAGACTTCCTCGAGCGCAACACGAAGCGACGGGGCGTGCTGCCGGTCAGCTGTGGTCTCCGCGCTTCGGTGTACAC
>CAZJOZ010000097.1:0-4583 GCA_964547775.1 uncultured Leucobacter sp.
CCTTGCTCGTGTTCCGACGGAACTGAGCGGCGCGAGCGTGACCGCCGCAGAGACAAACGAGCTTGACCGCGGCTGGTACACGCTCAAGTCACCGCCGCATATATAGCTGACACCACCCGAGTTGGGCAAGCCCATGGTGAGATTTTTTGGGCAGTCATACGCTCAGCCCATGGTGCTGAAGGATGGAGAACGCAAGAGAGGTGCGAGGGCAGTCGCGCTCGCTGCCGGTGCCCTGGTAGTCGGAGTGGCCCTCACCGGGTGTGTAGAACTTGCGGTGCCGGCTGACCCTGATGGATCGCTCGAACGTATTGAAGGGAACGTGCTGCGCGCCGGTGCCTCGTTGCACACCCAGCTCGTTGAACAGGACGGCGAGGAGGCGGAAGGGCCGCTCGCCGAACTCGTTGAGGAGTTCGCGAGCGAGCACGACGCGGAGGTCGAATGGCGGTTCGGCAGCGAGGAAATGCTTGTCACGTCTCTCGAGGAGGGAGAGCTCGATCTGGTGGTCGGCGGAATCACCGCGGATACACCGTGGGGGGACCGGGCCGCCGTCACTCGGGAACATCAGCTCCTCACCTTTGCCGGTGACCGCCATCCCGTGGTGTTACTGCCATTGGGAGAGAATCGACTACTCCTCGAGTTTGAACGATTCATTGATGAGCGGGTGACGCCGTGACCATCATCGGTCAGGGGCCGCTCCCAGCCGAACAAGCAGAAGCCCGCAAACGGGCAATCCGCTGGGAGTGGGGCACCATTGTTTACACGTGCTTGACCATCACGCTGGTGGCGTTGGTCGTCGGAAACTCTCAGGCGATGAAGACCGCATGGATCGAAGACATGCTGTCGCTCATCCCGCAGATAAGCTACCTCATCGCCCTGATCTACGTGAAGAAACCGTCGACCAAGACGTTTCCATTCGGGCGCCACCGGGCGATGAGCGTAGGCCACCTGGTGGCGGGAGTGGCGCTTTTTGCCGTGGGAGCGAACCTGGCAATTGAGTCGAGCCTCGGGCTGATCCGCGGCGAGAAACCGTCGATCGGATCGGTGCAGCTGTTTGGTGAGACGGTGTGGCTCGGATGGCTGATGATCCTGGTGATGGCCGTCGTCGTGATCGGGCCCATCGTTTACGGGCGAGCCAAACTGAAGCTTGCCCCAGTGCTCCACAACAAACTGCTCTATGCCGATGCGGCGATGGCCAAAGCAGACTGGCATACGAACGCAGCCTCAATCATCGGCGTGCTCGGCGTAGGGCTCGGATTCTGGTGGCTTGACGGCGCAGCCGCGCTGTTCATTTCCGTCGGCATCGTTATCGATGGGGCACGCAGCACGCGGTATGCGGTGCGCGACCTCATGGATGAGCGTGCCCGCACCTACGATGACGAAAAACCGCATCCGCTGATCGACGAGGTGGTGCAAGCGATGCAGCGTCAGCCGTGGGTGCGCGACGTCGGGGTGCGGCTCCGAGACCAGGGGCAGGTCTTCCACCTGGAGGTGTTCTTCGTCCCCCGCAGAAGACGACCGCCATCTGTCGACACCCTCGAGCAGGCCGCTCACGGTCTTGCCGCCATCGACTGGAAGCTGCAGGACGTGGTGCTGATCCCGGTGCCGAAGGTGCCCAACGAAGCGACAGGGCGTACAGCGATTCGTGAAGAAGCCAGTGGGCGCGCAGCAGAGGGGAAGCGTTAGTGCTGCACGTGAGGGTTACCGGCGCAGTTCCTGGCCGAATTACCGAACTGTGTTGCGAAGCGATTTACCGGCCACCGGCGGCGAGGCGCATCAGGTCACTGTCGAAATCGATGTCGGTCTCAGCTCCACCCGCACTGCCGAAACTGTGCTGGTAGTGCTGCCATGCATCACCTCGTAACTGCGCGCGCACGTCGTTCCGCATCAGCACCACCAGCTCGGTAGCGACCCGATCGATGCGGGATGCGAAGCTTGGCTCCTGCCAGTCAGCGGGCGACGCGAATACCGCGGTGGGGGTGGTAAGCGTACGCAGGTAGGCGAACATGCTGCGCAGCTGATCGTCGATAACGAGCGCGTGCCGAGGGCTTCCGCCGGTGCCCGCGAGCGCGACGGGGGTGCCGATGAGCAGGTCATTATCGAGCAGCTGGAAGAACTCGGTGAACAGCCCACTCGCGCCGGCCTTGTATACCGGCGTGCTGGCGATGACCGCATCCGCGTCGCGCAAGAGATCGAACGCGGCCTGCAGGTCAGGCGACACATACTGGCTCACAATGCCTGCGGTGATGTCGTTCGCGAGCCCGCGAAGGTCAATCCGGCGGAGCTCAACGACGAGGTCGCTCTTGGCGCCGATAGTGATGGTGCGGTCGGCGATGCGGTCGGCAAGCAGCTGGGTTGATGAAGGGTCGCTGGTGCCTGCGTTGACGGCCACAATCGTGAGGGGACGGGGGGAGTCGGGGGTAGACATATCTGCCTTCAATCTTTGCTGGGGAGTCTTAGCGTTGCCTGGACGAGGGGTCGGCGAGCTTCTGCATCAACGCCCCCAACTGTCGCTGTTCATCGACGGTGAGTGCGCGCAACTCTCGTTCAACGCTGCGCGCATGCGCCGCGCCGACGGAGCGTTGCAGTGCCGTGCCTGTCTCGGTCAGGGTGACCAGCACGGCCCGACCATCAGCCGGGTCGGGCACGCGCTGGGTGAGGCCTCGCTGTTCGAGTCGGTCAATCATGCGTGACAGGGCGGGCTGACTGAGCAGCACTCCCTCTCTCAGGTCACCGATGCGTGCCGAACCGCCGTATTTGGCGAGGGTGTAGAGCACGTCGTACTCGCGCATGCTCACCCCGTGATCACGCCAAATGGGTTCCTCTGCGAAGTGACGCATCACCGTGGCGTGGGCGGTCAGTACTGCCTCCCACGCGCGGTTTGCCTCGCGTACATCTCTCGCCATGGTGCTGGTCCTAGATCGTTAGAGCCCGAACGCTGCGCCCTGTTGCTTTGGGCTGTCCTGGTAGGGTGAGCCGCCGGTCACATTGTCGCCGCGGTTAGCGTTGGGGCGTGGTTGACGGGGTTCCGCGTCACCGTACTTCTCCTTCACCCGGCTTGCGTGCGACGGAGTATCGGGGGTGTTTGGGCTGCGACGCGCGGCGAGTTCCTTGCGCAGCACCGGGATCACTTCTTCGCCAAGCAGGTCGAGCTGGTTCAGTACCGTCTTCAGGGGCAGCCCCGCATGGTCGATGAGGAACAGTTGGCGCTGGTAATCACCAAACTCGTCGTGGAACGAGAGCGTCTTGTCAATGACCTCCTGCGGGCTGCCCACCGTCAGCGGGGTCTGCTCAACGAAGTCTTCCATCTTTGGGCCGTTGCCGTAGACGGGTGCCTCGTTGAAGTACGGACGGAACTCGTTCCACGCATCCTGGGACTTCTTGGCGATGTATGTCTGCCCGCCAAGGCCGACGATGGCCTGCTTCTTGCCGCCGTGGTAGTGCTCGAAACGTTGACGGTAGAAGTCCACGAGTCTCTTGTAGTGGCCCTTTGGCCAGAAAATATGATTGGCAAAGAATCCATCACCGTAGTACGCCGCTTGCTCGGCGATCTCCGGGGTGCGAATCGAGCCGTGCCAGACGAACGGCGCGACATCATCAAGTGGTCGCGGGGTCGAGGTGAAGCCCTGCAGTGGCGTACGGAACTTCCCTTCCCAGTCGACCACATCTTCGGTCCAGAGCCGGTGCAAGAGGTTGTAGTTCTCAAGTGCCATGGGCAGGCTTGAGCGAATGTCTTTGCCGAACCACGGGTACACCGGTGCGGTGTTCCCGCGGCCGAGCATGAGGTCCATGCGACCCTTTGTGAGGTGCTGCAGCATCGCATACTCTTCGGCAATGCGCACGGGATCATTGGTGGTGATGAGCGTCGTGCTCGTGCTGAGCTTCAACGTGTGAGTTTGCGCCGCGATGAATGCCAGCAGGGTTGTCGGGCTCGACGAGAAGAACGGCGGGTTGTGGTGCTCGCCAACGGCGAAGACATCCATGCCGACTTCTTCGGTCTTCTTCGCAATCGCGACGGTGTCGTCGATTCGTTCGGCTTCGCTCGGCGTGTAACCGGTGGTGGGGTCCCGAGTGATGTCGCTGACAGTGAAGACGCCGAATTCCATGATGTGCTCCTTGTGATGCGCGGCTTGCCGCGTCGCTCATTTATATGCGTATGCATGTAATAACGCGCGCTTCGTGGATCTATTCCCGGATTTCCGCATTCTCTGCTCTTCTGCTCTTCTGCTCTTCCTGATTGTCGGCCGAGCTCAGCTCGGTCCCGGTCTAACATCGTTCGTTGGCCTGGCCTTGTTCGTTGGCCTGGCCTCGACCGGCGCCCGAACCCTGCCCGGACCCGGCCCTGTCTGTCGGCCTGGCCCCGGCCCCCACCTGGCCCGGCCTGTGCCGGTCCCCGTTTAGCATTGGCCTGACCCGCCTGGCCTTGAGCGGCGCCCGCCTGGCCTGGCCTAGCCTTGGCCAGCACCCGACCCCCGCCCGGACTAATCGGCCACTACATGCTTCACGCACCTCGGAATCAAGCACCTACTTGCCGAACAAGCGGAGACGGGATCGTGAGGTGTGCGGAATCGGCGAGTAGATGCACG
>CAZJOZ010000098.1:0-4525 GCA_964547775.1 uncultured Leucobacter sp.
CTGCTGTTGCACGCATTGCCCTAAACCCCTAATTCGACAGCATGACCACCAGCACCACGATCGACATCGGGTTCGACATGAGAACCGACGCTGACGGGCGTGACCCTGACCGCTACAGCCCCACGCTGCGCGCCTACCACCACACGCTGTGAAGCAAGCCCCTGCCCAACGGCCACGTGTTCGACTTACAAGACGTGTGGCCTCGCGGCTACCTGAGGCACGAGTCTGAGCTCGGCACATTTCGCCTCACCAGCGACACCATTCTTCGCACCTTCGGCAAACACTCGAAGATGCGGCACATCATCACGCAGAACCCACCTGAAGAGCGCGCAGACTTCACCCGCCGCGGCTACACGATCGGTGGGTTCATCATTTTTCCCGGCAACAAGATCGACAACAAATATACGATCAATCAGGCGCGCGGCGTGCACCCCACGATCCAGGATCGCATCGACCTCACCCTCGAATGCATTCGACGCCACTACCGCTCAGAACCAAGCCCGCTGGGTGCCACGCTGAACCGCTACGCCGACTTCTTCGCCCTCTTCGGGGACTTCCAGGGGTACGTCACCTTCTTTCACCTTGACGACCTTGTTACAGAGGACTTCGAGTCGGTGCGGTTCTTTCTTCCCTTTGAACACTTCGACACGACGCCGGCACTCCCCCAAGACCTGAAGCAATATCACCAGTTCAGGGCCGCGATGCTCAGCTGGATCAACAGACGAAACAGCAGGATCGCTGCCGCTACGTAAAGCGCTCATAAGCTTCACGAGCCAGCCGCCTCGCTTCAGCAATTACTCGTCACACGAGAATGCCCACATGACTCCGTACCGATCGAACACCTGCCCGTACCAGCCGCCCCAGGGTGCCTGCTCGAACGGCATCGCTGAGTCGCCACCACCCGCCACAAATTTGCCAATGAGTGCACGCGCTTCTTCGGGAGTGTCGGTCGTATACAGCAACGAATAGGCGGTGCCTCTCACCGCATACTCACTTTCACCTTCAACCGAGTCGCCACCGGCAATGATGCCTGCCGCAGTGGTGAGAGTCGCGTGGGCGACCGCCTCTGGGTCAGGCTCGAAAGGCATGCCTTCCAGTTGCATGTCGCCATACCGCAAAATCATGAGATCTCCGCCAAGTACCTCGTGCCAGTGCTGCATTGCTTCTGCTGTGGTGCCAGGTAGGGCGATGTACGTTGCGATTGAGTGAGCCATGGTGTGCCTCCTGTTGAGCGTTCATCATCGAATGCACTTCAAGTACAGCGCGAGGATCGCCCCGCCACAACCCTTCTTGCCCAAGTTCTGCAGCTGTTCATCTGGCTCGCCTGCATGCTGCAGCACTCATTCGCCGCATCCACGCCACCCCGAGTGATGAACGTCAGTTCACCCTGCAGCGAATAACGCCTCGTTGAATCGCAAGCACAGAAGCATCTCGAATCACTTCGGCAACAGAAGTTCTGCCTACGCCCACTACACTCACAACCGCACTGCCCGCAACCGATCTGAGACTTCCCTCACGCGCACCTGCGGAAGCTGCGCTTCGCTCCGTAGTGCCCGAGCACGTCACAATCGGCGTCTCCGGAGACGCTTTTGCGGCCACCGGATTGAACGCAGGCTGCGACGCCTGGTACTCCGTTATCGGGGGGACCCTGCCCGGACCCGCATTGGCAATCACTCGAGCAGCACAAGCGGGAGATTCGGCGAGCGCTCTGGCAGAATCAGATCGGCTTGAACCACTGTGGGGGCTATTCTCCGAGTTCGGAGGAAGCATGCGCGTCGTCGCAGCGATCGCCGAACACCTCGGCCTCGCCTCAAGCCGGTGCCTACCGCTACCGATCCAGGGCCTCACCGAAGCACAGCGTGCCCACGTTGCCGCAGCGGTCAACGAGCTGGGCCTTAGCTGACATCGACGACATTGTGCCAAACGGTCGAAAGCCATATGTGGCTAGCCGGATCAGCTGGCACTCGACTCGATACAGTAGCTTCTGAGTTCCACGATCTTGGCTGACCTTGCGGTGCTAGCAAAGCGAAACACATGACTGAAGTCCATACGCCGTTCCCCCGCTTCAAGATAGCCGTCACAAGAAGCAAGCCTCCCGTGGGTGATGACCGAGGTGATCCGGGCCCGTTCAGGCGCGAAAGGCGGGCCGCTCTCACCAGCTGATTCTTCAGCACCTAGAGTGCCGATCAATCTCCAGGTCGCATCGGCAGAAAGCCATTCACGAATCGCGTTGACATCACCGTTGACCCAGTTCACCGTGAACTGCCCGACGATGCCTAGCCGGGGCGAATTGCCGCAATCCGAGGGGAGTGTAATGTCCATAAGCGTCCGCACCTCCGAACTCCCGCATCCTGGTCTCAGAGCCTACAAGGGTAAGCCTAGTCCGCAACAGGATCCATACTGGGGCGAGCCTCGCGTGCGTGTAGCCGATAGCGCGCAGACTGGGAGACCGCTTCGCGGCACTGCCGCATCCAGCGGATGGTGTGCCGGGAAGTCTGGTCGGCAAGTAACTCTGACCCGACTCTCCAAGGAGATTCCGTGCCCGTCTCGTTCATGGTCCGCGGCGACCCATTGCCTCAAACACTGTACGCCGACGAAGACCTGGAGCATACGTAGTCGCGCGGGATGCTCTGGGGAGTAGACCTCCAGAACTGTGCGACACGAAAAACCGCGCGTGCCAGGTGACACGACACCACCCAACCCCACCTTCCCGCGCTATGGGACGTTCGCCGAGGCGACGCGCATCGGCGCGCTGCTGCGCAAAGAAGCTGTCGGCGGCATGCTGCTCGTCAGCGCCGCTCTCATCGCGATAATCTTGGCGAACACGCCCGTTGCAGACGCGTACTTCGCTCTGCGGGACTTCACGATCGGCTACGAGCCCTGGCATCTGAACCTCAGCCTCGGGGCGTGGGCCGCCGATGGGCTCCTCGCGATCTTCTTTTTCCTCGTCGGCCTCGAACTCAAACGCGAGTTCGTCGCCGACGATCTCAGGAAGTTCCGCAACGCTACCGGGCCTTCTTCGGACTGCACCCGTTCGCTGCCTGGCTGATCCTGCTTCCCGTCGGAGTCGTCGCGTGGGCGCTGATGCACGCCTCCGTGATTGCCGCGGTAGTCGCGGCAATCATGCTCGGCACCCGCAACCGCCGGTACCGGCGTATCGCGATGCGCGATGCGGTCGACGAGAATGCGGACGGCATCCCCGACGTCTACCAGCAGGAACAGAATCCCGACTGGTTCAAGCCCAGTCCAGGCTCACGCCGGTAACGGCCACGGTCACCCCCGCTACTATGCCCAGGAGGACTGCGACCCATGCGGGGAGCTTCCACACGGTGAGGAGCAGGAAGCATGTTGCGGCGATGCAGAGGGGCGCAACCCCGGTGACCCCGGAGGTGATCACCGGCGTCCAGAGCGCCGCGGCCAGGATGCCGACGACGGCCGCGTTCGCGCCCGCCAGCGCCGCTCGGACGATCAGATTCTGGTGCAGCCGATCCCAGAACGGCAGGGCCGCGATCAGCAGGAGGAGGCCGGGAATGAATACGGCGACCAGCGCGAGGAGCGCTGAGACAGGGGCGAGCGGGCCGGGCACCATGTCGAAGCCGAGGTAGGCGGCGAAGGTGAACAGCGGACCGGGAACGGCTTGGGCCGCCCCGTATCCGGCGAGGAACTGCTCGGGCGCAATCGAACCGGCGATGGCGGGCTCCGCCTGCAGCAATGGCAGCACGACGTGACCGCCGCCGAACACGAGCGCCCCGGCGCGGGTGAACGCGTCTGCGATCCCGACCCACGCGTTCCGGGTGAGTGCAGCGAGCACCGGCAGACCAGTCAGCAGGCAGCCGAAGGCAACTAGCGCCGTGAGCCCAGTCTTGCGGGAGACGCGCACCGCCAAGGGCTCCGCCCGAGACACCGTCGTGCCGCGGCACCACAACACCCCGGCGGCGAGGCCCGTGAGGATCGCGGCGATCTGGCCGAAGCTGCCAGGGAGCAGGAGTGCCAGGCCCGCGGCCGCGGCACCGATCAGGATCCTCCGCAGATCCGGTGTCAGCGTGCGTGCCATCCCGATCACCGCGTGCGCGACGACCGCGACCGCCACAGCTTTCAGCCCCAACAGCAGGCCGTGCCCGAGCACTCCATCGATCGCGACCGCGCCGATCGCGAAGAGCACCATCAGCAGCGCCGAGGGCAGGGTGAACGCTGCCCATGCCGCCACCGCGCCTCTGAAGCCGGCGCGGATCAGGCCGAGCGCGAACCCGACCTGGCTCGATGCCGGGCCCGGGAGGAACTGGCACAGTGCGACCAGCTCGGCGTACTGGGCCTCGCTCACCCATTTGCGGCGAGTGACGAGCTCCTCGCGGAAATAGCCCAGGTGCGCGATCGGGCCACCGAACGAGGTGACGCCGAGCTTCAGAAACGCGCGGAACACCTCGGCGGCGCTCCCACGCGGCATCGCGGACGTCGTGCGCGAATCAGGGGTCACGTTTCGAGGAGTTCTGAGATCAGTGTCTCGACCCGGGCCTTGATTTCGTCG
>CAZJOZ010000099.1:0-4506 GCA_964547775.1 uncultured Leucobacter sp.
CGACGACGAGCGCGCGGCGCACCCGAAGGTAGGCGCGCCCTCCCCTCCCGAGACGCCATTGCGTGCGACGATGTCGCTGGCTCGCGGCATCTGATCCTGGCGTTCGTGGCATGTGTGGCGTCACCATGTGTCTTGCTCCCGGAACCGTCTTTGGCTCACATATTCCATCCGTTGCGAATGGGTCAATCGTGACGAGAAATCGTTGCGAAATCAGGGCAAAACCGACAATCCCCAACGTCTAGGGGTCGGGTAAGCGCCGACCACGACAGAATCCCCCAGATGAAGGGGGAGGACACGCCGCCCCCTCGACTCACCCTTCGGCGGCCGGCGCCCACTCCGGGTACGAGCGAGCCTCGTCGTTCGCGCGGAATACCGTGCGCACCGACTGCTCCGCTGTGCGCACGAGGAGCGACACCGAGGCCGGCCCCGTGTGGTCTGGGAGCACTCGGATCGTCACTACATCGCCCTCACCGAGAGCGTCGAGTCGTGTCGCGATCGCCTGTGCCACCATGCCACGTATTGATCCCACAGGCTCCCCGCTTATCGCTTCGCCGAGACGCAACACTGCGACCCCGCGCCGTCTCGCCCTCAGCACCGCACGATCTAAGACCGGGTGCTGCAAGAGCGGTGAGCGAATGCTCTCACGCACCGTAGCTTCGACCACGCCGAGCTCACTGCGCGTTTCGTCGTCAACCGGCCTCCCCGCAGCGAGGTGCGCCAGGAGGGGGCCGCAGATGCGGGCAACCTCGGCAAGATCCCGATTGCTGCGAGTGATGGCGTCGGAGGCGGCCTGGGCTTCAAGTCGAGATCGTTCCGCAGCCATCTGGTATGCGAGCTCTTCGCGAACGTACCGCACCAGACCGCGATTCAAGAACGCAAACAGCCCGATGCCGAGGAGCGGCACCAGCAGCACCGCAAGGTAGTCGCCCGCGCTTCCACCGTGAAGCGTCACCCAGGAGGCCCCGATGGCGATCACCACGCCACCCGCCGTCAGCCCCGCCCTCAGGTCGCCGCGCAAGACCTGTGCTGCCGCGAGATATGCGCTGAAAAAGTACATCCACAGGTCGTGCGATGGCTCAGAATACGAGAAAATCACAGTGCTCGCGACCGTCGTACACAAGAGGGTGAGCCACGCATCTCCTCGGGTATACCGTGCGTCGGGACGCGTGCCGAGCAGCGCGCTCGCAAGTGCCGCCGCGAACGGAACCCAGACCCAAGGGTCGGTGACGGTCATCCCTGCGCTGATCGAGGAAATCACATACATCACCCACACTGACACCATCGTGATGCGAATGGCGCGAGTGCTTGCGCTCGCGATGCTGAGGCCGCGGTCAGCGGCTCGGGTTACCGTCTCCACGTCAGCACCACCCTGGTGCCACCGACCGTTTGGATCGTCGCTTGGCCACCCTCAAGGTGTTCAAGTGCGGCAACGATGCTGTGACTCACCCCGAGCCGATCGCCACTGACCTGTTCCCGCACAAATCCTGGTCCATCATCTGCGATCTCCACGCGTGCATGGTCGGCAGCGACGTGGGCCCGCAGGGTGCGGTGTGCGCCGCTGCCAGCGTGCCGAACGCTATTGCGTATTGCCTCGCGTGAGGCGCTGATGAGCACCGTTGCGACGTCTGTCGGTATCATGCCTTCGCCAGCGTGCACGTCAACGGTGAATGGTTCCTCGCACTCTCCCGCCAGGTGCAGCAGCGCCGCGCGCACCGCCGCGCATGATTCAAACCCGCTGCCGGGAACGTCCTTTCGTGTGCTGCGGCGACCTTCGAGCCCGGAACTGAACCCGGTATCAAACCCGGAGTCAAGTACGGCGAGCGCCTGGCTCGCCTGCTGACGCACCTCGTGCGAGGGCTCGCCGTGTACCAACATGGCTCCGGAAAGGGAGGCGAGCACCTCATCGTGCACAAGTCGCGCATAGCGTGCTCGGCTGCGGGCAGCGGCCTGGGCGATCGCAGCCCGGTGCTGCTGCACATGTGCGGTCTCGGTCACCGCGTGCAAACGCACCAGAATCTGGCGAACGCCAAGAAAGATGGCGACCAGTAACACATATGACGCGTAGACGGGGATCATGTGCCACACCGACGCCGGCACGTACCCGATGGCCATCATGAACGACACTGCGGGCAGCAACGCACTCGCGAGGACCACCGTCATTAACGCAATCGGTTTCAGCACAAAGATGAGGTACACAAGGTAGGTCGAGCCGCCGATCCATGATTCCAAATGAAAGGTATCGCCGCCAGCCACATCAACGGCCCACCCGATGGTGAGCATGCGCACCATACCGATCGTGGGCACCAGGATCCACCATCTCCGCAGGGTGCTGAGCCGCATCGTGCGCCAGAACGCAGCGTTGATGACGCCCCAGCTCAGCGTGACCGCAGAAAACGAGACCCACCACCACGCGTAATCACGGAACTCAAATGGCGGCAGCACGTCGCGCAGTGCGAGGAGAAATGCGAGCAAGAAGGTGGTGACCGCCACCCCGCCGCTCAGTGCTCGATCAACGGGCGGCACGAGCGACACCAACCAGCGGGAGTCAGTCGCCTCTGCCTCATTCATGGCATCGGTCCGGAGATGATGCCCTCTTCCACCGCCCGTCGGTGCAAATCAATCTTTGAATCGACGGCCAACCCCTCAGCACGATACTTCGCGCGGATGCGGCGAATATGGTCAAGCACCGTTTCACGACTGATGAACAGTTGCGTGGCCACACGCTCCGCCGTCTCACCCGAGGCGTAGAGCGCGAGCACCTCCGCTTCGCGGGGTGAAAGCATGGTTCGCACGAAGGGGGTGTCAACGTCGAGCGCCGCTGCCCAATCGGCTGACACGGCGACCTCCCCTCGTGCTGCGGCCCGAATCGCCTCCGCGAGATCGCTGACGGGAGCCGATTTTCGGATCATGCCGAAGGCGCCGGCGCGGCTCGCTTCGCGAACGAGTGCGGGTTGGTCGCCACTCGAGTACACAATCACTCGCGCATCGGATGTCTCAAGCGTACGGAGGTTGTCAGTCGGGGTGCTGCCATCGGCAAGCACCAGGTCAAGCAGCACGACATCGCAGCGCGGCGAGAGGTCGAGGAGACCTGCGACGGTTGGGGCTGCGCCGGTCACAAAAATGCCTTCCTGGGTGTTGAGCACGGCGGTAACGCCGTGAATGATCGCCGGATGATCATCCACGATGCCAACACGAATGCGCGCCACGGTATCCTCTCCCTCGCTGGCTCACCAACACCGGCGTCGCGGACCCTCCCCACTGAGTTTCGCGTTACCGCTCACGTCGCGAGCCCGATCATCGTTGACCGCATTCAAGACGGGTGCTAGTCACATAGCTGGACAATGTACCTCGACCCGGCAGCTTTGTCATACGTTTGTGCGAAAAATCATTATTTCGCTTTCTCGCTTCACCGTCATTTTCGGGACATAGATCGGCCCCTGACCGCGCCACTCAGTGACGAGCGCGGCAATCGTGAGGGTGTGCTCTCGGGTAAGGTGCGACCCAAAGCACTCGCGAGCCACCTCTCGGATCATTCGGTGACGCACCGCTGCGGGCTGCACCGCAAGTTCAGGCACTGGCAGTCGCACCTCCGTCTGCCCCTCAAGCACGGTTGCGCACCGGCGCAGGTGCTGCCGCGCGATATCGTCAAGTGCGTCAGCATCCTCGCGCGCAAGTTCAGCGGTGCGCGCAAGGTTCGCGGCAACGCCTGAGCCAAGTTCTGCCTCAAGCACGGGCAAGGCCCGTTTGCGCACTCGCACCCTGGTGTAAGAAGGGTCGGCATTGTGAGGGTCACGCCACGGAACGAGCCCCTGCGCACGGCAGGCCTGCTCGGTTGTCTCACGAGTCACCCGGAGAAAGGGGCGCACGATCGCCCCACGCATCGGCGGGATGCCAGCAAGAGCACGCGTGCCAGACCCACGCGCCAGTGCGAGCAGCACCTGCTCTGCCTGATCATCGCGAGTGTGGGCGGTCAGCACCACTGCGGCACCCGTGTCTGCGATGACTGCATCAAACGCCGCATAACGCGCCTCCCGAGCATCGGCTTCGGTTGCCCGCGCCACGCTCACGCGGCGCACCAACACTGGGTCGAGGCCGAGCGAGCGCGCCTGCTCGGCAGCACGAGCCGCAACCTCGGCCGAACCAGCCTGCAGCCCGTGGTCAATGATGACCGCGCCCCCGCGCACTCCCGCGCGCGGCGCCTCAAACGCGACAGCCGCGGCGAGCGCAAGCGAATCAGCCCCGCCCGAAAGTGCCACGAGCAGCAGCGGTGGCTCAGGCACACCCGGCGCGAGCGAGCCGGTCTCGGCGAACCAGGTCGCGAGCTCTGCGATGATGTCGCGCACCGCGACACGGGTGTCGGCAACAGCCGGGTCGAGCGGCGGCAGTCGGGTCATACGTCCACGCTACCGCGCGCTCACCCCGCCGCATGGTTCTGACGTCGAGACCTCACCGCGCAGCGCAGGAGCAAGGTACGCTGGAAGTGAGTGCGACACCGACGCGCTCGTT
>CAZJOZ010000100.1:0-4502 GCA_964547775.1 uncultured Leucobacter sp.
CGTCACGGCGTCGTGCTGCATGTTCGATCCTCGTTCTCGAACGAGCCGGGCACCATTGTTTACGACCCCAAGAAGGGCCACCCGAAGGGAGCACAGGTGGAAGAGCCAATCATCACCGGAATCGCGTTCGAACGAAACGAAGCGAAGGTTACGGTCGGCGGGGTTCCCGATGTGCCAGGGAAAGCCGCCCAGATCTTCGAGATCGTCGCGAAGACCAACGCGAACATCGACATGATCGTACAGAACGTGTCCGAAGACAATCGCACCGACATTTCCTTCACCGTGCAGACGAAGGACGGCCGAAAGGTGATCGAGGCCCTCGAAGCGGAGCGCGAGACTATCGGGTGCACCCGCCTGCAATACGACGACCAGATTGCGAAGCTCGCAGTCGTGGGTGCGGGCATGCGCGATGCGTCGGGAGTGTCAGCGCAGCTGTTCCGCGCACTTTACGACGCGGGCATCAACATTGAAATGATCTCGACGAGTGAGATTCGCATTTCGGTGGTGACGCGAGCCGACGTCATGGAAAAGGCCGTGCAGGTGCTGCACACCGCATTCGGTCTCGACGCCGAAGAAGAAGCCACCGTCTACGCTGGCACCGGCCGCTAGCCGCAGAGAGGATCTCAGTTATGAACGCCCAGGATCAGCAAAGCCAGCAGAGCCAGCAGGAGCAACACGGCCAGCAGGGCTTGAACGTCGCCATTGTTGGCGCGACCGGCCAGGTGGGCGGCGTGATGCGCCGACTCCTCGACGAACGAGACTTTCCGGTGGCATCGCTGCGACTCTTCTCCAGCGCACGCTCCGCGGGTAGCACCATCACCTTCCGGGGTCAAGACATTACCGTCGAAGACGTCGATACGGCCGATCCATCCGGGATCGACATCGCGTGGTTCTCGGCTGGCGGAGCAGCCTCACGCCAGTACGCGCCGAAGTTCGCTGAGGCAGGCGCCATCGTGATCGACAACTCCAGCGCATGGCGCATGGATGACACTGTGCCGCTCGTCGTAAGCGAGGTCAACCCAGACGCAATGGCGTCAGTGATTGCGGCCCGCCGCGGCATCATCGCTAACCCCAACTGCACCACCATGGCAGCGATGCCCGTGCTCAAGGCGCTCGACGCAGAGGCAGGGCTCGAGCGACTCGTCGTGACGACGTTCCAGGCGGTCTCAGGCTCTGGTCTCGCCGGCGCGCGGGAACTGTCCCGCCAGGTGGCCGCAGCGGTCGAACAGGGTGACCTTGAGCGGCTCGTCACCGACGGTACCGCCATCGACTTCCCAGCCCCCGAAGTCTACGCGAAGACCATCGCGTTCGATGTGCTCCCCCTCGCTGGATCCATCGTCGATGACGGCCAGGGCGAAACCGACGAAGAGAAGAAGCTGCGCAACGAGAGCCGCAAGATTCTCAGCCTGCCCGACCTGCGTGTCGCCGGCACTTGCGTGCGCGTGCCAGTGTTCACCGGACACTCACTGTCCGTGCACGCCGAGTTCGCGCGTGAAATCACGCCAGATCGTGCGCGCGAGGTGCTTGCTTCGGCTCCCGGCGTTGCGCTGAGCGATGTGCCGACCCCGCTTGAAGCGGCAGGCAACGATCCATCGTATGTGGGTCGTATTCGCGAGGATCAGAGCGCTCCCAAGGGCCGCGGACTGGTCATGTTCATCTCGAACGACAACCTGCGGAAGGGTGCAGCGCTGAACGCGGTGCAGATCGGTGAGGTCGTCGCGGAGCAGCTGGGCGCGTAGCTGACTGGAGGGTGCTTCGTGCTTCATGCAAGCCGCGCGCTGCGAGCTACGTGCTTCGCGCCAGCCGCGCGCTTCGCGCCCGCCCAGCACCTTGGGCCGGTTCGGCACGGCGCGCTTAGCGCGGTGCTTCGAGGGTGATGAGGCTCGCCTCGGGCCGGCACGCGAAGCGGATCGGTGCGTAGATCGACGCTCCGAGACCAGCGCTCACGTGCAGGTATGCGGCACGCTCGGCGTCGTACCAGACGCTCAGTCCGCGCGTCTGGTCGAGCGGCAGATCGCAGTTCGCAGCAAGCGCACCGACTCCGGGTACGCGTACCTGGCCGCCGTGGGTGTGCCCTGCGAGGATCGCGTCAGCGCCTCGGTCAAGCAGAGCACCGAGAGCTCGCTGGTATGGCGCGTGCACGACTCCGAGCCGTACGGGCTGCCGCCGCTTGCGCCACCGGGGGAGCGCGCGAATCGATGCATCGAGTTCGTCGGGGTTGTCGAGACGAATGTGCGGGTCGTTCAGACCGTGCAGCTCAAGTTCGACACCCCGCAGAGTGAACCGCGCAGCGGCATTGTTGAGGTTCGTAAACCCGAACGCTTCATACCCACGAGTGAGCGCTGCCGTGTCGAGATCCGGGGTGCGAGACCCCGAGCCGCTCGGGGCGGTCAAATACTTGAACGGGTTCTTCACAATCGGCGAGAAATAGTCGTTCGATCCGTGCACGAACACCGTTGCAGTGTGACGCTCAGCAAAGGGTTGCAGCGCATGCAACAGGGGGCCGCGCGCAAAGCGGTGACCCAGCTGATCGCCGGTGAGCACCACCAGGTCAGGGCTGAGCTCGGCAAGCCGACGCACCCAGGCGATCTTGCGATGCTGCCAGGGCGCAAGGTGAAGATCGCTCAGCTGTAAGACTCGCAGCGGAGTCGCCCCTTCGGGCAGCACCGGCAGGGTGAAGCGGCGCACCGTGAACAGCTTCGGCTCAACGAGGGTTGACCAGGCAGCTACCCCCGCTGCAGCGGCCAGCAGGCCACGACCAAGTCGACTCACGGCCCACACTCGACGCTGAGCGTCACTTGGTTGCCAGGGCGCGCCTCAGTGCCACTGCCGGGGCTCACCGACACCACCTTACTGTTCGGCTTCGGCCCACCGGCAGGCACCGGCTCAGCGGCACACTGCACGTCGACGTTACTGAACGTCGCACCGGCGAGTGCGGCGACCGCGGCGTCACGCCCCATGCCGACGAGCCCGTCAGGGATCCTCTTCAGGGCACCGTTACTGGTCTGCACCGAAATCGTCGCGCCACGACCCGCTTCGCCTGAAGGGTTCGTCGCGGCGACCTGGCCGGCCGGCAGTGAGGAGTCGACCTCTCCGCCATTGACCACGTCGAAGCCCGCAGCACGGAGCAGCGCTTCAGCCTCAGCGAAGCTGAGCCCCGTCACGCTTGGCACCGGAACCATCACCCGCTGCACAGCCGACCTTGGCGGTTCTGGGAAGGCGTCGCCCCCGTACTTGTAGTCGGCCGCGGTCATGACGCTCGCAAAAATTGCACGTTCGGGGCGACCCAACCACGTGTTGTCGAGTGAGGTGAAGCCAACCACGTTACCTGTCCAGACTGCGGTGGCGACGGTGGTGCTGCCACCCACGTTCCAGCGGTCAACCTGATCATCGGTCGTACCGGTCTTGATGAAGTGCGGCACACCGATCGGGGAACGCGCGTGCGTACCGGTACCCACCTGCACGACGTTTTCCAGTGCGTGCAGCACACCCGCAGCGACTTCAGGAGAAATCGCTTCGGTGCACGGTGGCTTCGAGAAGTTCACTTCTTCGCCGTTTGCGTCAGTGATCCAGTCGATCGGAACCGGCTTGCAGACGACGCCCTGGTTCGCAAACGCTGCGTACGCTGCGGCCATGGTCACCGGCGCGATTTCGTCGGTTCCTGCCATGGCAAGCGAGGGGGTAATCGTCAGATCGGTGGTGCCCGTATTCGTCAGCCCCTCGATGGTCTGCGGTGAAGCGCGGTGCACGCCGAGACTCTGCGCAAGTTCGACGGTGTCGCACAGGTCGAGACGTTGCTGCATCGACACGAACACGCCGTTGAGCGACTGCGCGGTGCCGTTCATCACGGTGGTGTTGCCGGGCGTCTCACCCGCATTGTTGCGGAACTGCCACGGGCCACTGCCGTACACGCCGCCGAGGCAGCTGGCACGGAAATCGCTGTAGTTGACGGTGCGACCATTACCGTTCACGCTGTCGTAGAGCGAATTACCCGCCCGCAGCCATTCGGCAAGGGTGAAGGCCTTCATCGTTGAACCCACCTGGAAGCCGTTCGAGCCACCAAGTTCGTAGTCGGTATTGAAGTTAATGCTCGTAAGACCCGGGTCCGCTGCCAGCGCATCTGGGTCGTTTTCGAATGCCCGGTTCTGCGCCATGGCGAGGATGCGGCCGGTCGATACCTCGACGCTTGAGACTGCGGCGCCGATGTCGATCCCTTCCATCGTTGGTGGGATGTTTTCCCGCACCGACGAGACGGCCGCAGCCTGCAGATCAAGGTCGATGGTGGTCATAATGCGGTAACCACCGCGGAGGAACTGGAAGTGACGCTCTTCGTCACTGTTCCCAAAGTTCGGGTCGAGCTCAATGGTGCGCTGCACCATGTCGCAGAAGTGGCCAAGGCCGTAGTTCCGTTCGGCGACGGTGCACCCGGTCTGTCGGGGGGTGAGGTTCGGCGTCACCTCGGTGGCGATGGCCTCGTCGTACTGCTCCTGCGTAATGCGGTG
>CAZJOZ010000101.1:0-4476 GCA_964547775.1 uncultured Leucobacter sp.
CTGCTCCTGCTGAATCGCTGCCTCGTCAAGTGCCTCGAACTGCTCGGCCAGTGATTGACCGCTCGAGGTACGGAACACGAGCTTGAAGTCAGCAATGCTCTTCTCAAGCGTTGCGACGGTGTCGTCATCCAACACGTTGGTCTCACGTAGCGTATTAAGCGCATCAGTGTTGTTTCCGACGTAATCGAGGTACTCACGCTCGAAGCGCAGAATGTCTTCGACCGGCACGTCGTCCAGGTGTCCGTTCGTTCCTGCCCAGATAGAAACGGTCTGTTCCTCAACGGGGTACGGCGTGTACTGTGGCTGCTTCAGCAGCTCGGTGAGGCGTGCTCCGCGCTCAAGCTGCTTACGGCTTGCCGCGTCGAGATCGCTCGCGAACATCGCGAATGCCTCGAGCGCACGATACTGAGCGAGTTCCAACTTCAGCGTGCCCGACACCTTCTTGATCGACTTCACCTGAGCGTCGCCGCCCACGCGTGAAACCGAAATACCCACGTCAACAGCGGGGCGCTGGTTTGCGTTGAAGAGGTCTGACTGCAGGAAGATCTGGCCGTCGGTGATGGAAATCACGTTGGTCGGAATGTAAGCCGACACGTCATTTGCCTTGGTTTCAATGATCGGCAAACCGGTCATTGATCCCGCACCGAGATCATCGCTCAGCTTTGCACAACGCTCAAGCAGGCGAGAGTGGAGGTAGAAGACGTCACCCGGGTAGGCTTCACGCCCCGGTGGACGGCGCAGCAGCAGTGATACCGCGCGGTAGGCTTCTGCCTGCTTTGAAAGATCATCAAAAATGATCAGGACGTGCTTGCCTGCATACATCCAGTGCTGACCGATAGCCGAACCGGTGTAAGGTGCCAGGTACTTGAAGCCGGCGGGATCACTCGCGGGTGACGCGACGATGGTCGTGTACTCCATCGCCCCTGCGTCTTCCAGTGCACCCTTCACCGAAGCGATCGTGGAACCCTTCTGGCCGATCGCAACGTAGATGCAGCGCACCTGCTTGTTGACGTCGCCGGATTCCCAGTTCGCCTTCTGGTTGATGATCGTGTCAATCGCGATGGCGGTCTTACCGGTCTGGCGGTCGCCAATGATCAGCTGACGCTGCCCGCGACCGACCGGGATCATCGCGTCGATAGCCTTGATACCCGTCTGCAGCGGCTCGTGCACTGACTTACGCTGCATCACACCGGGTGCCTGCAGTTCCAGCGCACGGCGACCCTCGATGTTGGCGATCTCGCCAAGACCATCAATCGGGTTGCCCAGCGGATCAACCACGCGGCCGAGGTATCCCTCGCCGACGGGAACGGACAGCACCTCACCGGTGCGGGTGACCTGCTGGCCTTCTTCGATGCCGGTGAACTCACCGAGCACCACAACGCCAATTTCGTTCTCGTCCAGGTTCTGTGCCAGGCCCAGCGTGCCGTCGGCGAAGCGAACCAGCTCGTTCGCCATGACACCGGGAAGACCTGCAACGTGCGCGATGCCGTCTGCGGCGTCAATAACGGTGCCGACCTCGGTCTTTTCTGCCTGCTTCGGCTCGTACGAGGCCGCGAAGTCTTTCAGCGCATCGCGAATCTCGTCGGGGCTGATTGTGAGTTCTGCCATTTCGTTCTCTCTTAGTCTCTTCCGGGGCGTTGCCCCGGGGTGAAAAGTCTCTAACCTGCCAGCCGCAGGCGAAGATCGTCGAGACGCGAGCTGACGCTACCGTCGATCACGTCGTCACCGATTTGAATGCGAACGCCGCCGACCAGTGAAGGATCAACGACGGTGGTCACGCGGACTGGGCGCCCGGTGCTCTTTTCGAGCAGCGCCGCAATCCGGCTGTGCTGTGCGTCACTGAGCGGCGCCGCCACGGTGACGGTCGCGAGTTCGCTCCCACCCTGGTCTGCTACCACTCGCGCGCTTTCTCGGAGCGCCGCGCTGATGCGTCGACCACGAGGGTTCGCTACCAGGTGCGCCACTACGCCAACAGCTGCTTCCGACAACTTGCCCGTGAACAGTTTCCGAACAAGCGCGACCTTCGCTGCGGGGTCACCAAGCTTGCTTCCGAGCCCGAGTTCGAGTTCGTGGTTACTGTCGATTGCGGTTGCCGCTGCGAGAAGCTGATCAGCGAGGTCGGCGGTATTGAGCGCCTCGGCGCGAAGACCGAGCTCCTCAATTCCAGCAACCAACTCATCAGCGCTCGACCAGCTCTGGGTGACAGCTGCGATCAAGACACGGCGAGCTCCCTCGGATGCAGCCGCAAAGAGGCGCTGCACCAGCGCGCTCTTCGTGCTCTCATCAGCGGAACTATCGGCAAGAGCGCCCAGCAACGCCGGAGCTTCACCGATCTGTGAAGCTGCCGCGAGCAGCTCAGCACCTGCCTGCGAATCCAGATCCGCGCTCAGTGTGGCCCTTGCCGTGGCGAGGGCTTCGCGTGACGCACTTCCCATTACTTCGTCGCCTTCTCTGACGCCTCAAGGTCAGCGAGAAAACGGTCGACCAGCGCTGACGCCTTCGCGTCGTCAGCAAGCTGCTCACCTACCACGCCTGAGGCGAGGTCGATTGCGAGGGAACCAACTTCCTTGCGCAGCGAGACGACCGCGCTCTGTCGTTCGGCCTCGATCTGCGATTGAGCGGTCTGTGCGATGCGTGCCGCTTCAGCGGTCGCATCTTCCTTCGCCTTCGAGACGATCTTGGTTGCGTCAGCTCGAGCAGCGTCGCGAATCTCAGCGGCCTCTTGACGAGCGCCTGCGAGCTGCGCGGTGTACTCCTGCAACGCTGCCTCGGCCTTTGCCTGCGCCTCGTCTGCCTTTGCAATGTTGCCTTCGATCGCCTCTGCGCGTTCGTCAAGCATCTTCTGCAGCTTCGGCAGAAAGACCTTCCAGAACGCAACGAGGATGATTGCGAAGACCACTGCGGACCAGACAATGTCATAGGTCGCGGGAAGCAGCGGGTTTGGCGTCGCGCCTTCTTCGGCAGCGAGGATCACTGCGTTAATCATCGAGCCTCCCTTTCGAGACTAGAGAAAGGTTGGGTGGCTTACTGGAAGATGAAGTGGGTCGCGATACCGATCAGCGCGAGCGCCTCGGTGAATGCGATACCAATCCACATGAGGACCTGGAGACGACCGGCCAGCTCTGGCTGACGAGCAACGCCCTCAATGGTCTTGCCAACGACGATGCCGAGGCCGATTGCGGGGCCGATGGCTGCGAGGCCGTAGCCAACGGTCGAGATGCTTCCCGAAACTTCTGCGAGAACAGACACGTTATGTGTTTCCTTCCGTAGTTGGGTGCGACGGTTGCCGTACCCGGTTTGGTTTAGTGATCTTCAGCCAGCGCAAGCTGGATGTAGACAGCGGTGAGAATGGTGAAGACATACGCTTGCAACACTGCAACGAGAATTTCGAAGAGGCTAAAAGCGATGCCGAAGGCGAGGGTCATGTGGGTGACAAAGGAGAAATACTCCCGCACGGTCCAGGTCGGCCGCCAGTCGAGCGACTTGGCGTCCTGGAAGAAAAACTCCAGCGTCTGCGGAAGGACAAAGAAGTAACAGAGGACCACCCCGGCCAGAAAGAGCCCGGTCCCGATGGCGATGCCGGGAAGGACGATCTTTTTCTCCTTTCTGGTCAGTGCCGGAACGACAAACTGCGCAAGGAAGAAAAGGTGGAGCGGGAAGGAGATGACAAACCCCGCGTAAAAGGCGAGCTGGAAGGAGATCGTCAGCGAATCGGCCACGCCGAGGGTCTGGAGCTGTGCCACCAGGTCGGGATCGACCGAAGCGAGCGGCTGCTGGACGATCTGCACCAACTGGTGACGCAGGAAAAAGCTCCCGATCATGCAGACCAGCAGCACCATCGCCATCTTCATCAGCATCCACCGCAGGTCTTCGAGGTGCTCCAGAAACGGCTTGGTCTCGGCGCTCTCTTCACGGAGTTGGAAAAAACGGTCGAGCAGAGACATGCGGCCGGGAAAAGTCGCAGGGACGGGCGCGCTGGAAAGTTCTGAAGGTGTGGTGAATCGGCGTGGGGTATCTTTTCCACAAGAGCGGGCGAAAAGCAACGCCTCAAATCGGTCCCGAGGGCAGCCATCCGAGCGCTTCCAGCCGCGCGTAGGTGGCGAGCGTGTTGGCGTCGGCGATCTCGCCTTCGGCGATCATTTTTCGCAGTTGGGCCGGGGTGAAGGTGCGGCAGGCGGTGATCGCTTCGCTGTCCTCGGGGGAGGCGCCGTTCGGGCCCGGGACGACGGGCTGGGCGAGGAAAAGGAACGAACACTCGTCCATGACGCCGGAGGAAGGAAAAAAGTGGCCCATCGCGCGGAGTTGCCCCCCTTGGGCGAGCTGGTAGCCGGTCTCTTCGGTCAGTTCGCGAAGCGTCTGCCGCCCGGTGTACACGTTGCGAAACCAGCGCAGCGGCTCCGCATCAATCGTCGGCTTCGCTTCAATCACCCGGCCGTCAGAATCGCCGCCGCCGGAAGACTCATCCACCCGCGAGAA
>CAZJOZ010000102.1:0-4457 GCA_964547775.1 uncultured Leucobacter sp.
GCCCGAACCCACCCCGCATCGCAGGGAAGGTCCGGGCGTTCATCGGTTGACGCTCGGTCGGTTACGGGATTACCGTCTCCACCGTGTTCACGTCTGCGGGCAGCTGCACCTGGATGAGGCCGACCGGGTAGCGTTCGCGCGCCGAGACGAAGAGCAGGTTGCGTTCGGTGTCAATCGACACCCCGTAGACCTTATCCCCGAACTCGTATGCGCCGAGGCGCTTCACCAGACTCAGGTTGTCCGTGCGGTACACCGACGCGCCCGAGTTGTTGAAGTCGGAGGTCTGGTGACCCACGACGAACAGGCCTGCCGCACCGTCGACGCTGATCGACCGGAAGTCGGCACCGTCGTAGGCGAGCGAACCGACCAGCGTGTAGTCGTCACCCCGGAAAACTCGCACGCCCTCCGTTGAGCCGCCGGCATCGCTGGTGCTCACATACAGCAGGTCATCGACAGGGTCGTAGGCGATGCCGTGGCTACGCCACGGATCGCTGTCTTCCGGGCCAGCAACCGTCTGCAGGAGCTCACCGGTTTCAGCGTCTGCGACGTCGAACCCAGTTCCGCGAGTGCCACCGTAGACCAGCCCGCGACCGAAGTCGACATCCATGCCTCGCACACCGCCAGTGAAGGCGAAGGGCCCGCGCACGCGCTCCCCCGTCTCAGCGTCCATGACCACCCAGTTCGAGCCGAAGGCCACATAGAGCAGCCCGTTCTCGGAGTCGTAGGCAATGTCGCGCAGACCATCATCCACCGGATCAGTCGTCGGCGCGGTCATTGTGCGCACGATCTCGTCCGTCGCCGGATCGATCACGTGCACCCGAGCCGGGCGCATTTCGTTTGCCAGGTAGATGAGACCGGTCTCGGGGTCAACCGCGCTGCCAACCGGGCGGATGTCCGGGTCGAGCTCGGTTTCTGCGCTTGGAACCGCGGTCAGCGGGGTCGCGCTGAAGAGCTCAGCTGGGTCGCCCGGATCGGTCGAACCGCCGTCACCCGGATCGGGCTCGCCCGAGCCCGGCTCTTCACCTGAGCCGCCCTCGTCACCGTCAAGCACGCGCGTGCTGACCGTTACCGCGGCAGCCGTGAGCTCTTCACCCGGAGGGTTCAGACGGAAGTCACGGTTTGCGACGAACACGCGCTGCGCATCCTCATCCACCGTGATGCCGTAGCCATCCTTGCCGTAGCTTGGGCCGACCATGTCGGCAAGCTCTGCGCCATCACTCAGACGGTGCACGGAGAACCCACCGCGATCGGCCGAGGTGCCGGTGTAGCCGACATAGAGCAACCCATTCGTGCTGTCGATATCAACCTGTCGTGGGCCAGGTCGTACCGCACGCTCCCAGAGCAACGCAAAGTTGTTCCGCGAGTCGAACGCCTGCAGACTCAGCGCACCCTCAACCGAGTAGAACTTCGTCGAGACGACGATGCCCGTCTCGGGATCAGCGGCGACATAGTACGAATCGGCAGTGCCGTTCACGACACCCAGTGAGACACCGGTCGACGCCTGGAACACCTCAACGCCGCGCGCCGGCACTGCGACGTAGACGTGGTCGGCGACCGGGTCGACGTCGAGCGAACGGTTCGATTCGATGATGGGGAACGGCCCGCGCACGATCTCGCCAAACGAGTCATCTGCGATCGACACTGCCACCCAGTTGCGGTTCTGTTGACCAACGTAGAGCAGTTCGCCTGCTTCGTCGATGCCGAGGTCACGAATGTTCTCGGGCAGGGTCATCTGACGCGTGATCGTGTCGGTGTCGGGGTCGATCTCGAAGATCGTGCGGCCGTTCTGGTCACCCAGGTAGAGCACGTCGTCAGCCTGGTGGTAGGCGACGCCCGCCGGCAGTGCAGCGTTTGAGCGGTTCACCGACACGAGGTCAGTGGTGTGCTCGTAGCTGAGGCGCTCAGTCGGCTCTTCTTCACCGGGATCGTTCGGGTCTGGGTCAGGGTCTGGGTTCGGCTCGCATCCCAGGCAGGGGCTTGGGGTGCCAGGATCGATGACCTGCGGTGCAACACCGTCGGTCACGAGCTTCTGATCGCCCTGCTTCTCGATCGTGAACCCATCGAGAAACGCGCCGTCGGCAGTGCGCGCCTCGAAGCGCATGGTGCCGCCCGAGACGTCAATCACCTGGTAGGTTTGTTGACCCGCAACAAGGCGACGCAGGTGCGCGTCGTTCTCGTTCCAGTGCCGTGGGCCGACCTCATAGAACTTCGAGCCGACGCTCGCGCTCACGTAGACCGGACCCGTGTGGCTGAGCTCGGGGTCAGCGCCTTCGGGAAGGTTCTCTTCATGCACGCTCAGGTTGCCGCGCCCATAGGCGTGGTCGTGACCCGAGAGCACAAGATCAACGTTGTGCTGCTCGAGAATGGGCCCCCACGACTGACGGATGCCGAGGTTGTTGCGCCCCTCATCGAGCGAGTAGATCGGGTGATGGAAGTAGACGACCGCCCACTGCCCCGGGTTCTCGGTGAGCACCTGATCGAGCCACTCAGCCTGCACGTTGAGGCTCTCGGTGTCGACCCGGTTGCTGTTGAGCGACACAAAGCGCACACCCTCATGGTCGGTGTAATAGACGTTGCCTTCGAGGTGATCAAACACCGCGCCTTCGCCCTCGGGTCCGTTTGCCGGGTAGACAAACTGGCCCTGCCACTGCGTCGACAGGTCACCGTCGTACTCGTGGTTGCCGGGCGTGGTGAGCATGTGCTGTGTGCCGAGCGTGTATGAAAACGCGTCATAGAGCTCACCCCACTGCGCATCGGCGTGCGCGTCATCGACGAGGTCACCGATCTGCAGCACGAGATCGGCGTTCGGCCGGTCACGATAGGCGTTGCGAATGACCCGCGATGCGTCACTGTGGATGCCGGTCTGCACATCACCGAGGTAGACGAACGAGAACGGATCGGCGCCACCCGACGCCGTCTCGAAGTCTTGCCACTCGCTGAAGTTCGTGCCGTCACCGACGCGATACATGTAGGCGACCCCGGGCTGCAGCCCGGTGATCGTCGCGGTATGCATCACTTGGTCATAGCCGAGATCGGCGGTGTGCTCGGTGCGCTGCTGAGCGGTGACCCGCTGCACCCCACCGGGGTATGACTCCGCGGTCATCACTCGATACTCGACGATGCCGTCGGTCACCTCGGTTGACGAGCGCCAGCTGATGACCTGTTCGGTCGACGAATCAGCGCCCGGCGTGAGCGTGATTCGATCTGGAATGCGTGACGGGGCGTAGCGCTCCGTCACGGGAAGCTCAGCAGCCTGAGCTGAGGATGCCGGTGTGCCGAGGAGGAACCCGCCAGAGGCGATCACTCCGAAGGCGACACCCGCGGCGAGAACCCGCCGAGACGTGCGTTGGCGTTGCATGTTATGCGGCCTTTCGGTTGGAACGAAGCGTGCGAATCAGGAAGACGCCGCCGGCGGCTGCAAGCAGCGTGCCTCCGAGCGCCAGAACGACACCGAGCGACTCGTCACCGGTGTTCGAGAGGGTGCCTGAGGTGGGCACTGCCGACTTGGTGACAATCAGGTCTTGCGAGACCGTGACGCCAGACTCGAGCCCGCGCAAGACGATGCGGTGTTCGCCCGCGGTCACATCACGGGGGATTGTCACGGTCGCAGCGACCGCTCCGTGATCATTGGCGGTGCGCAGTGCGAGCACAATCGGATCGGAGTGCAGCTCGATTGAGACACGCTCACCCGGGGTGAAACCAGCGGCCTTGACCGCCAGTGAATCGCCTGGCGCTACCGAGGTGTCGCCAAGCTCGACCGTTGCCGTGTCGTCGCCGGGTTCGCCATCACCAGGCTCACCATCACCAGGCTCACCATCACCAGGCTCACCGTCACCAGGTTCACCGTCACCAGGTTCGCCATCACCGGGCTGCTCGGGAAGGGCCGGAGGCTCCACACCCTCGCGGCTCGATCCGGGACCGCCCGCCCACATGGTGTCTTCGGTGACGAGCTTCGTGCCATCCTCGTAGTGTGTGATCGTGAATGCGTCAAAGACGGCGCCATCCACGGTGCGTGCCTCAACATGCATGCGGCCGTCGTCGGTCACATCGACCGTCTGAAACAGCTGCACATCGCGGCCGACCTTGCGAAGGTTCGCGTCGTTGGTGATCCAGTTGTTGGTTTCAGCGGGGTCCGGCACGTACATCTTGGGCCCGGCAACACTCACAAGGTAGACCGGCCCGGTGTGGGCATCCTCTGCCGATACACCGTCGGGCAGGTTCTGCTCGTTCGCGATGAGGTTGCCGCGGCCATAGGCGTGATCGTGCCCCTGCACAACCAGGTCGACGTCATATTGCTCGAACACTGGCAGCCAGGCGTCGCGGATGGTCTGGTTATTGCGTCCGCTCGTCACCGAAAAGATCGGGTGGTGAAAGCTGACCACGGTCCAGTCGTTCGGGTTCTCCGCGAGCACTTCTTCGAGCCACGCCGTCTGCGAGGCGCGTGACTCTGCGCGCAT
>CAZJOZ010000103.1:0-2164 GCA_964547775.1 uncultured Leucobacter sp.
GGGGAGGAGTTCGCGCTGCGAATCACAAACCCACCGTGGGGCATCCCCTGGTGGTCGCGAACGAGTGCTTCCTCTGAAACAACGTGCACGGTGGTATCGTACGGCTCGAAATAGTCGGGCATGGTGACGATTGCTTCTCGCACCTCGTCTTCGTCTGCACCCGGCTCAAGCACGACATAGCACTCGCGAGTGTGTCGCTCGCGGGTGGAGAGCTCAGGCCGTTCTCCCGCGCGAACTCGTTCGATTGCAGATTCCGATGGCAGCGTGTACTGCACTCCTGCGGCCACTCCGGGTACGCGGCGAAGCGCGTCGGAGTGCCCTTGGCTGAGCCCGCGCCCCCAAAAGGTGTAGGTGACGCCTTCTGGCAAGATGGCTTCGCCGAAGAGCCGATTCAGTGAGAAGAGACCAGGATCCCAGCCCGTGGAGATGATTGCCGTTGTGCCAGCCGTGAGCGCCTCCGCGTGGACACGGTCAAAGTGCTCCGGAATCTTCGCATGGTTGTCGTAACTGTCAACGAGTGAGTACCTCGCCGCGAGGGCAGGGCTCTGCACGGGAAGGTCATCACGAGAACCACCGCACAGCACCAGCACGTCAATGTCATCGCGCGGCTGATCAAGTGCGCTGATTGGCAGGACGGGCACCGACGGATCCGCCGTCTGGAGGCTTGCCGGGTCCCGTCGAGTGAACACGCCGGTGAGGGTGAGGTCGGGGGTGAGCCGGATGGCCGCTTCCACGCCACGTCCAAGGTTGCCGTAACCCACGATGCCAATGCGAACCTGTCCACTCATCTGTGCTGTGTCCCTCATTTCGTTCCGATTGCACATCCTCCGCGCATGTCACGGAGCCTCAACCAGTGTATGGTTCCGTAGCGGTTTGACAACGGGAGCCTCGGTTCAACCTCACGTGCCGATATACGGTCGTCGAGGATGGGTCGTGCCTGAGTACGCTTCTCACTTGAGGATGAGGGGAGCGGTGCCTGAGTGCGATGTGGGTGCGATCGTCGAAATTTACACGGAATATACCCTCGGCACTTTGGCAGACGAAGGGAACACCAATCTCTGGCGAGTGACGAAAGGAACACCATGACCTCCCAGGAATCGATGGCTGTTGATCAGCCGGTAGCAGCTGAGCAGGGAAACGCACACACTGCGAAGTCACAGGCACAGCCCCAATTCCAGGCCCACACCTAGCCTCACTCTCAGGATCAGCTTCACTCTCAGACCCAGCCGCCTGCGGGCCACAACAACACACTCGGCTCGCCACGCGCATCATCGCTGAGACACTACAGTGGGATGGGCGTATTCTCTCCAGAGCGCTCGATGAATTGTTCAGCGATGCACAACACACCAGAAGAAGGACCGAGATGACCATTCCTACGTACTCTGCCCATGACACCTTGAACATTGATTTGGGCGAGAAGGTAGAAAAGCCAAATGCGACCGTTGCTGGCACCGCAGACAGCGACCTTGTCGTGTGGGAGAACGATCGAATTGAGACGGGTATCTGGGAATGCACCCCCGGTGCGTTCACGTCAACTCGGGAAGGCTTCTCTGAAATCTGCACCATTCTCTCCGGCTCCGTCACCCTCGAGGTTGAGGGGGCCGAGCCAGAGCTGTTTGTTGCCGGCGACGTGATGGTGACCCCTTCCGGGTGGAAAGGTACCTGGATCGTGCATGAGACGCTGCGGAAGCACTTCGTCATCATCAAAGACTGAGCTTCGAACGGAGGGGCGCGCACCCGTCATAGAGTAGCGCCGGTTCGGTACGTGCGATCACCTGGCCGTACCGCGGCCTGCGGTTAGCTCGAGGTTGAGAACGTTGGTCACATCGCACACCCAGAGCTTGCGAGGGCCGTTGGCGGTGAACGCCCGGTTCACGGACCGGCAGGTAGTGCCGCCGCTTTGTTGGGGCGTGTGGTGAACACTCGCTTTGTTTTTCGCACGCCGCGTACGCTAGTGAAGTTCAGGGTCATATTTACCGGGCATCGTAGTTCCAACCTGGTATAAAGATCGGAACTCAAACCAGGCAAATTCATTCTGCTGACAGATCGCTGCGTAAGGTAGCGAGTATGACCATTGCACCTTCTGTGAAGTCTGGGACAACTGCTCAGTTGAGGCAGATCTTGCGGGTCACCTCACCTGTTTGGATGCTGGGTGCCGCCATCG
>CAZJOZ010000103.1:2264-4229 GCA_964547775.1 uncultured Leucobacter sp.
CCGCCATCGATCACGGCAGTGGGTTTGAACCGCTCGGCATTCAGGACATTCGCTATGTCTTTCCGTCACCAGACCGTCTACTGTACTGCCAGCACATCCCCGGGGTGCTCGAACACCTGCACAACGCGGCCGACATCAGCTGGGATGGCACCCGCATTGTCGTCCCGGGCGGCGCGCCCGGATTCGAGGTGCTCGAATGGAATGACAGCACGATGGTGTGGACCAACCACATGGATGGCACGACCTACCTGCTACAGCGACGATAGGAGTAAACAATGACCAGTACACGTGGCCCCCAGGTCGCGCGATTGTTCGGTGTCGCCGCGGTCGTGGCACTGTCAGCAACGCTTGCCGCTTGTGCACCAGAAGCATCACTCGGAGCCGGAGGTGTGGGGGCGCCACAGGATGATGGCAACAGCGCAGCCGACTCATCGGGCGCAACGCCTGAAACCGAAGAGCAGCGCGACTTCGGCGATCCAGCCTCCTGCCTCGTGGGGGAATGGACGGCAAGCAACGAATTCTTTCTCGCGAGCATTCGCCAGTTCGGTGACGAGATCAAGAGCGTCGAAGGTGAAGTGGTGGTGACCTTCGGGGCTGATGGCACGATGGTCACCGACTACCGGGGGTGGCTGATCACCGCGGTGGCTGAGGGGGTCACCGTGACGATCGAACGCACTGGCACAGACCGTGGTCGGTATGAGGCGTCTGAGAAGACGGTCACGATCGAGGATCAGCAGATGGGTTCGGTGCTGCAGATGTCAGGCGAGGGTTTCGGTATGACGGTGGAAGGCGAGCCGGCGCACTATGTTGATGCGGCCTATACCTGTGACGCTTCAGCGGCGATGGTGACGACGCCCGACGGTGCGATGCAGATGAGTCGTCGATAGTGTCGACGAACTGAGCTGACTCAGAACGGTCTTCCAGCGGGTGTCTGTGTCAGCAGGTGGCACGGTTGCCGCATGGTAGCCGCAGATCTGCAACCTCGATCGTCGCTCTGTCTAGCGTACTTTTCGCGGCTGAAAGTGGCGCTGCGGTGACACGCGAAGGGCCGGCAGGTGACCGGGCGCGATCCTCGAGTGAACTCTGCGTGAAACCTGTGGCGTCGCCTAGCAGTGCACCAACGGCGGCGGCCACAATCGACTCTTAGGTGCCCGATTGGCGTGCGCCCACGCAGCAGACGTCGGTGTGCGTCGCGCGTTCGTGATGAGGCGTAGCTGCCCGTTCGAGAGGTGATTTCTTCATGCCACCAAAGTTTCGACCCGCGCTAATCACGGCAGGTTCACTTGCCGTTGTGATTGGCATCAGCGCTCTCGGGGGTGGAGTCGCCGTCGCGTCGAGTGGTGGTTTGGCGCCGCCCGCGGTGAACCCTGCGACCGTGCATCAGCCGACCGCGGTGCCAGACCGCATTATTCTGACCCCGACCGAGACGCCTGAGACCAGCCAGTCGGTCACGTGGCGCACCTCGAACGAGGTCACCTCACCTCAGGTGCAGTGGGCACTGAGCGGGCCGACGGTGCCCTCGGGCTGGCAGACGGTTGCCGCGCACTCGAACGATGAGTTTGACACCGCGCTTGGTTACCCGGTGGCACATCACTCGGCAACGATTGAAGGCCTCGAGGCGGGTGCTACCTACGTGTACCGCGTGGGCGATGGCGAGACCTGGAGCGAATGGCTCGAGTTCACCACCGCGAGTGAGGCTACCGGTGGATTCAGTTTCTTGGTGCAGGGCGACGCACAGAACGACAACAAGGCGTACACCTCACGCACCTTCCGTGCTGCCTTTGAGGCTCGGCCCTACGCTCGCGCGGTCGTGCACGCCGGTGACCTGATCGACACCGAGACGAGTGACTCTGAGTGGGGCGAGTGGCACGAAGCCGCGGCCTTCTCGAACCAGTACCTCAACGTCATCGCCTCGACCGGCAACCACGAGTACTACCCCGGCCCAGAGCTCGCGAAGCACTGGGG
>CAZJOZ010000104.1:0-4072 GCA_964547775.1 uncultured Leucobacter sp.
GTCAGCTTCGACGTTCACGCCAGCTTCAATGTCAGCTGAGGGCGAGGATCCCCTCACAGGCACCTCGTCTCCTCCTACTTCGCGCGTCACCGAGCGTGTGCTTCTCGCTGGTGGCGTTGTCCTCGCGCTGATCCTTGGCATCATGCATATCGGCACGATGCAATCACTCTCAGACCAGCCGGAGACCCTCGTCATCGGGCACCGGGGTTTCAGCGGAGGAGGAGCTGAAAACACCATTGGTGGACTCGAAGCGGCCGCTGCGGCTGGTGCGGATCTCGTTGAGATTGATGTCATGCAAACGGCCGACCGTCGGTTTGTCGTCATGCACGACGCAAACCTTTCGCGGCTCGCAGATATGAACGTGCAGGTGAAGGACCTCACCTTCGACGAACTGACCGCAATAACCGTGCACGATCAATTCGGGCACGAAGGGTCAATTCCCTCCCTCGAGGAGTACGTGCTGCGGGCGGCGGAGCTGGATATGCCGCTACTTATTGAGATCAAACTCGGAGGACTTGACTCACCAGACATGGTGGACCTGCTGGTGGAAGAACTCGAGGAGCTTGACGTACTCGACGGGAACATTTTTCACACCCTCGACCACGCGAGTCTCGTACGTCTGAAGACGCTCAGACCGAATGCGATGGTCGGGTATATCTTGGCATTTGCCGGCGTCGATGTGCCAGACACCCCTGCCGATTTTGTCGTGATCGAGCAGTACACAGCCACCCAAGAAATGCAGGATGCCGCTGCCGCTCGGGGCCTCGCCTTCTTCAGCTGGACGGTCAACGACGAGTCTGGAATCCGAGAACTGCTGCGCCGAAATGCCGATGGCATGATTACCGATCACCCCGATATCGCCATCGAAGCTCGCTCAGAAATGCATGAGGAGCAGGGACTTGCCGGGAAACTGATCGACGCGCTCACGAAATTCGTCGTCGTGTTCTAGCGACCCCACCGGCGGGATGCCGCCCACCGGGTGCGCATGCTCGTGCCCGCGCACCGGGTTCAGGCCGTGCGCGGGCGCGGTGCAAAGCGCCGTGATTCGCCCCAAGTGGAAGCGGTGATTCGCCCCTAGTGGAAGAAGTGGCGTTCACCCGTGAAGTACATGGTGAGCCCGGCAGCCTCTGCCGCGGCGATGACCTCTTCGTCGCGTACTGAGCCACCCGGTTGCACGACCGCACGAATGCCTGCGTCGATCAGCACCTGCAGGCCATCCGCGAATGGGAAGAATGCGTCGGAAGCAGCAACTGCACCCTGTGCCCGGTCCCCGGCTCGGGTGACCGCGAGACGGCATGAATCCACACGATTCACCTGCCCCATTCCGACGCCCACGGAAGCGCCACCCTGGGTCAACAAAATCGCGTTGGACTTTACGGCACGGCATGCTCGCCACGCGAACTCCAGCTCGGCCAGGGTTGCTTCGTCAGCAGCGTCGCCAGCTACCAGCTGCCAGTCGGCGACGGGAGCGAAATGACGATCCGCGTCCTGCAGCAAGAAACCGCCAGATACCTGACGCATTTCAATCGGGTTCTGTTCGAAGTCGCTTGGGAGGACGAGCAGGCGCACGTTCTTTTTCTTCGAGAGGATCTCAATCGCCTCAGGTTCGAAGCCAGGAGCCACAATCACTTCGGTGAAGATTTCGGAGACGGTGCGTGCCATCTGGGCGGTCACCGTGCGGTTTGCCGCGATCACACCGCCAAACGCCGATACCGGGTCGCACGCGTGTGCGAGCTCATGGGCTACCGCAATGGGATCAGCTACACCCTCGGGCGCCACTGCGATGCCGCAGGGGTTCGCATGCTTAATGATGGCGACCGCGGGGCGATCATGATCGTAGGCGGCCCGGAGCGCTGCATCGGCGTCCACGTAGTTGTTGTACGACATTTCTTTGCCGTGCAGTTGCGTCGCCTGGGCGATACCTGACCCCTCGTTCTCGGTGAACAATGCGGCGCGCTGGTGACTGTTCTCGCCATAGCGCAACACCGATTCCCGTAGCCCGAACACCTCGTAGCCCACATAGGCTTCTTCATTTCCGAACAGGCTGTCAATCGACGCGTCATCTTCGCCTTCGGCCTCGTCGGGAGCGTCGCTCCAGTCGCGATCTTCTTGGTCGAGGAACCAGTTCGCCACCGCGGCGTCATATTGTGCGGTGTGCACGAACGCTTCAGCGGCGAGTGTGCGTCGCAATTCGAGCGTGGTTCCGCCGTTCGCGAGCGCATCGATCACGTCACCGTACCGGGCTGGCGACACGACAATTGCGGCGTTGGCGTGGTTCTTTGCCGTTGCACGCACCATAGCGGGCCCGCCGATGTCGATATTCTCGATGACGTCTGCGGCTGGCTTTCCTGCTGCCACCGTCTGTTCGAATGGGTAGAGATTGACAACCACCAGCTCGAACGGAGCAAAGCCAAGCTCGTCAAGTTGTTCTCGGTGTGATGCAAGCCGCAGGTCTGCGAGCAGCCCAGAGTGCACTGCTGGGTGCAAGGTTTTTACTCGGCCATCTAGTGCCTCAGCAAACCCGGTCACTTCTGACACATCGGTCACCCGGTACCCGGCTTCACGGATGGTCGCCGCGGTTGATCCGGTCGAGACGATCTCCACCTCGGCGTTTTCGAGTGCTGAGGCGAGTTCCAGCAGCCGGCTCTTGTCGCTCACTGAGATGAGTGCTCGACGCACCGGGATCTGGTCGCGGTGCTGGTACAAATGAGGTTCGTGACTCTGGACGGCCATGAGATTGCGGCTCCTACAGGGTTGGTGAGAGGGTCAGTTCGCCGGTCGCGATATCGCGAACCGTGTCGACAAGCAGCGGTCGTTCGACCTGCTTGATGCGCTCATGCAGGTCAGCTTCGCTTTCACCCGCATAGATCGGAATGCTGCGTTGGCGCAGCACCGGGCCAGTGTCGACTCCCTCGTCGATGATGTGAACGGTCACGCCGGTCTCAGTTGCGCCCGCAGCGAGCGCGTCGCGCACCGCGTGTGCGCCTGGAAACAGCGGAAGCAATGCAGGGTGCGTATTGATGAGCCGTGGAGAGAACTCGTTCACGAAGCCTGCGGGAAGCACGCGCATGAGCCCAGCGCTCACGATGAGCCAATCGTCAGATTGCGCTGGGGTGAAACCGTGCACGCGTATTTCTGAGGCGAGGGCATTCCCCCACGCTGCCCTGGTGTCGAAGTCGCTCGGGCGGATCACCGCCGTGGGTACACCCGCTGCGCGCGCATAGGCGAGACCTGCTGCATCAGTGTCGCTCATGACCGCGACGACCCGCGCGGGATACGTGGGATCTGCGGTGGCATCGAGCAACGCTTTGAGGTTACTCCCACCGCCTGAGATCAAGACCACGACCTTCAGCACCTTCCCAGTGTACTGCCACTGGGAAGTGTTCCTCACCACGAGCGTGATTCCGTGAGGGCATGATGTGGAGAGAAACGAGGTTCACCGAATGCAGCCCGCACTCATTCGTGGATCACTTCGCCGGCTCGCATGCGAAGCACGCGATCAGCCACCGACGCCGCCTCCTCCAGGTCGTGGGTCACGAGGATCGCCGTTGTCCTGGTCGTGCGGAGAAGCTCCGCAATTTCTGCCGCAAGGTGATCCCGGAGGCCTCGGTCGAGGGCTGACAGCGGCTCATCCAGCATCAGCAGGCGCGGTTGAGGAGCGAGGGAACGCGCGAGCGCAACCCGTTGGCGTTCACCGCCTGAGAGTTCGGTGACGGAACGAGCACCGTAGTCACGTAAACCGACGAGGTCCAAGAAGGCCGCAACTCGCTCTGCGCGCTCACCTTTGGAGCCATGTTTCGCGGTGAGACCGTAGCCCACGTTCTTTGCGACGGTCATGTGAGCAAAAAGCTGGCCATCTTGGAACATCAGCCCGAAGCCACGCTGGTGTGGGGGCACGACGCTGAGATTCTCGCCGTTCCAATACACCGCGCCTGACTCAAGTGGCTCAAGACCAGCAATAGCACGCAAGAGTGTTGACTTGCCACATCCTGACGGACCGGTCAACGCAATGACCTCGCCCTCGGCAACATCGAAAGAAGCGTTTCGCACCGCCGGCTCAGGCGCCGACCCG
>CAZJOZ010000105.1:0-4059 GCA_964547775.1 uncultured Leucobacter sp.
CATCCGCAGTTCCCAGAGTCGTCCCACGATCAGGGTGAACCCAACTGGTCTGGTGGTGGAGATGATTCCACACGGTCAGCAAAGTTCGGCAGATTCACGGTTGACGCTGACGGCACAATCCGTGACAGTGACGGCCTCATCCTGGTCCGCCGCTCATTCGACCAGATCATGGCCGACCTGTTCACCGACCTGCTGCTTACCGCAGACCCCACCGTCGTCGCCGCGAAACGAGCAGCCACGAGCGACGTGAAGGCCCGCATCCAACTCACCACCCCTGCCACACGAGTCACCGGCCACCTCACCACAGATGACCTCGCCGGCTTCCAACGCACTGGCACCCCGCCAGTCACGCTTACCGGGTACGGGCCCATCGATACACACTCCGCCAGGTTCTACGCGTCAACTACCGCGACGTGGGAGCGTGTGACAACCCACCCGCTGACCGGCGATGTGCTCACCGTCGACACCTACCGGCCCTCGGCCGCGCAACGCCGATTCCTGGCCGCGCGTGATCAGCACTGCCGGTTCCCCGGTTGCCGCGTCCCGATTCACCGGGCAGACATTGACCACACCATCGCGGCCCACGATGGAGGCGCCACCACCACCGAGAACCTTGCCGTCCTCTGCAGGCGACACCACACCATGAAACATGCCACTCCGTGGCAAGTCACTCAGCACGGCAAAGGCGATCTCACCTGGGTCAGCCCCACCGGCCGCGCGCATCACGACCGCCCAACCTCACGCGTGCGATTCATGCCCGCCACCCCCAGCGATCGCGCGCACGAACCAACAGGTGCGCCGCCAGGCATGCACCCGTCCGCGCCGTATTAGGTGAGGGAAGCCCTCAGTGCCTGAGGCACTTCACTGCCATGGCAAACTCGGTTACACAGATCGTAAGACCGGCGCAGTCAAGGCAGCACGCGCCATGGCGGCCAGAATCACCGCGGCCTCCGCACCGCTCGCCCGCCTTCCACCGCCCGCACGAGCCCCGCTTGCCCGGCTGCCACCCGCACGAGTGCCACCCGCACGAGTGGCTCCCGCACGAGGGCCACCCGCCCGCGCACTGTGGGGAGTGGAGTTCAACAGCCCGAAGGTTGCCAACAACCGAGTCTGAGCCTCTGCCGGACGAAACTCCGGATGCAACGTCTCCAGCACCCGCTCCCACTCCCGCAAATACTCGCGTTGCAGACGGCGCACCTTACGGTTTGCATCGCTCGGAAGATTCGCCAGCTCGCGATCCTGGAGCACAATAATGTCCGGCTCACTCGTCGCGAACTCCGCATGAAATGCCAGCAACGCATCGAGCATCTCATCAGGCGGGAGTTCATCGCTCGTGATCTCGAGACAACCCGCCAACAGTCGCGTGCTCACATCAATGAGCAGTTCACACAGCAGCGCCTCTTTGCTCGGGAAATAGTTGTACAGCGCCGGCCCACTCATGCCCACCGCTTCGCCCAACTCAACCGTCGACACCGCCCGGTACCCACGCTCCGCAAACAATTGCGCGGCAGCACTCATCAGCGCAGCTCGACGGTTCGCTTTCTGCGTCGCTCTCCAGGTTGCAGCCACCGAGACAACCGCCTAATCCAAGAAAATGTCGGGATACAGCTGATCGTCTGGCGTGCCAGGCACGGCAGCATACTTCGAGAAATCCGTGACGCCCTCTGCCCGCAACACATCCTCCATCACCAGCGTCTGGCCCGTGAACTCCCGTGATGGTTTCGCCAACACCGCATACGTCGCATCGGCGCACACCTCCGGAGTGCGAGACACTCGCATCATTGCGTCGCCGCCCAACGAAAACTGCACCGCAGCAGTCGCAATCGTCGTCTCAGGCCACAGTGCGTTCGCCGCAATACCCTCATCCGCGAACTCCGCGGCCAACCCCAGCGTCACCATGGTCATGCCATACTTCGCCAGCGTGTAGCCAGTGTGCCCACCAAGCCACTTCGGCGAGAGGTTCAGCGGCGGAGACAACGAAATGATGTGCGGATTCTCCGCATGACGCAAATGCGGAATCGCCGCACGGGACAGCATGAACGTGCCACGCACGTTCACATCCTGCATCAGGTCATACTTCTTCTCAGACAGCTGCGTCGACCCAGACAGGTCAATGACGCTCGCGTTATTCACGACCACATCAATACCGCCGAACGTCGAGACAGTGTCGTCAACCGCGCGACGAATATCGTCATCATTTCGCACATCGCCGTGGATCGGGAGCGCCTTGCCCCCGGCCGCACGAATCTGCTCAGCCGCCGTGTGAATCGTGCCCTCAAGCTTCGGATGCGGCGTATCGGTCTTTGCAATGATCGCAATATTCGCGCCATCAGCAGCGGCACGCAGCGCAATCGCCAACCCAATGCCACGGCTTCCGCCACTCATGAGAATGGTCTTCCCTGCAAGCGACATGGGCTCTCCTTCGAACGTCACTCTGATGCGCACTCTGCCGCGCACTCTCACGCGCAATCTGATCCGCACTCTCATGCGATAGACACAAACAACAACTCAATTACCGTTCGGTAATCGTAGTGAAAACCTACCACCCGAAAGCTATCGCGGCCAGTCCGATGAGCCCCGCACCACTGACCGCAATCACTGCGCTATACCCAACAAGGGTACGCACACGCCTCGCCCGGTCACGCCGTTTGAGGGACGGCAACTGCTCGCGATCTGAACGCACGGTTACCGGCGATGGCGGAGGCGGCGCACCCAGACGCCGCTGCACCGCATCCGTCATGTCCGACGGAAATGGCGCGGTCACTGGTCGAGGAACGTAAGCAACGGGCATCCCCTGCGACACTCCGCGCTCCCCAAACGGTTCCATCTCCCACGGCATCACACCGGGAGGGGGTGCGATCGGTCGCTGGGGGTCAAGCCCGCCACCACCCACCTGCGCGGGTCGAGCCGGTGGCGCAGGTGAACCAGGTCGAGCCGGTGGCGCAGGTGGCCCAGGTCGAACCGGTAGGGCAGGTGACACAGGTGGCACAACTGATACAGGTGGCGCAGGTGACTCGGGTCGTGCCGCCGGCAGTGGGGGCGCGAGCACTTCCCCCTCATCCACCTCAATGCCACGCACTTGGCGCATCAACTCGCGCCTGCGCGCCAGACGATCAGAGCTCGCCACCGTTGCACTCTCAGTCGGCTGCGAATCTGAATGATCTGATGCGGCCGACGAGCCTGCGGCAGGATCCTCGTGTACTGCTGACATTACCCAGCGCCGCCACCGCGCCTCAGCGTCACCTCAAGCGTGCCGAATCGCATTCGCTCCGTTGCCAGCACACGCTGGCCGGGTGCCAGTTCACGCTCACTGCCGTCATCATGAATGAGCACGAGCCCGTTCGTCGATCCGAGATCCTCGATCTGCCAACTCGACCCATCGAACACCATGCGCACATGATTCTTTGACAGGGTACGACTCGGGTCGGGGATCGGCAACGCGATCGACTCGGTGGTTGGGGTTGGGCGCCTCCCGATGACCACATCACGGTCAAGGCGATACACCGTTCCATCAGCCAGCTCCAGCACCCAATCGAGCGCTGGAGATCGAGGCACAATAACCGTGCGATCAAGCTGACCGCCGCGGCGCATCACCCCCACGCCGGGGTACACACCGTCACTGTTACCGGCACCGCCAACAGCGTCACCGCCACCGTCACCGTCACCGCCACCACCGCCGACAGGCGCTCCGCCGCGCGGCTCGCCGTTGCGCGGCTCATCATCGCGGGGCAACGCCGTCACTTTGCCGGTGATGCCGGTCGCGCGGAAGACCGCGAGGGCCGGTTCCGCTGCTGCCGCATTCGGCGCAGCATATGGGGCCTCATGTGGTTCCACATTCGGCGAGGATGCCTGCGCCGCTTCCTCCCACGAGAATGGTTTGCGAGTCTGCTGCGCACCAAGTGGCGTCGCCGGTGGTGCCTGAAAACTTTCCGCCGCGAGGCGCTGATATTCTGCCTCGAGTTCGCCACCCAGCACGTCCTGCGGGTCCGTCTTTGGGGCGACCGCCCACCGCTCAAATGGGTGTGAGGGGGGAGCGGGTGATACGGCTGGAGCGGGCGG
>CAZJOZ010000106.1:0-1343 GCA_964547775.1 uncultured Leucobacter sp.
GTAGAAGTTCTCCGCGATCCACTCACCATCAGCCATCATCAAGATTACGCCGAAGAAGGCGTGAAACGGCATCGCTGCGAGCACGAAGCCAAGCTTGCCGATGTGCGGGAGCGGGCGCGGGGGCCGGTCGACACCAATTACGAGACCATAGAAGAGGTACCCGGCAATTAGGAAGTGCACATTCATGAACTGATGAGCCCAGTGGAACCGCATCGCTTCACCGAAGATGCCTGTGAAATAGAGACCGTAGTATGAGCCAACAAAGAGCACAAACACAATCAGTGGATTGTAGACGAAGCGGAGTACTTTCCAATGAAGCACCCAGGTGATCCATTGGTGCAGTCCCGCTGGGCGAGTGGGATCGGATTGTGACGCACGTAATAGCAGTGTGACGATGCCGCCCATTACTAAGAGGATCGGTGCGAGCATGTTCAGGCTCATGTGCACAATCATGTGTGTACCAAAGTCCGGGCCGGAGTACTTGCCAAATCCAGAGCTTGTTGCGAATATGACCACGATCCAGCCGGATATCCATGAGATGGTACGACCGATCGGCCATCTGTCGCCTCGGCTAAGGAGTACGCGCACAGCCCAGAGGTAGGCTGCGACGGCTGCGATTGCAAGCACGATGAAGAGGAGATTGGGTCGCCAATGCGTGAACCAGACCAGCATAGATGGCGGCTCATCAACGTTGAATCCTAGGAACACCTGCGAGATGGTTGTGGGCTGAAAGTAGTGAGGCGGCGGGATCCTCGTCATCGCGGAGGTAATTCCGATCCACCCGGCGATTGCTAGGGTCGCGATGGCGGGCGGTAGGAGCGTAGGTTGAGCAGGGTTCGCACGCTGTACGACACGCCAGCAGACTAGCGCGAGGGTGAGGAATGCCAGGCATATCCAGCGTGCGAGGATCTGCCACCCTGTTTCGGAATCCAGAAGGCTCGATCCGGCGAGTTTGAACCAGGTCAGGAGCACGTCAGTAATGACAATGAGCACCCCACCCACGAGCACAAACCTGGTGAAGCGAGTGGCGATGATCGGGTCGAGAGATTGGCCGTGAGCGGCGCGGATGGCAGCGATAATGATGACGCCGAAGACGGCGCCGGTGGCGAGAGTCTGGTAGATTCCAGCGTCGCTACCGATGTCGTGGTTCGGGCCGACGAGGATCTGTCCGACGACCACGGGCGCTAGGATACCGAAGCATGTTGCCCAGAGCGGAATGAGGAGTCCTGTCCATCGGGTGAGGAACTGGCAAAAAAGCGAAGTGATAACAGCCGCAACTAAGGACACCGTCCAAGCTCGTGGGAAAGAGCTTGCCGAGTAAAGGAATGCGAACGCGCCGGGTT
>CAZJOZ010000106.1:1359-4015 GCA_964547775.1 uncultured Leucobacter sp.
AACGAGAAAAAGGCATGCCCACACTGTCAAGTGATTCAAGGACCACCATGCCGGCCGACACCATCGCCCAGAAGATGGAAGCGAAGCGCAATACTAAAAACTCTGGACCCGGTTCGATCCAAATGGCTCGCGTGCCACGAGCATCACGGAAAAACATGAGGTAGAGCAGGGAACCGAGGGTGAGCATAGCAGCCAAGTCTCCGAGTCCCTGACCAATTGCAGTCAGCACGGCGACATCGAACCCGGGAAAGGTGTAGTAGATCTGCTCATAGGCTGCCGGTCCGATATAGAGTGTTGCAGCGATCGGAGGTACAAGGATTGCGATAACACCGATCACCGCGACCCCGAAAGCGACGGCAGAACGGAGTGGTGAGCGCTCCCTCCGAGCCCCGGCAGGAGTGTCTATGATCGCGCCGGTTTTCATCGCACTCTCTCACGGACGGAGATGAGTTCGAATCCTGCCTCGCTAACCGCACTCGCAAGCGCCTCTGTACTGAGGGGGCAAGTGGAACGCAGGAGGGCCCACCCGGAATTCACGTCGACATCCACATAGCCGACTCCCCCTAGCGTGCTGAGCGCCCTGGTCAGACTCTGGGCGCAGTGGCCGCAAGTCATGCCGCTGACTGTGAGCTCCTGCTCGCTGGAAGCATCCATCGCTCATCCTTCTCTTCTTGAAACACTCACATAAGACTACAAGATGTAGATGTGCTAGAGCTTCGTACGAGAGGCTGGGAGTCAAGGTCAGCGCAACTCAGGAGCGGCGTATAGGCCCTGCGGGAGTCGGCGACGCTGGGCGACGGGCCAGCGCTTACGGGTGAGGCGCTGGGCACGGAGGGTCATGCCCGCATCTTGCGTGGTAGCCGCGATGACAGTGAGCGCATTCGCGAGGTGCGCGGCACCGATCTGTCGTGCAGCAGCATCGTCAGCAGCGAGTTCAATCTGCAGACGGGTGGCACGCTCAAGCGCACGGCCCGCCCGCATACCCGGCAGGAACAGAGCATTGAATTGAGCAATCCGGATGGCAATGCCGTGCTGGTGGCGCAGATGAGCGAACTCGTGGGCAAGCACGGCCTGCAACTGCGGCGGGGTGAGGAGCTGCTCCATCGCAGAGGATACGAAGATCTCCGGCTTCCTACCAGGGACGGCGTAAGCTTCGGGAAACTCTGAGTAGAAGCGGACGAGAGTGAAACCAATGTGCTCATCTCTGGCGTATGCGATCGCCTGAGAATGAGAGGCAGGGCGGAGTGACTGCAGCGATCCGGAGAAAGTGAAGGCAATGACGAGAGTCACTCCGACAATTCCAGCTGCGACCCAAATCGCTGCCGACACAGTCACGCTGGTGGTGTGCGGAATAGTGTGCCTCAACGACTCCACGGCGACAATACCAAGTGCAATACCGGCGAGGGCCGAAGCGATGCCCACTCCGAATGACCCAAACCAGACCGTCAACGCGGCACGCGGGTGGAAAAGGTGCCAGCGACCCACGGTGAGCAAACGTGGGCAGAGCATAGCGAGAGTAATTGCCGTACCTAAGAGAACGAGAGCGAGAAGCAACACGGTCCGGCTACTCTTCGGGCTTCGCCTCGCCGAAGGCGTCCATGAGCGCGGCGACGTCGTCATCGTCGAGATTGCCAGCAAAGGCAAGAAGTGCAGCCCGGCGGTTACCAGCCTGTTCAAGGGCAGAAGTCATAGTCTCACTCGCTTCCTCTTCGCTCGAACGCAAGGGCCGGAATTTGATCTTGCGCGGTGAGTCGCCGACCCGTTCCACGCGCCCTTTCCCCTTCAAGCGGGTGAGCGTTGTCATAAGCGTCGTGTAGGCCGGCACGGGTTCGCTAAACAAAGCCTGCAGCTCGCGCGCACTCACAGCGGATTCCTGGGCGTGGAGGCGCTGCATGACCTCGTCTTCGAGCCCGCCCCACTCGCGTTTACGCACACCTGCCATGTTGCAACCCCCTCGTCATTTCTTAACCCTACAACTCATCGAGTTATTGCATAGTTCGTACGCTCTGAGATAGTAGCCGCTGCACATGGAGAACTGGTTGGCGAATGCAATATTGTCACTCTTACCTTCTGAAGTCATTGGGGTCTTCTTCTGATTTATGACTTGCGCTAGCTCGCGCTCCGAATACCCGGAACGCCCTGCCGATAAGAAGATCTAGAACGAGTAGCGTGAGAAAGTGAGCCCCCCCTAAGCGACAAACGCACGAGTGGTCGGCGACCACCGCCGAGCCAGATCCTGTCGAGGAACCACGGCGAGCGCACCGGCCGATCAGTCAGCTAAAAGGCCTGCATGATGCATGGGGCACAGGCGAACAGCGTCCCCGGTGAGTGCGAGCATCTTCTCAGCTGCTGCGAGGATAGAGACGACGGCTTCGGGATGCGAAAGCGAATACATCGAAGCCCGCCCCTCGGCTCGTGAAGCGACCATGCCCGTGTCTTTCAAGCAGGCGAGATGCTTGGAGACGGTGCTCTGGGAGAGCCCGAGGTGCTTCACTAGGTCAACTACCCGGTGCTCGCCGAGCTGCAGGTGCTGAAGGATCACCAATCGAGAGGGATCGCCAAGGCTATGGAAGAGTGCTGCAGCTGAGGTGAGCGCCTCGGCTTCGACCACCGTCGGCAGCTGAAGGGAATGTTCAGTTTGCATCGTCATATCACG
>CAZJOZ010000107.1:0-3856 GCA_964547775.1 uncultured Leucobacter sp.
GAACAGCCGTCACTCACGTCCTAAACCGAAACGCCATGAAAGAGGGGACCTCGTATGGGTCCCCTCTTTTCTCCTTCAGGACTTCTCGTGCACTGCCTCTCGCCGATCTGGTTGATGACCGGCACGGAAAAGGCGTTCTACAGCTGCACATGTCAGAGAGTCTGCAGCAGCATGTTACCCAACCTCACCCCGGTCCTGCTGATACACATCGGGAATGCCGTCTCCGTCAGCATCGATGGCGTCGTCTGCGCTGATCTTTCGATAGCGTCGATTCCGCGCGGTGAGCACCACCGATGCGAGGAGCGCCGCAAGCAACGACGCCACAAAGATGGCCACCTTGGCGTGATCATGCGCGGGATCCTCGGGGGCGAATGACAGTTCCGCGACAAGCAGCGAAACCGTGAACCCGATGCCAGCGAGCAGGCCCACCCCAGCGAGATCGATCCAGCGCAGCGCGGGGTCGAGACGCACCCGTGCGACCGTGCTCAGCACCCAGGTGGTCAGCAGAATGCCAATTGGTTTCCCGAGAACGAGCGCGACCACGATGGCGATGGCGAGTGGGTCGGTGATTGCCGAGGCGAATCCTTCGAGCCCACCGATGGCCACCCCGGCAGAGAAGAACGCAAACATGGGTACGGCGAATCCTGCGGAGAGCGGGCGGAACCGGTGCTCGAACTGTTCGGCGAGGCCCGGGCCAGCTGCTGCGCTTCGATCAGCACGCCGATGCAGCACCGGTACGGTGAAACCGAGAAGCACCCCTGCGATTGTTGCGTGAATACCCGAGGCATGCATGAACGCCCACGCCACGATGCCAATGGGAAGCAGAATTGCCCACGCTGCGGTGGGGTGCAAGCCGAAGAATTTTCGCGATAACTGCGCAATGAGCCCGTAGACGGTGATCGTTGCGAGGGCAAGGATCAGCGGCACCACCTCAATGGTGTCGGTGTAGAAAATGGCGATAATGCCGATTGCAATGAGATCGTCAACAACGGCAAGGGTCAGCAGGAAAATGCGCAGCGGGCTTGGCAGGTGGGAACCGATCAGCGCGAGCACAGCCACCGCAAAAGCGATATCGGTCGCCGTCGGAATGGCCCATCCCCCTCGAAGCGCACTGTCGCTGCCCACCACTGAGAGGTAGAGCAGCGCCGGCACGGCAACCCCACCGCAGGCGGCAGCAACGGGGATCACCGCGGTGCGAATGTTGCGCAGGTCGCCGGCAACAAACTCACGCTTGAGTTCCAACCCGACGAGGAAGAAGAACACCGCGAGGAGGCCATCAGCGGCCCAGGTGCCGAGGCTCAGATCCAGGTGCCACGGAGCGTACCCGATGCGCACGTCACGCAGGGCAAAGTAGGCATCTGCCCAAGGCGAGTTGGCCCACACGATCGCGATGAGCGCCATCGCGACCAGCAGAATTCCCCCGACGGTCTCTTTTCGGAGCAACTCGCCAATGCGTCGAGCCTCGGGGTAGCTGCCCCGCGCGGGGAACACCTGAGGTGGGGATGTGGGCGTGGGCTGCGGGGACGGTGCGTGCATAGGGCTCCCATGGGGTTGGCGACAGGACTGTCGACCAGGCTTCCCGACACACCGAAACCCAGCTTACCGGTCGTCAGCTATGCGCGCCGGAACTCCGCAACCATCGGGCACTCGAACGGATCACGAGCGGCAAGGCCGACTCGGTTCAGGTACGCGATCACAATGCCGTACGACTTCCACAGCGAGGTTTCGGTGTAGGGCACATCATTGGTGGCGCAGAACTCCATCACGATCTCGCGAGTCTTCGCGAGATGCGGGCGAGCCATGCTGGGGAACAGGTGGTGTTCAATCTGATAGTTCAGGCCACCCATCAGGATGGTGGCCCACCACCCGCCACGAATGTTGCGTGAGGTGCGAACCTGCTTCGTGAAAAAGTCGAGGCGCTCCTCGGGGCCGATGATCGGCATGCCCTTGTGGTTCGGTGCGAAGGATGCGCCCATGTACACCCCGAACACCGCAAACATCACTCCACAGAAGGCAAATGCCATGCCCAGCGGCAAGAAGACGAACACGGGGGTGAGAACCAACACGAAGCGTGCGGTGATCATCGCAAGCTCTGCCCAGCGCGCTTTCACGGGACCTCGGCTGAACAGGTAGCGGATGCTTTGGAAGTAGAGGTTCAGGCCCTCGAACGTCAGCAGGGGGAAGAACAGCCATCCCTGTTTCCGGGTAATGAGTCGTTGGATCCCGCGGGCCCTCGCCGCGTCTTCATCGAGGAACGAGATCGTATCGACGTCGATGTCGGGATCTTTGCTCACCCGGTTGGGATTCGCGTGGTGCCTGCTGTGCTTCGCATCCCACCAGGAATAACTCATGCCGACGAAGGCGGCGAGCACTCTCGCGAGGCGATCATTCTTGGGGCCACCCGAGAGGATCTGGCGGTGCCCCGCCTCATGGGCGAGGAACGCAACCTGCGTGAAGAGGATTCCACACACGGCGGCGATCACGAGTTGGAACCAGCTGTCGCCGAGCAGAATGAACCCGGTGATGGCGCCGCCGAAACCGAGGGCGATCAGGAGGCCGGTGGCGAGATAGAACAGGGGACTGCGGCGAAGCAGCCCGGCTTCCCGGATCACTTCAGAGAGCCTCCGGTAGGCATGCGCAATAGGCGGAAAATCTTCCTTGCGGGCGTAAGTTTGACGAATGGGGCCTAGCGTGCTGACCATGTCAGCGGGAGTGACAGAGATAACTGCTTCATTTCTTTGGATAGCCGCCGATCGGCAACTGATGTGAAAAGCTCAGGCGGATGCCGGCGGCTTCGTTCCACGCTATGCCATGCGCCATGCAGGAGGGTGAATACAGGCAGATTCGCGGGAATTCCCCAGGCAGTCAGACACAGAAAAACGGGGGTACGACTGGCGGTCATGTGACCCCAGCCGCACCCCCGTTCGGGCTCGTTGTCTTACCAGAACACGGCGAGAGCGATGTTGACCAGCGTCAAACCGCCAACCGTATGGGCGATGCCAACCGAAACCGGTTCGTTCTTCTTCACCTTGCGGCGCCCGATCCACGCTGCGACAAGGATCACAATGAGAATGACCAGCTTGACGGCAATCTTGACGTGGTTGACACTGCCGTCACCCATCTCGTTCAGGCCAACGAGCAGGATGCCGGTGACCAGCTGCACCCACGCGCCAATGAACTGGAAGAGCCCAACGGTGGGAGTCTTGAAGGTAGCCAGCCAGCCGCCGAGCAGTGCTGCGGCGCCGACGATGTGCAGGAAGACCAAAATGGTGTGAAGTATTTCCATGCCTCCAACATACGCAGATTTCCCGTTCTCTGTGTGTTTGCTGTGGAGTTTGGGCCTTCTTCACAGAACCCTTTCAGACTTATCGACGTAGCGTTGACATGTTTGGTGACACCAAGTCGATAAACGTTGCCAAGTGAAGGGGAACCATGTTTCTGGCAATTCGCGAACTGAGGTTTGCGCGCGGACGGTTCGGGCTGATGGGCGCAGTGGTCTCACTGATCGCCCTCTTGATCGTGCTGCTCTCTGGGCTCTCGTCAGGGCTCGTCAATGACGGCGTGTCGGGGCTCAAGTCGCTCCCGGTGACGGCCTTCGCCTTTGACGAAGGCACAAAGACCGACAACGCGTTCTCGCGTTCGGTGATCGAAGAGTCACAGCTGGAAACCTGGCAGTCGTTCCCCGGGGTAAAAGAGGCGACCCCCGTTGGCGCTGGCATGACCAACGCGACCACCGAGGATGGCACGCAAATCGACCTGTCGCTGTTTGGGATCGTGCCAGGGTCGTACCTGACCCCAGAGGTTTCAGAAGGTGAGACCGTTTCGGGTCTCGCAGGCATCGTGGTGTCAGAAACCG
>CAZJOZ010000108.1:0-3775 GCA_964547775.1 uncultured Leucobacter sp.
CCGCCGTGTGGCGGTACGCCGTAGCGGAAGAAGTCGAGGTAGAAGGCGAGCTCGGCAGGATCCATGCCTTTTGCCTTCGCCTGTGCCTCGAGTACGTCGATGCGGTGCTCGCGTTGCGCACCGGTCGAGATCTCGGTGCCTCGATAGATGAGGTCGTAGCTCTTCGTGAGCGACGAATCGTCGTCGTGCAGCATGTGGTAGAACGGGCGGATTGACCCATCGTAGTCGGTAAGGAACACGAAATCGTGACCGTAGGTTTCCTTGACATAGGCAGCGATCTGGCGCTCACCCTCGGGATCCATATCTGCGTCAGCACGGGGCACTTCGTAGCCGCGTGATTTCACGATCTCCTTCGCCTCGGCAAGCGGAATCCGAGGGAACGGGCGCTCGGGCACGTCGATCGTGACCCCAAAGAGCTTCTCGATCGCGTCGCCGTGTGCCTCCTTCACCGCGGTGAAGCCTGCGACCATGAGTTCTTCGTGCAGCTCCATGACATCTTCGTGCGAGTCGATCCAGCTGAGCTCGGTGTCGATGGAGGTGAACTCGGTGGCGTGACGAGAGGTGAACGAGGGATCTGCGCGGAATGCGGGGCCGACTTCAAAGATGCCGCCGAAGCCGGCAGCCTGGGCCATCTGCTTGAAGAACTGGGGGCTTTGTGCAAGGTACGCCTTGCCGTCGAAGTAGTCGACTTCGAAGAGTTCGGCGCGAGACTCAGACGCTGATGCCATCAGCTTCGGGGTCTGAATCTCAATGAATCCGCGATCGATCCACACCTGGCGCAAGGCGTGCAGGAAGGTGGTCTGCACCCGGAAAATGAGGTTTTGTTCTGGTCGGCGAAGGTCGAGGAATCGCCAGTCGAGGCGGGCGTCAAGGCCCGAGTCGTCTGCGATCGGGTTCTCGGGGAGTGCCTGTGAAACCACCTCAATGGTGTCGATCTGGATTTCGACGCCGCCGAGCTTGACCCGTTCGTTGTGCTGCAGCTCGCCGGTGACGGTCACAAAGGTGCCGTGGGTGAGCCCGCTGATGGTGGTGGTGCGCTCGAGCAAGATGTCGCTTCGCGGGTTCTCTGGATCGGCTTCGCGCAGCACTCCGCCGTTGACCAGCTGCACCGCGCCACTCTCGTCGCGCAGCACAACGAACTGCACAAATTTCTGGTCGCGGACCTTTTCAACCCAACCTGACACTCGCACGGGACCGTCTTCGCGGCCAGGCAGATTCCCAATCAACTCACGCTCTTGCATCCCTCCAGTCTACTGCGGGCGGGTGTCGCTGGCGGTCGGTGGGAGAAGCGGGGTCACCGACCGGAGATAGATAACACGTAAGAATGTGAAACATTGATTTGCGTTATAGGTTGAAAGTTCATATTCTCGCTAAGGGCGATCCCACGCGAACGCCCTGCCGGTCGCAACGCTGGTATGCCGTCTCAACGCCGGTATTCCGGTCTCAACACCGGTATCCCGGTCTCGACATCGAACCGGGTACCCACTTCGAACGCTCCGAAAGGACACTTTCCATGCCACGCTTCACCCAGACCACCGCCGCTCTCGGAGCGATACTCATCGCGACCCTCGGGCTTGGCGCGTGTTCAGCGGGCGGGCAGGGGAGTGATTCCGCAGGCGCGAGCGACGACGCGAACCATGCGAACAGCGAAGTGCTGATCGTCGCGACCGGTGCCGCCCCACGCCCATACACGTTTGTTGATGAGAACGATGAGCTCACGGGCTACGACATTGAGATTCTCAAGCTCGTTGATGAGCGACTTGACGACATCGAGTTCCGTTTCGAAGTTGCCGAGTTCCCCGCGTTATTCGCGGGCCTCGACTCGGGCCGCTTCGATATCGTCGCCAATAACCTCAGCGCGACTGAGGAGCGGCGCGAGAAGTATGACTTCTCGGTGCCGACGATCGAAGCGCAGTTCGGCGTGGTCAGCGCTTCCGACAGCGATCTCGCATCACTCAACACGCTCGACGAGCTTGCCGGCAAACGCACCTACGGTCAGCCTGGCCTGAACTTCACCAAGATGCTCGAGCAATACAACGAGGAGCACCCCGACGCGCAGGTCAACATCGAGTACACCGAACTTGATCTGCAGTTGCAATTCCAGAACCTCGCCGCCGGCCTCGTCGACTTCATCTTCGCCGAGCGCGTCGTCTACCAAGGCTACGGCCCAGACGCAGGTCTCGACCTTGAGTTCATCCCGCTCGACAGCGACTACCTCGTCGACACCTACGGCACCAACCTGTACTCGGCGTATGCCTTCTCCAAGGCAAAGGATCACTCCGCATCCCTCGAAAAGATCAACGCGGTGATCACCGAGCTCTTGGAAGACGGCACGATCTCGGCGCTGAGTGAAGAGTTCTTCGATGGACTGGACGTCACGCCGCGGAGCGTGGGCGCAGCAGACGGTCAATGAACATCATTGACTTCGGGGCGATCGGTGAATACACGATCGCCCTGCTGCCCTACGTTCCCCTGACCCTCGCGATCAGTGTGTTTGCGACGGCGCTCGGCACCGTGATTGGGCTGGTGATGGCGCTGATCAAGATGGCACGCATTCCGGTGCTCAGCCAGATCAACGCGGTGTTCGTGTCGTACCTGCGCGGCACACCGATCCTCGTCCAGCTGCTGCTGAACGTGAACGCGGTGCCAATCGCCATCCTCTACATCAATTACGAGTTCGGCACCGACATTCAGGTCACCGCACTGTCACCGTTCCTGGTGGCGGGGTTAACCTTCGCATTGAACGAGGCCGCATACAGTTCGGAGTCAATTCGGGCGGCCCTGCTCGCGGTCGACCGACGAGAAATCGAAGCGGCACATGCGCTCGGCATGACTTCGTGGCAGACATTACGACGGGTGACGATCCCGGTCGCATCGGTCATTGCGTTCCCGACACTGGTGAACCATTTCATCGGCATGCTGAAAGCCTCGTCGCTCGCGTTCGTCGTGTCGATGGTGGAGGTGACCGCATATGCCCGCATTCTGGGCGGCAGGGACTACCGCTTCTTTGAAGCGTTTCTTGCAACCGCCATCATCTACTGGGCGCTCACCGTGCTGGTCGAACAGGTCGCCCGTGTTATCGAACAGCGCATGCAGCGACCGCGCCCGGTTCGTGGTAGGCGTCTAACGCCGGCGACCGTCACCCCGCAGGCCGGCACCCCTTCGAGTGTCACCCCTTCGAGCACCACCCCACAGCGTGAGGGGGTGACCGCGTGATCGGAGTGCAGCACCTGAGCAAGCGTTTCGGCGAGCGGGTGATCCTTGAAGATCTGTCACTCGAGTTCGAACGCGGCGCGGTCACCGCGATTGTGGGCAGTTCGGGAGCAGGGAAGTCGACCCTGCTACGCTGCCTCGATTATCTTGAGCGTCCCGATCGCGGCACGGTCACGATTGGCGACCTGACCGTGGATGCCGCGACGGCGACACGGCGACAGGTGCACGAACTGCGTCGCCGCACGGCGATGGTGTTTCAACAGTTTCACCTGTTCTCGCGAAAAACCGCGCTCGAGAACGTGGCCGAGGGGCTCAGGGTCGTGCGGGGCATGTCGCGCCGTGATGCCGAGCGAGAGGCGCACGGCCACCTCGATCGCGTGGGTCTTGCCGCACACGCGCACCACTACCCCGCGCAGCTCTCCGGCGGGCAACAGCAACGAGTGGGCATCGCTCGAGCGCTTGCCATGCGACCCGAGGTATTGCTGTTGGATGAACCCACCAGCGCCCTCGACCCGGAGCTCGTGGGGGAAGTGCTCGCGACCGTGCGCAGCATCGCCGACGC
>CAZJOZ010000109.1:0-1318 GCA_964547775.1 uncultured Leucobacter sp.
CGAGCGCGTCTTGCAGTTGTGCGGCGACGATCGATGCCTGCGGTGCAAAGCCAAACGGGCCAATCTGCCCATCAGTTGGTTTCGCGGCGGAGTTGAGGGTGATTGCTGCTGCTTGTTCACAAATCAACGCGGTGAGGGAGTCAGCCACCGAAGTGTGGACATACACTCGTTCAACGGCGAAACAGACTTGCCCAGTGCCAGATACAGCGCCCGCGACGATAGCTTCGGCAGCCCGGGAAAGATCTGCGGTTTCTGTAACAATCACGGGATCATTGCCGCCCAGTTCCAGGTACACCGGGATAAGCCTGCGTGCCGCCGCTTCGGCAATGGATCGTCCGGTGGCAACGCTTCCAGTGAAACAGATCACATCAGCACGGTTGACAATAGCCTCGCCAACTTCTCTGTCTCCCGTAACCACGTGAAATACTGAGCGAAGCGACGGTACCTCCGCGATGGTTTGCAGCAGCGGATCCACAAACCGTGGCGCTACCTCGCTTGGCTTCACGAGCACTGCGCACCCGGCCAGGAGTGCGGGTATTGCGTCCATCATCGATTGCATCAACGGCGCGTTCCACGGACTGATCACCCCGACGAGTTCGTACGGGACGAGTTGTGTCTGAAACTCCATAGATGGGTGCAGGCTCGACGATCCCGAGAGTTGGACAGAGTCGAGTGTCTCCTCTGCGATGCGGCACCAGTCACGAATCATTCCGAGGACGAGGAACGGACTCGCGCGGGAGATAGATGCCCAGCCCGTGTCGGTCGAGTCGGCCTCAATGAGTGATGAGGCGGAAGTTTCTAGCGCATCTGCCCACTGCAGCATGACTTCGATGCGTTCGTTCATCGGACGGGCTGCCCAGGAAACTTGCGCATGGCGCAGTTGGGAAGCGATCGTGTCGAGCTCATCCAGTGTGGGTGGGGTGATGATGTAGTCATCCGCTCCGGTAAGCGGGTTTCTCACCGGTATTTCGCGTCGGGTGGAGGACACCGGACTCACCTCCCACCGTGAGGTGAGACGGCAGGAGCGATTGGGAGCTGGAAGACTCGCTCGGCTATGCCTTGATAAAACTCACGCATTTCTGCCTCGGAATACGGTAACTCATCCATGGCAGCGACCTCTTCGGACTCGAATTGATATGGGTAGTCCATCGCGTACATAACTCGATCCGGGCCCACCACCCTGCGGGCAAAGCTGATTGCCGGTTCCCACGGCATTCCACTGGTGGTTAACCAGATATGACTTCGCAGATATTCGCTAGGTCGCTGCTGCAGAGGTTTGATGGACTCGTATCTGCCGGCCGCAACCTGTTTTGCGTGC
>CAZJOZ010000109.1:1328-3752 GCA_964547775.1 uncultured Leucobacter sp.
GTGCATGTGGTCAATCCTGTGAGCCCAATAGGGAAGCCCCTCGCCCAAGTGACCGACGACAATCCGCAACTGAGGGAGGCGGTCGAGTAAGCCCGAGGTGATGATTCGCAGAAGGTGCAGACCGGTCTCTGCAGCAAAACCCCACACGGCGCCATCGAGACCGGCTTCGCGGTAGGGGCGAATCGCATCACCAGGCAGCGTTTGGGGATGGAGGTACAGGGGCACACCGAGGTCGGCGAGCTTTTCAAGAATCGGAAAGAACATCGGGTCATCAAGATATTTACCCTTGATGTGCGAATTCACGATGAGGCCCTTGAGTCCCAAGGAGTTCACTGCACGATCAAGTTCATCGATGGCAGATGCGGTGTCTTCAAAACCGACTGCTGCGAGCGCTGAGAAACGGTGAGGGTGATCCTTGATTGCTTGCGCAAGCCGATCATTGGAGATCTTGGCGATCGCACGAGCGGTGTCTACGTCAAGCACCTGGGTGCCGGGCGAGGTGAGTGAAAGGATTTGTCTGTCGATCCCTGTTGCGTCCATGTCCGCAATGCGGTGTTCGCCGAGATCGGTGATGCGTTCGATGACGGAGCGAGGCTGAGGATGCTCAGAGCGCAGGAAATAGCCCATGAGAGATTCAAAACCAGAATCTACGTTTGGCAGAGAGAGCAATTTCCGATATTCGTCGAACAGCTCGGGAGGGGCCCATGCTTCTTCGGTTGCAATTCGTAGGTACGGCCGAGTCTCCCAGCCAGGAGCGCCTTGAGAAGTGTGAGGCATGGTGGATAACTCCTTTAATTCAGTGTGCGTTGTGCTTGCCAAGGATCGATGCCTGGAAGCTGAGTGCTTGGATCAGAGAATGCAACAATGGCGTGTTCCTCAGTGCAGTGGTGAAGCGAATACATCCCGTGCGTTCTGCCGAGCCCAGACTGTTTGATCCCACCAAATGGAACAGCTGGGACAGATGCTCCAAGCCGGTGGGTGTTGATGTACGTGTTCCCTGCCTCGATGCGAGCAGCCACGTCGACGGCGCGGTTGATATTGCTGGACCAAACACTTGATGCGAGACCGAACTCTGTTCGGTTTGCTTCGCTCACAGCCTCTTCCACACTGTCAACCGCGATGATCGGAATGATAGGAGCGAACTGCTCCTCGAGGACGAGCTCGTGATCTCGTGGGAGATCCAGTACGAGGGTGGGAGCGATGTAGTACCCAGAATCCCACTTTGCTGATGGTGATCGCTGCCCCAGAGAACGCACCTCGCCGCCAGCGGATCGAGCCAAATCGATGAGCCGAAGCGCATTCTCGTATCCCTCGGCAGTGGTCATCGGACCAAAGATGGTGTGCTCATCGAACGGATCGCCAACTGTGAGGCGATCGACAGCGGTTGCGAATTTTTCGACAAACGATTCGTAGAGCGATCTATGGACGTAGATGCGCTTTACGTTAAAACACACCTGCCCAGACACCGAAAAGCAAGCCGCCATCATTTCGTCTATGAGCGCATCGTCGATCGTGGCGTCGTCGAGCACGATGGCCGCGTCATTGCCGCCGAGTTCAAGGGCAACTTTCTTAATGGTATTCGCTGCGCATGCAGCGATGGTGCGCCCGGTCTCGGTTCCCCCGGTGAACATGACGGCACGGATCTTCTCGTGCTCTGCAAGACGTTGGCCGACGATTGAGCCGCGGCCGGTCACAACCTGCAGCACACCGGCGGGAAGCATTGCGGCGAGCAAATGAACGGTGGCGGTGAGGGCGAGAGGCGCCTCCACCGGAGGTTTGACGACGACGGTGCACCCCGACGCGAGGGAAGGGGCGATGCCATTGAAAGCGAGGAAGAGGGGAGTGTTCCACGGCCCGATGACTGCGACGGGGCCAACCGGCACGTGGCGAATAAGTACACGATCGGCTTGTCCGGAGCCCTCGACGCCTGTCACATCAATGGTGTCCTCGAGGTCTCTTACCAAATCGACAAAAGATTTCAGGAGGTGGATCGAGCCGAGTACCTCTCCGCGCGCATCCGCGAGCGGCTTCCCGACTTCATGCGCAATCAAGGTGGCAAGTTCGTCCACGTGTTGTTCGAGCTGTGCGACACCGGCGAGGATCATCTTTCCTCGCTCTATTGCACTCAGATCCCGCCAAGGAGGAAAGACCGCCTGAGCGACTCCTACTGCCTGGTCAACGTCTTCGAGTGTGCACAGTGCAACTTGTCCCACTACTTCGTCGCGATTCGCAGGGTTCGTGACGTCATGCCATTGCCAGTTACGCGCAGATCCCACTTCGGTTGTTGGGGCAGCGCGTAGCCACGTGTTCGGCAAGGGTACAGCGTTGTATTGGGCCATGTGTTGAAATGTTTCCATGCAGGAGAGCAGCGAGCAGTGTGCACTGCACCCAAGGATTTTCTCTTGATTGTGACCCTTCCACAGC
>CAZJOZ010000110.1:0-3683 GCA_964547775.1 uncultured Leucobacter sp.
GTAGTGCTCAACGGGGTGATCGCTTGGCTCAAACATTTAACAGACACGCCCTAGCTCTCCCGAGAGGTCTTCGGCGATGTGTGTGCCATAGGCAGTGGCGGCTCTCGCGCCAGTGACGGTGACGAATCGTGAAAGTGTGTTGTTGAGTAGATTCGTGCGCCCACGCGCCCACAGTGCATACGGGGCACGATCGCCGAGATCGGTGATGCCAGCCGGCCAATCTGGATCGCTCGGGATCAATACCCGGTTGTCCTCGCTGCTGAATGTCTGTGCGGCAAGATAATTTGCACTCGCTCGGGAACGCATACGATCTCGCCAAACGGCCGATTCGACCGCATCCATTCCTGGGACGGCGATGTCGCGCTCGATCAGAGAGATCGCCTCAACTGCGCCGACTCGACTGAGAAGCGCGCCGGTCGAAAGGTCGCACGGTGTACCGATCACGGCCAGCAGCTGGCGAGCCGTTCTTTCGTCCTTGGAGAGGGCAGTGAGCGATGGCATGGAAAGCCTCCTTGGCTACGTGTCGCTCAGGAGGTGCGCGCGAGCTGCCCTGGTGGCCAGAGTTCACGCGACGTACCCTGAAGACGCCCCCGAGCATCGAGAAGACATACGGGCGCCCCATTCAGGAATGGCTGGACCCGGCCGCCGACCGACTCGACACGCACAAGCACATGGAAGTCGTCGAGTGGCTGAAGACCGAACACGGTCTCGGCCATGGTCACGCCAACGCGATCGTCGCCTACGTGAGCGGCGTGCGTCGGATGATGAGCGAGTACGTCAGTCGTGGAGGGTGCCGTCACGGCGCAATTCGAGCCGCACCGCGACGCCGACCCGGTCGAGGAACGCGTCGTCGTGGCTGACCAGCAGTGCCGCGCCGCGGTATGCCGATAACGCGTCCACGAGCTGGTCGACCGTGTCGAGGTCGAGGTTGTTTGTGGGTTCGTCGAGTACAAGCAGTTGCGGGGGCGGGTCGGCGAGCAGCAGTCGCGCCAGCGCGACCCGGAAGCGTTCGCCGCCTGACAGCGCCGATACCGGTCGCAGCGCAGTGTCGCCGCGTACGAGGAAGCGTGCGAGTCGGTTGCGGATCTCGGCGGACGTCACCGTGGGTGCGGTCGCGCGCACGTTGTCGAGAACGGATGCCGCGTCATCGAGCTGATCGGAGCGTTGAGGCAGGTATCCGACGCGGTCGGTGAACAGCTCGGCACGAACGCGCGGAAGGATACCGGGGGCACGGGCCGCGGCATCCGGTTCGATGAGCCGTTCGAGCAGCGTCGTCTTGCCGACCCCGTTCGGTCCCACGAGGGCGATGCGTTCCGGTCCCTGCACGACGAACTCGTGCTCGCCGTCACCGAGCATCGCGATGCGCCTCCCCGCGGGCACGTCGGGGTCGGGCAGGTCGATGCGCACGCGGTCGTCGTCGCGCACCCGCCGCTCGGCTGCGTCGAGCGCGGTGCGTGCCTCGTCGACCTTCGCGGATGCCTCGATGCGAAGCCTTCCCGCCGACACCTGCGCAGCACGCTTCTTGCCGTTCATGATGATCTTGGGCTCGCGCTTCTGGGCCGACGCCTTCTTCGCGATCGCTGAGCGCGTCGAGAGCATGGACTCCGCCCGCACCCGATCGCGTTTCTCGCGGCGCAGGGCGCTCGCCGCGGCCGTCTCTGCCTGTCGTGCCGCCGCCTGCTCGGCCTCGAGCCACGCCCGCCACTGCGAGTAGGGGCCGCCGAACACCGACAGCTCACCGGCGTAGATCTCGGCGGTCTCGTCGAGCGCATCGAGTAGCGTCACATCGTGGCTCACCACGATGAGTGCGCCCCGCCACGCGCGGATCACGTCGTAGAGCCGTGCCCGCGACTCACGGTCGAGGTTGTTGGTCGGTTCGTCGAGCAGAGTGACGTCGGCGCCGCGAAGACGGATGCCGGTCAGCGCCGCCAGCACGGATTCACCGCCCGACAGCTCCCCGACGCGCCGGTCGAGGGTGCCGGGCGGCAGCCCCGCCTCGGCGAGTGCTGCGTGCGCGCGGGCTTCGATGTCCCAGTCGGCGCCGACCGCGTCGAAGTGCGCGGGGGCGACGTCACCGGCTTCGATTGCGCGCACCGCGTGGAGCGGGGCTTGGATGCCGAGCAGCTCGGCCACCGGGACATCGGTGTCGAGGGTGAGGTTCTGCGGCAGGTACGCCACCTCACCGTTGACGGTGATGTTCCCGGACCCGGGTTGAAGCTCGCCGGCGATGAGCCGCAGCAGCGTGGACTTGCCGCTGCCGTTGCGGCCGACGAGGCCGGTGCGCGCATGTGAGAACGCTCCCGCCAGGTTGGCGAGCGCGGGTGTGCCGTCGGGCCACGCGAACGTGACGGCATCGAGCACGACAGAAGGATGGGTGGTTGATGCGGGCATGGATGCCTCCGAAGTCAGTCGGGCGCTGACGTGGAGACGGATGCTCGTCACCGGGAACGGAAGATACGGGGCCGCAGGGCAGAGGTTTTGAGCGGGTCGACGGTCAGCGCGAAGAGGGGCGCTGCACACGTCGCGAGACGGTTCAGCGCAGGGGCGCGGACGCGTCGATCTTCACCGGTGATTCCTCACGTTTCAAAACAGGGCTGCGACTAGTTTAACGGCCCTGGCTGGGCGCTGCCTGGATACAGGCTCTGTCGAAGTCTTGTCGCGGTCGACGAGGCATGTCACAGTCGAGGGGTGAGTGTGAGCGGTCGGGAACGCGGAAAGCCGTTCCAGGTCGCCGCGCGCCAACAAGCTTTGGTTGTCGCGGCCGTGGACCGACGACACGATGATCAGGATTTCATCGAACATGCGTCCGGTTGGTGGGACGACGAGTGTGGAGGTGCCGAGATGGCCGTCAGGCTGACACCCTGCGCTCGATCGAGCTGCTCGCCACCGAGGTCGCCCCCAGGTACGCGCCGCGCTTTCCGCTCCCGCTGTGGCCTGAGCACAGACGTATCCGTTTCTCCCCAACGCGGAGAGGAAGCCGGGTTGTCCACCGAAGGTCATCGACCCGGCTGGTGCGCCCGTGGCCGCGTCGATGATGGACGTATGAACGTCACACCGCACCTTTCGCTAATCGGAATGTCGGCGTACCCTGGAGGCTGAAGCAGGTTCTCAACTCTGCGGGCCCTCCGGGGCGGCCCTCCTGGGCGTTCGATCACACGCTGCTTCCTCGACGGAGAACGACGTGTGACGAGAGGCCCATCATGATTCACCCAATCTTGGCGATGACAAGCTTCATCTATTCGCTCCTGCAGCGCTACGCGCCGAGTAACATCGCGCTCCGATGCATCCGGAGTCGGCGTGGGCTGAAGTGGGGAGTGCCGGCCGTGCTCCTCGCCCTGCCATACCTCGGCCTTGCGTTTTGGTGCTCATTTGTGGCCGCTGGTGGCGGTTCAGCATGGCTGATTTTCCTTGTCCTTCTCAGCCTGTGGAATACGCTGAAATTCATTGCGTTTGGCCCCATTAGCCTGATGATCTTAAGTCGCGTTCGTGTAAAGGAACTCAATGAACGGCGTGACGGCGAAAAGGTGTCCGCGCCGGCCCTGAACTGATTCCGACGGACCGCGACAGCGTCGCCGATAGTGCGATCAAGTCTGACCGACCAAGCCTCCGAAGCCACAATCGGCACCCGATTCGTTGGTGCGGTGTGAGTGTGGGGTAGAATTGACGGTATGCATTTGTACTTC
>CAZJOZ010000111.1:0-1147 GCA_964547775.1 uncultured Leucobacter sp.
CGCTCTGCGATTGCCGCGATGTGCGGGGTATCAGTGCCGCAGCACCCACCGAATACTCGCGCGCTCGGGGCGTAGACGCGCAGGCCCAGCGCGTGATCAGCGAATGCATCAGGGCTGTCGCCGGGACCATCGTCGCCGTGGCGAGCTGCGTTCAACTTGAACCCGATGATCCGCTCCGCTACCGTAGCCTCGCCATTGAACTCGCGCAATGCAAGCGCCGCTTCTGAAGGGTGAGAGCAGTTCACCATGTACCCCGAGGGGTACCTTCCTGTGGCCTGGTCCACTGCTGAGATAGCGCCGTTCAAGGACTCACCAGAGGCAAGGCGCCCGTCAGCACCTACCGAGAATGAGACCACCACCGGAATACCTGCGGCCCGTGCCGCTCGCGCGACACCCACGGCTTCACCCGTATCGGTCATCGTCACCGCGGTCACACGGTCAGCGCCCGCATCGGCAAACGCGCGCACCTGAGGCAGGTGGTACTCGTATGCTTCATCAGCTGTCATGGTCGTTGCACCGTCATCGTCGTAGCGGGGGCCAACGACACCGGCAATGGTGACTGCGTTGTCGGGCGCAAAGCGCGTCGCCACCGCACGGGTGAACTGCACCGCTTCGATATTCACCCGCCTGAGCTCGGCCTCGTCATACCCGAGGAGCCTGCCCCAGTCGGAGTTGGCTCGCCACGTGGGCGTGTCGAGCACCAGCGGGCGCGAATACGATGCCGCAAGCTCCGTGAACGGCCGGAAGTATTCGGTGAGCGCCTCGCGCCCTTCATCAGTGTCGAGGAGTGGGAAGGCGGCGAACTCCGTCAGTTCGCAACTGAGACGGTCGGTGAGGGCGGTTTCGATGCCCGCATCGGCAAGAGAGAACATACTCCCAGTCTAGGCAATCACACGGTGAAGTCCGTGGCGACCCTCCCAGAGGCGTGCTTCTTGATGACCTGGCCAGCCGCGAGATGTTCCGGGTGCGTCGCATACGCCGCCAGCCCCTCAGCATCATCGAAGTCCGCGATGAGGGTGACATCCCAGTTGTCGCCATCAAAGAGTTCGTTGCGGTGCACGCTAAGGGCGCGAACGCTTGGCACCGAATGACCTAGCGGCGCCAGCGCCGCTGCGATCTCAGCTGCCTGCTGATTTCGTTCCTCGAG
>CAZJOZ010000111.1:1247-3678 GCA_964547775.1 uncultured Leucobacter sp.
GCGTCATCGCACAGGTGGCAGCCAGGCTTCGACAGCAGCGTGAGTGCGACGGGTCCGGGCATGCATTCCAGTGTAAGTGACACGCGAGGTCACTGAGATTCGAACGTCAACCTGACGCCAGGAATGCATTGGCGCATCAAGAGGAGTGCCGCATACGCAGCGAGGCGGCACACACCCCGAAGGATCTGTGCCGCCTCGCGCGGAGATGCGGTGCGTTCGTTCCGCGATCGGTGCTTACTCGGCGCCCTCGTGAATGTCAGAGGTCGCCTTGCCTGCGCCAGCTGCATATGCGTTGCGCAGGTGCTGGCCGAGCTCGGCGTCAACATTGCTCCAGTACTGGAAGAACCGCTCGCGAATGTCGTCGACCGTGATCGACGCAGCCTGCCCCTCAAGCGTCTTCTTGAAGCCGGCACGCTCCTCGTCGGTGAACACGTCACGGTAGAGAATGGTGGCCTGACCGAAGTCGCTGTCATCGGCACGCAGCGTGTATGCGGTACGCATCAGTTCGCCGTCTGACTCCCAGCCGCCCTCAGCACCCAGCACCGGATCGACCGCCGGGCCGCCGGCCGCACCGTACGAGTTCGGGTGGTAGACGCGGTGTGATGCGGGCGGGAAGTGGTACTGCATGTTCCCCTGGTGCATGTAGTTGTTCGCCTCAGTCGCGTGGGGCTGGTTCACGGGCAGCTGGTTGTAGTTCGTGCCCACGCGGTAGCGCTGTGCGTCGGGGTATGAGAACACGCGAGCCATCAGCATCTTGTCGGGCGAGATGCCGGTGCCGGGCACCTGGTTGCCGGGCGAGAAGGCGGCCTGCTCGATCTCGGCAAAGAAGTTCTCGGGGTTACGGTTCAGGGTGAACGTACCGACCTTGATGCGTGGGTAATCAGCCTTCGGCCAGGTCTTGGTGAGGTCGAAGGGATTGATGCGGTAGGTCTTCGCCTCGTCATGCGGCATGATCTGCACGTACATGTCCCACGACGGGTAGTCGCCACGGGCAATCGCATCGAACAGGTCGCGACGGTAGTAGTCTGCGTCGCTGCCGGCGAGCTGCTCTGCGACCTCTGGGGTCATGTGCTCGACGCCCTGGTGGGAGATGAAGTGGTACTTGACCCAGAAACGCTCACCCTCAGCGTTGATCCACTGGTAGGTGTGCGAGCCGTAACCATTCAGGTGGCGCCACGACTTCGACAGACCGCGGGGGCCCATCAGGTAGGTCACCTGGTGTGCTGACTCAGGCGAGAGGGTCCAGAAGTCCCACTGCATGTCGGCGTCGCGCAGGCCCGAATCGCCGAGGCGCTTCTGCGAGTGAATGAAGTCAGGGAACTTGATCGCGTCACGAATGAAGAACGTCGGAGTGTTGTTGCCAACAATGTCGAGGTTGCCTTCGGTGGTGTAGAAACGGAGCGAGAAACCGCGAACGTCGCGCCAGGTGTCAGGTGAACCCTGCTCACCGGCGACCGACGAGAAGCGAATGAGGGTCTCGCTCTTCGCGCCGGGCTGGAACACAGCAGCACGGGTGTATTTCGATACGTCTTCGGTGACGACGAACTCGCCGAATGCGCCGCCGCCCTTTGCGTGCGGGTTGCGCTCGGGGACCCGCTCGCGGTTAAACGCGGCAAGCTTCTCGACCAGGTAACGGTCGTGCAGCACGGTGGGGCCGTTGGCTCCCACGGTGAGCGAGTGCTCGTCACTGGCGATCGGCGTACCCGTTTGGGTCGTGGTGATCTTCTGTTCAGTCATGACGTCCTCTTTCGTTCAGGGGGTTGTCGTGGTGGTCAAGGGGGCAGGTTGGCAGTCGGGGCACAGCCCGTGGTAGGTCACCTCTGCGACCGAGATGTCGAACCCGTGAGTTTCGCTCGCGGTCAGACAGGGTGCCTCACCGATCGCGCAGGGTACGTCGACGATCAGGCCGCACTCGCTGCACACCAGGTGATGATGATTATCGCCGATGCGTAATTCGTAGAGCGCCGGGCTACCGGGTGGCTCGATCTTGCGAGCGATGCCAGCCTCGTTGAGCGCCGAGAGAATACCGTACACCGCTTGCAGCGAAGTGCCGGCGAGTCGAGTGCGCACCGTGTCAAAGACGTCAGCGGCACTCAAGTGCCCACCCGCGCTGAGCGCAGCGACGACGGCACGACGTGGTTCGGTGGAGCGGAGCCCTGCGTGCTTCAACTGCTCACCAATGGCGACGTCGTCACTCAACTGCCGCGCCTCGCGAACATCAACGGTGGTGCCTGTCATCACCCTCAGAATATCACTTCTTTTGAATTACTCAAAACAACAAAGGATTTGAGGGAGCAAAAATGGCATGAAAAAGCGGCCGACGACGGAACATTCCGCAGCCAGCCGCTTTACCCGGTCTTCGAGAGAAGACCTACTTCTTGTTGCGGCGCTGGTGGCGCGTCTTGCGAAGCAGCTTGCGGTGCTTCTTCTT
>CAZJOZ010000112.1:0-3629 GCA_964547775.1 uncultured Leucobacter sp.
TACACGCTTCCCACTGCGCCCGCCTTGTCATCCCACGCCCCAAACACCACACGCCCAAGGCGTGCCGCAAGGATCGTGCCCGCGCACATGACACACGGTTCAAGGGTGACCACCAGGGTGCAATCGTCAAGCACACGATCGCCTCGCGCAGCGGCTGCCTGTCGAATCGCATTGATCTCCGCATGCCCCGTCGGGTCGGCGGAGGCGATCCTCGAATTGCGACCAGACCCAATTACCTCACCGGCATGGTCGACCACCAGTGCGCCCACCGGGATCTCCCCCGCTGCAGAGGCTGCAGCCGCTTCTGCAAGCGCCCGACCCATGAGTTCGACATCGTTCTCGCTCGGGGGGATGGTTCCCATCGTTGATTCCTCTAAGCTTGGAGCATGCGTGTCGTCGTTGCGGATCATCCGCTGATCACCCACAAGCTTACGGTTCTTCGGGATCGTCACACCCCACCCCCCACCTTTCGGCAGCTCGTCGACGAACTCATGAACCTCCTCGCCTACGAAGCGACGCGTGAGGTGCGGGTGGAGAGCATCGAGATTGAGACGCCTGTCGCGCTCACCACCGGAGTGAAGATTAGCGAGCCCGCGCCCCTCATCGTGCCTATCTTGCGTGCCGGCTTGGGAATGCTGGACGGCATGGTCAAAATGGTGCCCACCGCCGAGGTCGGTTTCTTGGGAATGAAGCGTAACGAGGAAACCCTCGAGCCAGAAACCTACGCTGAGAGACTCCCAGATGACCTCACCGGTCGCCAATGCTTCGTGCTAGACCCGATGCTTGCGACCGGCGGATCACTGGCCGCAGCAATTGACTTCCTGTTTGACCGCGGCGCCACCGATGTGACCGCAATTTGTGTGCTCGGCACCCCCGAGGGTATCGCTGCGGTACGTGCCGGCGCGGGAGACCGCGAAGTCACCCTCGTACTGGGAGCCCTCGACGACGGGCTGAATGAGCAGGCCTACATTGTTCCCGGGCTCGGCGATGCCGGCGACCGACTGTACGGCACCATCGACTAGGAGCGACCGGCGAGCTCGGGTGCTTCCGAAGCGCCATGATTCGCCACGGCTTACCCCAGCCAATTTGACTTCAGCGTCGGGGTTTGCTTAAATTTCCCCCATGACTGACACCATTCGTACCCAGGCCACCCGCGAGGTGAACTTTGGGCAGGCTGGCATGATGATGTGCCGCCGTAGTGTCATGTGCTGTCGAATGCACCTCAGCTAGGCGAGAAAATAGGCAACCGTTTCTGTTGCACGCCTAGCACCCGGCCCTGAGACCGGACCCCCAGCACTTTTCACCGTTTCACACTGAGATCCGCTCACTCCGAGATCCTGCTGAGACCCAAGTGCCGCAGCTCCCCTGCGCCCCGAACCAGAGCCCCTCGAGCCGGTTCATCTCACACCCGCGGTTTCGCACCGCACCGCCAGCCGCCGATGAGCGGCAGCCCAGAAAGACCACACTCATGACCACCATCACCGCATCACAGCCAACCGTCTCCGCACCCGTCAACCCCACCGGCTCACCCTCCGGCGCGCACGCACCGTCTCGCCCCCAGCCACCGGCGAAATCTGACCGTCACCTGCCACAGGGCAGCGAGGTTCGCGGCTTCGCCCTCTACGTGGGGCTTGCAGAAGACAAACTCGACGGCGCTGACCCACAGCTGGGCGAAATCGTTGCTGAGCTCAAGCGCCTGGTCGCGAAGCTCGCACCAGCCGCCGAAACCTACGCGGCAGTCGCCCTCGCTCCAACGAACGCCGGCGGACGCGACGTCGACGTGGTACGGCTCGCCCTGGGCGACCCTGCCGCCGTGACCGAGCAGAAGCGCAAGCATGAACCCGAAACTCCCGCAGCTGACCGTGCCGCAAGCGGAGTTACCATCGATCTGTCGCGCAAACGCGTGCTGCTCGACAACCACCCTGCTACGCTCACCTTCCGTGAGTTCGAGCTGCTGCAGTATCTTGTGTTGCGCGAGGGACGCACCGTCAGCCGCGAAGAGATCATCGAATCACTGTGGGCTGATGCCCCCGACGAGGAGACTCCCAACGAGCGCACCATCGACGTGCACGTTCGTCGCCTTCGCGTGAAGCTTGATCGCTACCAAGATATTGTGCGCACGGTGCGGGGTAATGGTTACCGGTTTGACCGTCACGCAGATGTATCAATCCTGCACGCAGCAACCCCAAGCCCTGACATTTTCTAAGCGCTCTTATCGCACCTCCACAATAAACGCACCTGCCCATTGTTGAGATGCGCGGGGTCTCTCTACCCAGAAACCTGCGTTCTGCGGTATTTTCAAAGTGCACGCATATACGAGAGTATCCACTCACAGCAACATTCTTGCCCCATCACCGCGTGAGGCACCATTCAAAGGAGAGAGTCGCACTCATGACTACCTTGCCCCCTGAACCCGAAGGCAACCAGCCTGCTGTTCCGCCCACGCCGCCATCACAGCCACAGCCCCCAGCCGGCGCACCGGCGGGTGGCGTATATGAGGCTCCTCCTGCCGATGCATACCAGGCACCTCCCGCACAGGGCGGGTACCAGGCGCCTCCCGGGCAGGGTGGGTACCAGCAGGCACCTCCCGCACCCGGATACCCGCAGCAGACCGTTGACTCCGCGGCAAGCACGATCACGCTGAACTACTGGCTCTCCGTGTTCTTCGCGTGGATCCCCGCCCTCATCTTCTGGATCATCGAGAAGGACAAGGGCAACCATCGGGCACTGCAGTTCCACGTCGCGAACCTCAACTTCTCGTTGATTCGCACTGCGGTCGGCATCATCGGCGCGGTGCTGGTGGGCATCCCATACCTGGGCTGGCTCATCGCGGTGCTCGCGTGGATCGCAGGTGTCGTGCTGTTCGTGTTCCACATCATTGCCGCAGCAAAGGCAGCTAATGAGTACAAGAACCCGGCAGCAAAGCCTGATCCGTTCATCTTCAACTATGCGCTGATCAAGGCGTAAGCCCGAGGGTCACAGACCCGATCAACGCATCCGTGCCCATGCCCCGCGTGGGTGCACTACCGTTCGGCCTCGTCACTGTGCAGTGGCGGGGCCGAACGCTTGTCAGGCACACGATCTTCTTGTGCAGGCTCAGAACGTCTGGCGGCCGCTGGTGGCGGTGCGGCGCGCCGTTCAGCCCGAGACGCCCGCCACAGCCGCCACCACTCCCAAAAGCGGGCCAGCTGCATGCGGAGCCAGCTTGTCAGCCGACGCGCCCAGTGATACTCGCTGCCGAGCATGGTGAGGCCAATAAACACGATCAGCCACCCCGGCCCGGGCAGCGGCACCAAGATGAGGCCGATGACCACAGTTGCCGAACCGATCACTGTGATGAGGGTTTTATATGCGACGTTGAGCCAGGGGCGACGCGCAATGCGAGCGCGCCAACGTCGCATGAAGTCGCCGAATGGTTTTGCAAAGCGGCGCGCACGTGCGACGTCATCATTGTCGTCAGGTTCGCCCACTTCGCTCACCCTTTGATGCTATGCGGTTTCAAGGGGAAAACACTGAATGCGGTGCGCCGTGAAAGCGTCAGCCACCGATGCGCAACACAACGAGTACACCCCCGGATTTCGTTGAGAATACTCGAAACCCAGGGGTGACTTTTTTGGCGGAGCCGGCGG
>CAZJOZ010000113.1:0-3596 GCA_964547775.1 uncultured Leucobacter sp.
AGGTGCGAGCCGAATTCCCCGTGATCCAGGATCGACTCGCACCTGACGCGTACCAGGATTTAGCACACTAGCGCTAGCGCCCCTCGGGCGTCGCGACTAACCCGCAAGCGAGGCACCGCCGGAGCTGTTCTTGCTCTCAGCATTCGATTCATTGTTCCCAGCGCCCTTATCGACACTGTCACGGGTGGAGCGGTCGCTCTGACTCTTATCTGGGCTCACCTGACCTGAATTCGAATCAGCGTTCGGGTCAATCTGCCCAGGACGCTGCGGCTGTTGGGAATCAGGAGCCGCTTGCCCCTGCGATGGGTCACCGCCGAACGTACCCGAGCCGGGGCCACCATACTGGTGGCCGCCCATGCCGCCACCCTTGCCGCCGTGCCCGCCGTGCCCGCCGTGCCCGCCGTGCCCGCCGTGGCCATTCTCGCCGCTGAGGCCGCCGAAGCCGCCGCGGCCGTCGAAGCCGTCCTCACTCTGCGCGAACCGTGATGAGCGATCGCCGCCGCGGTCACCCGGGCCGTCGCCGAGAGCGTAACCGATTGACCCGCCAATGCCGAGCAGCAGCACGCCTGCCACAATCGGAGCCGTGACCATGACCCACTTGCGGCGGAAGAATGCGGGCTTCCCATCTGCGGTACTCACGTCTGCCGTACTCAAGTCTGTAGGCTCGCGTCCGGTCGGTGTTTCGGCGCGGTCGGTGTTCTGTGGGTCTGCCGCATTGGCCACATTCTGTGCACTTTCGTCGAGCGACTGAGTCACCGTCGCATCGTCAGGGTGAGCAGCAGGTGTCGCGGGTGCAGCCTTCGCTGAAAGAGCGTTTTGCAGCTCCTCTGGCTGCGTCGTGGAGTTGGTGGTCTGGTTCTCGATGTCTTTGTTCTTTGCCATGTCTCCAGTATTTTTGGCGCGTTCTAAGATCTCGCCAAGAGTTTGGGCCGTTCAGAAATCTCACAGCCCGCAGGAATTTCTGAGTGATTTCTTGGTCGGCGCACACCAAGCTGTGAGTTTCAGTCACGAGATAATGGCAAGCATCAGCGTCATCACCACGACGCACCTGCGCCAGTCTCACACAGGGGGAACGATATGGCACGCACACGCCGCCACCACGACCCCGATCAGTTGACCGCCGCGAGAGTCGCGCGCAAAGTCGGGATTCGTGTCGCGCTGATGAGCGCACTCATGGTGGTGCTCGGTGTCATGCTGCTCTTCAGTTATCTCTGGGTCGACGATCGTCAGCATCGGCATGGCGGACCTGGTGGTGGCCCCGGCAGGGCGGGTGAGCCACGGGGCCGAGTCCTTGACGTGCGCATGAATGCCGAAGATCTGATCGAAATTGTGCCTGTCGTCGCGATCGCTGCGATCGCCATCGCCGGTGTCGGCGCTATGCTGTTCGCACGGCAGGCAGTAAAGCCACTCGAGCACTCGTTACGCCGGCAGCGCAACTTCATTGGTGATGCGAGCCATGAACTACGCACCCCGCTCGCCATCCTCGATGCCCGCGTACAGCAATTACAGATCATGACCGCCGAGAATGACCAACTCAAACCGGTCGTGGCGGAGCTGCGCGACGACACCCGCGTGATGACCACGATTGTGAACGACTTGCTGGCCGCGGTCTCAGAAGCAGAGAACGAGTTTGATCCACCACCACTGCAGCCGATACTCGACGAGGTGCATGCGGAAATGATGGTGGTTGCACAACAGCGGGGTGTAGGACTACGGGTGACCGGTGGTGCCGCCGGTGACCCTGGTTTGGTCGTGGGTATGCCTGAGCCGTCTTTGAGACGCAGCCTGCTCGCCTTGCTCGATAACGCGCTCGGACACACTCTCCCAGGTACCACCGTCACGATGAATGTCACGACCGCGGGCCGGTCGGCAGTGATCCGGGTGACCGACCAGGGTGTCGGCATCACCGGAATTCACCCTGATCAGGTCTTCGAGCGCTTCGCGAGAGGGGCACAGCCAGCTCACGCACCAGATCGTGCTTCGCACGGCATTGGGCTCGCCCTCGTGCACGACCAAGTAACCCGTTATGGTGGTCGAATCGAGGTCGAGCACACCGGCCAGGGCGGCACCACGATGCGCATGCAGGTACCCCTGGTGCGAACGAATGGACACGCATGACGAGCGACGTTCCGGCGCTCTTGGTCGTAGAAGACGACCCGAAACTCGGCCCCATCATTCGCGACGTGCTTGCACTGAACTGGAACGTCACTCTCGTGACAGATCTTGCGAGCGCCAGAGAGGCCACCTCATCTACAATTTTCTCCGTTGCCGTGGTCGACCGTCGGTTGCCCGACGGCGACGGCACCGAATTTGTCACGTGGCTTCGCGAGCAAGGCCAAGCGCTGCCGGTCATCATGCTCACGGCGCTCGGCGAGGTCAATGATCGAGTGATGGGGCTCGATGCTGGCGCCAACGATTACCTCGTGAAGCCCTTCGATTTCGCAGAACTTAACGCCCGGCTTCGTGCGCTCACCCGCGACTACACCAATCGGGATAAGGGCATTGAAATCGGCGGCTGGGTGTTTTTCCCGCACAATGACACGATCGTATCGCCCTACACGGGTCGCATCCTATTGACGGAAAAGGAATCGGCGCTGTTGCGCACGCTTGCCTCACACCCTGAGACCGCGTTCACCCGACAACAGCTGCTCACCGCAGTCTTCGACCGGGGCGAGCAAGAGGGAACGGTGGACACCTATGTGCACTACCTCAGACGAAAGACAGAGCGCAGTCTTATTGAAACAGTTCGGGGAATCGGGTATCGCCTCGGCACTCCGGCGTAGGTGTGAGACAATCAGGTCATTGTGAATTGGCTCTTGACTCACAGCTCTTCGCAGCAACCTGCGACGAATACCCGACGGCCATCAGGCAAGCCGAGTGTGCGAAAAGTCAGTGCGGCCGTGATCGCCATCGGTTTTCTTGCGGTGTCACTATCCGCTCCCCTGCCTTACTCCCATGCACTTGCGGAAGAGAGTCGAGCGGCCTTCTTTGCGCATGATCCCGTGCACAACCTTCGACTGATCACGCAACAGAATCGTCAAGAGGCTGCGCGAACGCAGAAGCTCCAGACTGCTGATCTCGATGCACCAATCATTCACCTCACCACCGCGGAAATTGTAGAAATCAGTGCGGGAACCATGTCGCCGTCGGGTGCAGAGTTCTCGCTCGCTGATTTCCTGTTCCGGGGTGTCATCAATTGGGGTGGCTACAAGTTCACGTTCTACAGTCAGCAGGTATTGCCCGGCGGTGGCCTTGCCATCCCTGGCCGCCATGTGAATGCGGGCGGGTATGTGAGCGACAGTGACGGGTACATCGTGCTCGCGGGGTCCGCACCGATGGGCACCGTCTTTGACACCCCCTTCGGCTACCAGGGCAAGATCTACGACCGCGGCACCGTTGGCAACCATCTCGACGTGTATATTCGCTAAGTTCGGGCGCAGGCAGAGTTTGACTGTCCCGCACCGATTCATCCTCCGTTCGTTTTGTGGGAAGCTCGTCACTCGCTAGACTAAACGAGGCGTCTTCGCGTCAGTGAAACGCAATCGGGATGTGGCGCAGCTTGGTAGCGCACGTCGTTCGGGACGACGGGGTCGCAG
>CAZJOZ010000114.1:0-3401 GCA_964547775.1 uncultured Leucobacter sp.
CCAAGATCGAGCAGACGACGCAGACGGTTGTTGCGGTTGATCACACGACGGTACAGGTCATTGAGATCGGAGGTCGCAAAGCGGCCGCCGTCAAGCTGCACCATGGGGCGAAGCTCTGGCGGAATCACTGGCACGACGTCGAGCACCATCGCTGCGGGGCTCGCGCCCGTCTGCAGGAAGGAGTTCACGACCTTGAGTCGCTTAATCGCGCGGATCTTTTTCTGGCCCTTGCCCTCGCTGATCTGCAGGTGGAGGGATTCGCTCTCGGCCTCAAGATCGAAGGCTTCGAGACGCTTCTTAATTGCCTCGGCGCCCATGTAAGCCTCGAAGTAATCACCGAAGCGATCCTGGAGCTCTGCAAAAGCCGCGTCTTCTGGCTTGAGGTCGCCGACTTTCAGGTTGCGGAAGTCCTCCCACACTCGGTGGAGCGCCGCGATGTCATCGTCGAAGCCCTTGCGAATCGCTGCAAGTTCCTTCTCCGCTGAGGCTTCTGCCCGGCGGCGCTGATCTGCTTTTGCACCTTCAGCTTCCAGCGCGGCAAGATCCTGCTCGGCCTGCTGCTGACGCTGTGCAATCGCGAGGTCACGCTGCTGTTCGAGGCTGGAGATCTCAAGGCGAAGTTCCGCCTCAAGCTCTGCCATGTCCTCATGGCGGCCCTCTTCGTCAACGTCGATCACCATGTAGGCGGCGAAGTAGATGACCTTCTCGAGGTCTTTGGGGGCCATGTCAAGCAGGTATCCCAGACGTGACGGAACGCCCTTGAAGTACCAGATGTGGGTGACCGGAGCAGCGAGCTCAATGTGCCCCATGCGCTCACGACGCACGCTGGACTTGGTGACCTCAACGCCACAGCGCTCACAGACGATGCCTTTGTAACGCACGCGCTTGTACTTGCCACACGCGCACTCCCAGTCACGGCTCGGACCGAAGATCTGCTCGCCGAAAAGCCCATCTTTCTCTGGCTTCAGCGTGCGGTAGTTAATGGTCTCGGGCTTCTTCACCTCGCCATAGGACCAGCTGCGAATATCGTCAGCGGTCGCAAGACGGATCTGAAGCTCGTTGAAACTCGTACCCTCGAGCAATTTTTCTCCTTGAATGAAATCTATCTGTCTGCGGCCGCTTAGATCTCGTCGACTGACGAGGTCTCGAAGCGGGTAGAGAGGTTAATTCCGAGTTCTTCCGCGGTGCGGTGTGCCTCGTCATCGTTGTCACGCAGGTTCACAGCCTGACCGTCGGCGCCAAGCACCTCAACGTTCAAGCAGAGGGACTGCATTTCCTTCATCAACACGCGGAATGATTCGGGAACGCCTGGCTCCGGAATGTTCTCGCCACGCACAATGGCCTCGTACACCTTCACACGGCCGAGGATGTCGTCCGACTTGACGGTGAGCAACTCCTGCAGCGCGTAGGCAGCGCCATATGCTTCCAGCGCCCACACTTCCATCTCACCGAAGCGCTGGCCACCGAACTGTGCCTTACCGCCGAGCGGCTGCTGGGTGATCATGGAGTACGGACCGGTCGAACGTGCGTGGATCTTGTCATCCACGAGGTGGTGCAGCTTCAGGATGTACATGTAGCCGACCGAGACCGGGTACGGGAACGGCTCGCCCGAACGACCGTCAAACAGTCGAGTCTTGCCGGTCGAGTCGATCAGCCGCTCACCGTCACGCGTCGGAAGCGTCGAGTCCAGCAGACCCTTGATTTCTTCCTCGCTGGCGCCGTCGAATACGGGAGTCGCCACCTTGGTGCCGGGTGCAGCCTCGAGAGCGTCCTTCGACAGCTTCGCGGCCCACTCCTGAGCACCTTCGACTTTCCATCCCTGCTTTGCAATCCAGCCGAGGTGCGTCTCAAGCACCTGACCGAAGTTCATTCGACCGGGGATGCCGAGGGGGTTCAGAATGACATCTACCGGCGTGCCATCTGCGAGGAACGGCATGTCTTCCACGGGAAGAATCTTCGAGATGACGCCCTTATTTCCGTGGCGACCAGCGAGCTTGTCGCCCTCGGTGATCTTACGCTTCTGCGCAATGTAGACCACGACCCGCTGGTTCACGCCTGAACCAAGCTCATCGTCGTTGTCATTCTCAGCATCAAACACCTTCACCGAGGTGACCGTGCCGGAGACACCGTGCGGAACCTTCAGAGACGTGTCGCGAACTTCGCGGCTCTTCTCGTTGAAGATCGCGCGCAGCAGTCGCTCTTCAGCAGACAGCTCAGTCTCACCCTTCGGCGTGACCTTACCAACCAGAATGTCGCCGGGGCGAACCTCCGCACCGATCCGAATGATGCCGCGCTCGTCAAGATCCTTGAGTGCTTCCATGCTCGCGTTGGGCAGGTCACGAGTGATCTCTTCTTTACCCAGCTTGGTGTCACGGGCATCAACGTCGTATTCCTCGATGTGAATGGACGACAGGGTGTCATCTTTCACGAGGTTCTGGCTGAGGATGATCGCATCCTCGTAGTTGTGGCCCTCCCACGGCATGAAGGCGACAAGCAGGTTCTTGCCGAGTGCCAGCTCACCGTTTTCGGTGGCGGGACCGTCGGCAATCACCTCGCCGGCTTCAATGCGGTCCCCGGCCTTCACGATGACACGGTGGTTGTAGTTCGTCCCCTGGTTCGAACGATCGAACTTACGCAGGTAGTAGCTCTTGGTGCCGCCCTCGTCCTGCTGGATCGTGACGACATCAGCGGAAACTTCTTCGATCACGCCAGACTTCTCAGCGGTGATGACGTCGCCGGCGTCGATAGCCGCGTAGCCCTCCATACCGGTACCGACCAGTGGCGACTCGCTGCGCAGCAGCGGCACGGCCTGGCGCTGCATGTTTGCGCCCATCAGGGCACGGTTTGCGTCGTCATGCTCCAGGAATGGAATCAGCGAGGTTGCCACCGACACCATCTGGCGGGGTGAAACGTCCATGTACTGCACGCGGGCCGCATCAACGAGCTGCACCTCTGCGCCACGGGGACGTGCGAGCACCTGCTTCTCAGCAAAGGCTCCATCCTTGGTCAACGGAGCGCCAGCCTGAGCAATCAGGTACTCGTCTTCTTCGTGTGCGGTGAGGTAATCCACCTGATCGGTGACCTTGCCGTCGACGATGCGACGGTATGGAGTCTCGATGAACCCGAAAGCGTTAATGCGCGCGAAGGTTGCGAGCGCACCAATCAGACCAATGTTCGGGCCTTCAGGAGTCTCAATTGGGCACATGCGGCCGTAGTGTGACGGGTGAACGTCACGTACCTCGACACCAGCGCGGTCACGTGAGAGACCGCCGGGGCCAAGCGCCGAGAGACGGCGCTTGTTGGTCAGACCCGCGAGCGGGTTGTTCTGATCCATGAACTGCGAGAGCTGTGAGGTACCGAAGAACTCCTTGATCGCAGCCAGCACTGGGCGGGTGTTGATC
>CAZJOZ010000115.1:0-3285 GCA_964547775.1 uncultured Leucobacter sp.
CTGATTCCCCGAAGGTCCTCACCAAACCCGAGCAAGCCGGCCGCTAATGAGCCGAGCAGAACGACCAGCAGAATATCCCAACCGAGAGGCGGGGAATCGGCAGCACGGGTGGCAAGGACTCCGGCGCCGCCGCCAACCACCATTGCGATCAGCACGGCAAGACCGAGGCCTCGCAGCACCGGTCGCTCATGGGACGAGCGCTCGTTGGGAACATCCATGATCCCCAACTTCACGAGCAGAGGACGAACCACCACGGGGAGCAGGAGGGACAGAAGGAGGGTTATTGCTCCAGAAGTGAAAGCGATGGGCGCGGCTGTGGAGGCAAACACACTCACTGCACGCGCTCCCCAGCTTCGACCGTGAGCTCCATCCGTGCGACCCATCCATCATGATCGAGCGCCTCAGGCGCGAGCGTGTCGACGTGCGCGTGGGAAATCTTTGGATGGAATGGCCGCTCGTCGCCCTCGCCCTCAGCGACGAGCTCCTCATGGAGTTTCTCTCCGTGCCGCAGACCCGTAAACACAATTTCGATTGGTTTCCCCGATTGTGCGATCATTCGTTTGGCAACATCGAGAATGCGCACCGGCTCCCCCATGTCGAGAATCAGCACCTCACCAGGTCGGCCGATCCCACCAGCCTGAATCACCAACTGGCAGGCCTCGGGGATGGTCATGAAGAATCGCGTCGCTTCAGGGTGGGTGACCGTAACCGGTCCACCCGCATCAATCAGCGCCCGGAAGGTCGGCAACATCGAGCCGCGGCTTCCGATCACGTTGCCGAACCTGACAGAGAGGTACCGATGCCCCGTCTCTTCCGCCATCCAGGCAGTGAGCTTCTCAGCAACCCGTTTCGAGTGGCCCAGCACACTCGTCGGGTTCGCAGCCTTGTCCGTGGAAATATTGACGAATGTGGTGACACCAACCGCCCGTGCTGCCTGCAGCACGTTCAGCGTGCCAAGCACATTGGTTTTCCAAGCTTCGTCTGGGTACTGCTCAAGCATGGGGAGATGTTTGAGTGCCGCCGCGTGAAACACGACGTCTGGTCTGCGTTCTTCGAATATCTGTCGGAGCGCATCGGCATCGCGGATGTCGGCGAGCACAACATCTCGAGTATCGAGCAGACCATGACCGCTGATAGAAATCTGTGCGGATTGCAGCGACGTCTCGTCGCGATCCAGGAGAATGAGCTCCCGCGGCGCAAAACCGGCGAGCTGTCGGCACAGTTCTGAGCCGATTGAGCCCCCCGCGCCGGTGACGAGCACGGTCCGGTCTTGCAGGTATTGCGCGATCGATCCGGTCTCGAGCCTCACCGGGTTTCTGCCGATGAGATCCTCAATAGAGAGTTCTCGCACCTCCGTCACGACTGACGAATTCTGAAGAATCTGCTGCAACGGAGGTAAGACCAGCACGTTGAGGCCGAGTTTGCCTGCTGCAAGGTCGATTCGTCGCATGAGCGCAGCGTCAGCGTCGCCGATACAAACAATGAGGGTGGTAGCGCCCGTTTGCGCCGTCGCACGTGCGAGGTCGTCGAGGGTTCCGAGTACCCGCACACCTCGCACCTCAAGATTGCTCTTGCGTGGGTCGTCATCGAGAAAACCCACCGGCAAGGCCTGAGCGACTGCGTCGGTCAGGAGTCGCTTTGCGGTTTGATTGCCCAGGTACCCCGCTCCGTAGAGGAGCGCACGCTCCGCACCCGACCCCGGCTTCATGCCTCGTTCCCGGGAAAGCCTCACCAGATAACGCATCGCGGCCATGATCGAAAAGGTGATTGGTGCCGCAATAATCATGGTGCTACGCGGAATGCCGTTACCGTACCCGACAAAATACGCAAACACCCAGGCAACCGACATGACGGCTGCCACGTTCACTGCAAGTTGTCGAACCTCGTCGAAGCCCCCAACTTCATAACGCCCGCGATAGAGCCAGAACACCCACCCCGCAACCAACTGGAGCAGAGCAGCAACCAGGATCAACAGTGCGGTGAAGCCCCAGTGAATGCGGTCGAATAAGAAATCAAAGCGCAACACCAGCGCGGCAATAATACCGACGGCCCAGCCAGCAACATCGCCCAGGTAGAGCAGCCCATACGTCCGAAGAACGGGAGACTGTCGCGAGGAGTGGCCGCGAGGTGCTGTCTCGTGTGCGCTGGAAACATTCACGCTTCGAGCATACTCCGGAGACCTCCCCCAGATGCTGCGACGGGCCTCACACCAGAAAAGACGAAAAAACACAACACCCCCGAGCAATGCTCGGGGGTGTTGTGTACCTTATCGCAGGATTTAGGCAACAACCTTGGTCACCGTGCCGGCGCCGACGGTGCGGCCGCCCTCACGGATAGCAAAGCCGAGGCCCTCTTCCATTGCGATCGGCTGGATCAGCTCGACGGTCATGTCGGTGGTGTCACCGGGCATCACCATTGGCTTGTCCTCAGGAAGGGTGATCACACCGGTCACGTCAGTCGTACGGAAGTAGAACTGCGGACGGTAGTTGGTCTCGAACGGGTTGTGACGACCGCCCTCTTCCTTCTTCAGGATGTATGCGGTGCCCTCGAACTTGGTGTGCGGGGTGATCGAGCCTGGCTCAACAACCACCTGACCACGCTCGACGTCCTCGCGCTTGGTGCCGCGGAGCAGCAGACCACAGTTCTCGCCAGCCCATGCCTCGTCGAGCTGCTTGTGGAACATCTCGATACCGGTGACGATCGTCTTCTGCGTCGGGCGCAGACCCACGATCTCGACCTCGGAGTTGATCGCGAGCGTGCCGCGCTCCGCACGGCCCGTCACGACCGTGCCACGGCCGGTGATCGTGAAGACGTCCTCGATCGGCATGAGGAACGGCTTGTCCTTGTCGCGGACGGGGTCCGGCACGTTCTCGTCGACGGCCTCCATGAGGTCGAGGATCGCCTGCGCCCACTTCTCGTCACCCTCGAGAGCCTTGAGGCCCGAGACGCGGATGACCGGAGCGTCGTCGCCCGGGAAGCCCTGGCTCGACAGCAGCTCGCGGACCTCCATCTCGACGAGCTCGAGGATCTCCTCGTCGTCGACCATGTCGGCCTTGTTGAGCGCGACGAGCAGGTAGGGGACACCGACCTGGCGGGCGAGCAGGACGTGCTCACGCGTCTGGGCCATCGGGCCGTCCGTCGCGGCGACCACGAGGATCGCGCCGTCCATCTGGGCGGCACCCGTGATCATGTTCTTGATGTAGTCCGCGTGACCCGGGGCGTCGACGTGCGCGTAGTGGCGCTTCGTGTTCTCGAACTCGACGTGAGAGATGTTGATCGTGATAC
>CAZJOZ010000116.1:0-3128 GCA_964547775.1 uncultured Leucobacter sp.
TGGTGGAGCCAGCACGACGCGGTCCGAAGGGGTTCCACCCGCAGGCGACGTCGCGTGGAGAACATGCCCAACGATCAGTGCCAGAGCCGCTCGTGAACGGCACCACCGCAGCCGACCTCTTTGCGCTCTTGCAGCGCCACGGTGATCTCGACATCCCTTTGGATGCAGGACCCAGGGTGAGTGCGGCCTCGCGCGACGAGCAGCCTTATGCAGGAGCGACTTCTCTCGCAGCCACGCTTGAGCAGGCCGCTGAAGGCCGCCTATCGGTGCCTCGCGCTCACACAGACGAGATGCGGTCGTCGGCCGACGGTCCCGCGGCGGAACCAGCAGAGCGGATCCCTGGCCGGCGGACCGGGTTCATTCCACTTCCTGAAGACACCTCCGTGCCTGAAACACGGAGTGAACGCATGCGAGCAATGATTGCGCAGTGGCGTGAGGCTCGGGAACTGCGGAGCAGAAGAAGCCAGAAAAAACGTGGCGCATAACAACCATGGTGTTCTCGTCGAGGATGCAGCAACACAGGAATGCGATAACCGGGGGAAACAATGACCATTCATGAGTATCAGCTACCACTTGAACGTCGAGGCTACGCGAAGCACGAAGTTGACCGCGTGCTGCGTGATCTTGAATCGAAGGTGTCCCTGCACGCCCAGGAACGGGATGAATGCGCTGCTCAAGTGAATGCGCTGCAGACGGAACTCGATCTCGTCAAGCGAAATCTTGAGAAGGCACAGCAGAGCAAACCAAACTTTGCTGGCTTAGGATCAAAGTTTGAAGAGGTGCTCCGGGTCGCTGAAGCCCAGGCCGAGAAAATGATTGGCGACGCCTACAGCGAGGCTGAGGTGGTGACCGCTGAAGCGCGGAATGCGGCTGCGCGATACACCAGCGAGCAACAAGCCGAAGCTGATCGAGTGCTCGTCGCCGCACAGGCCCGTGCAGAGGAAACCAGACTGGCTACCGAGTCGTCGTGTGCCGAGATGGCCAGCCTGGCAAAGCGGCAGCTCTCAGAGGCCGGTGAAATGCTTGCCCAGGCTCGCCGCGAGAGTGCGCGAATGCGGGCAGAAGCGGAAAGCGAAGTCGCCCAGCTGAAGCTTGAGGCACAAGAGCAGATTGAGTTGCAGCGAGTCGAGATGCACCGCCAGCAGGAACAGTCGGAACATCGCGTGCTCATGAACGAGCGCGAGATCGCCACTCGTCAGGAGGAGGCAGAGATTGAGCTCGCGCAGCGACTCGAGGAGGCTCAGCGAAATGCGCAGCTCCTTCTTGAGAACGCCAAGCTCAAGGCTGACGAGATCCACGAGCGTGCGCACCAAATCTCGCAAGAGAGCGAAGCGATGCATCAGCGCGTGGAACAGTATGTGCAACAGCAAGAACGCGAAGCTCGCGAGCGGGCTGAAGAGCTCATTGAGAGCGCCCAGCGCCACGCCGATGCCCTGACCGGAGAAATCGAGGAATTCTCGGACAACGTGATGGGTCGAACGCTGAGCAGGCTTGAGCAGCTACGCGCGGAGGTTGAATACGTCCAGGAGTTCGTCAACAAGCACCGACTCGACCGTAAGACGAACTCGGTGGTACAACAGCTTGAGATGCAACTACGCGAAAGCTAGGCGAAGGCCATCGCGCTAGAATCTCGGGTGTGACTACGACCAACGAGCGCAGCGAAATTCTTGCTGCACAGCGCAACGATGACCAATTCGACACCCTGTGGGACGAGCTGCAGTGGCGAGGATTGGTTCACGTATCGACCGATCCTGAGTCACTCAGTGCACTCTTAGAGGGTGAGCCGTTCACGTATTACTGCGGATTCGATCCGACTGCGCCAAGTTTGCACCTGGGGAACCTCGTGCAGTTGCTCCTGCTCCGACGCTTGCAGCTGAAGGGCCATAAGCCCCTCGGCTTGGTCGGCGGCTCGACCGGGCTGATCGGGGATCCTCGTCCCACGGCCGAACGTACGCTGAACAGTCGCGAGACCGTAGAAGAGTGGGTCACCCGCCTCCAGGCGCAGGTGTCACGTTTCCTCTCAGACGAGGGCGACAACGCCGTGCGACTGGTCAACAATCTCGATTGGACTGCGCCACTCAGCGCAATCGACTTCCTGCGTGAGATTGGGAAGCACTTCCGCGTGGGCACGATGCTGAAGAAAGATGCGGTGGCTGCCAGGTTGGCGTCCGAAGAAGGCATCAGCTACACCGAATTTAGTTACCAGATTCTTCAAGGCTTCGATTTTCTCGAACTCTACCGCCAGTACGATTGCAAGCTCCAGACCGGTGGAAGTGACCAGTGGGGGAACCTGACGAGCGGCACCGACCTCATTCGTAAAGTCGAAGGCGCCACCGTACACGCGATTGGCACGCCGCTGATCACCAACTCTGATGGTACGAAATTTGGAAAGAGCGAAGGCAACGCGATCTGGCTAGATCCAGAAATGTGCTCCCCATACCGCTTCTACCAGTTCTGGCTCAACCAAGCTGACGCCGATGTGATTGACCGTTTGAAGGTATTCACGTTCCTCTCAAGAGCAGAGATTGAAGCGTACGAGCAGCAGGTCCGTGATGAACCGTACAAGCGGGCCGCACAGAAAAGGCTCGCGCTGGAAGTCACCACCCTGGTGCACGGCGCTGCCGCGACTCAAGCAGCAATTGATGCGTCAGCCGCGCTCTTCGGTCAGGGTGACCTCAGTGCGCTTGACGAGGGGACCCTCGCGGCAGCTGTTGGTGAGCTGCCGAAGGTGACTGGTGGCGAGGGCGATCCCATCGCCGAACTGCTGGCAGGTGCCGGTCTTGTGCAGAGCGTCAGTGAGGCGCGCCGAGCGATCAAACAGGGTGGCGTATACGTGAACAACGAAGCGGTGACGGCAGAGGACGCCACGCTCTCCGCTTCACACCTCCTGCACGATCAGTACGCCGTGCTGCGTCGTGGCAAGAAAACCCTTGCTGGAGTACATGCGACACGCCGGTAGATCGTTGTCATTCCGCCAATCCCAAGAAATTTGCTGGCCGAGTTTGCATTGTTTTCAAACCTCGTGTTAAGCTAATCAAGTTGCCGAAAACGAGGCCGGGAGGTCACGGAAAGCAACAGATCAGCTCTTCGGAGGGCCTCATTGTTGTGGGGTGTACGGGGGGTGTTTG
>CAZJOZ010000117.1:0-3073 GCA_964547775.1 uncultured Leucobacter sp.
TTCTCGCCGTCGAGGGCGTCACCATGAATATCGAGCCGCGTAGCGTCACCGCGTTCATTGGACCGTCGGGGTGCGGCAAGTCCACGTTGCTGCGAACACTCAACCGCATGCATGAGGTGATCCCTGGCACCCGCGTGGAAGGCGAGGTGCTGCTCGACGGCGACGACCTCTACGGTCCCGGCGTCGATCCAGTGCTAGTGCGCCGTCAGGTCGGCATGGTGTTCCAGCGCCCGAACCCCTTCCCCACCATGTCCATCCGTGAGAACGTGCTCGCCGGGGTGCGGCTGAACAATTCACGCATGTCACGCAGTGACCAAGATGACCTTCTTGAAAAGTCCCTGGTCGGTGCAAACCTGTGGAACGAAGTGAAAGATCGACTCGATAAACCAGGATCGGGCCTTTCCGGCGGGCAGCAACAGCGACTGTGTATTGCGCGCGCCATCGCAGTGCAGCCAGAGGTGCTGCTCATGGATGAGCCCTGCTCGGCGCTCGACCCAATTTCGACGCTGGCGATTGAGGATCTCATCGGAGAACTGAAGTCGGAATACACGATCGTGATTGTGACGCACAATATGCAGCAGGCGTCCCGAGTCTCTGATAAAACTGCGTTCTTCAATATTGCGGGTACCGGTAAGCCCGGCAAACTCATTGAGTATGACCACACGTCCACCATCTTCTCCACCCCATCGGTGCAGGCAACGGAAGACTACGTAAGCGGTCGCTTCGGTTAATTCCTGATCACACGCAGAGAGCCTTCCCATTCGCGAGGAGGCACGCGACCCAAGTGGGGCTTGACGCCACCGATACACTATGAATCATGACCGCGTTGAGCATTGATGCTACCCACGTTCACTGGACCGTCGAAGGCGCGCCCGCAACCGCGGAGCAAGCGATCGCCGCGCTCGCGACCCGGCCGCTCCTCCTCCTCATGCATGGGTACGGGTCATTCGAGGGCGACCTCATCGGTCTTGCCCCACGGTTGCCTCATGAGTTCGTGTGCGCCTCACCACGGGCCCTCCTCGTCGCGCCTCCTCCTGTAGTCAACGGTTTTGCGTGGTGGGCGCTCCCGCTCGGGCCCGATGGCCTCCCTGCCCGCGGAAATGATCCCGAGCAATTTGTGGGCAGCGAGCCCCACCAGGCTGCGGTCGCAGTGCTCGAGTGGCTCGACGATCTCGATCGACAGGTCGCTGACGCATCAGGTGGTACCGGTCTCGGCACCGTCGCGCTGATGGGTTTCTCGCAGGGAGGCTGCATGGTGACGTCGCTGCTGCGGCTTCGTCCAGAACGCTTCGCTGCCGGAGTGAACTGTTCGGGCTTTGTGGCTGCTGGAGACCACGACGATAGCGCGATTGCCGCCGTTGCGCCGCCCCTGTTCTGGGGCCGCGATGAGCAAGACCCCATTATCCCTCAGGAACGCATTACGTTCACTGCTGACTGGGCCCCCACACACACCTCACTCGAAGCTCACCTCTACGAGGGCATTGCGCACGGCATTGGAGCCGAGGAGGTCGACGATATTTCGCAGTTCCTGCGGCGCCACGTGCTGGGAGAACATTAACGACCATGAACGCCTCCGAACGGGGATCGGGCAACAAGAACAAGACCCAGCTGGTCTATGACTACGTCATGGAACGCATCGTCGATGGCACCTTCGCGGCGGGAGACCAGCTCAGCATCGTCAAGATCGCCGAAGATTCCGGTGTCAGCCTGATTCCCACCCGAGAAGCGCTTCGACGGCTCGAAAGCGAAGGCATGGTCGAGTTCATGTTTCATCGCGGGGTGCGAGTCGCTGAACTCACCATCGATACCTACCGCGAGATCATGCAGACCGAGGCGGTGCTCGAGGGGCTCGCTGTGGGTTTGGCGGCACCATTTCTCACCGCAGCTGACCTGCAGCGGGCGAGAGCCGTGAACGACCGAATGAATGAGGCACTGCGCGCCGGCGATTTCCGAGCCTACAACCAGGGAAGCCTCGAATTTCATGGCATCCTTAGAGCACCCTGCCCGAACCAGCACCTCCGTGAGATGCTCGACCGTGGCCGTCAGCGCATCGCTGCAGTGCGGGCTTCAGTGGTCGGATATCGCGGAAGCGTCGCACACCGCCTGAGCGACGAGCACGAACACCTGCTCGATCGGATCGCAGCGAAAGCTCCTCCTGAGGAAATTGAACAGCTCATGCGAGCACACCGAGAAGGAACGATCGCAGCAGATAGTGAAGGATTGCGGCTCGCCCACGAGCACGACGGACGAGATCAGCACCACACAGAGGAGCAACCATGACACGGGTCGCGTTAGTACAGGTGGCAAGCCCAGATACCGAGCATCGCGACGAACGTGTGAGTCGTGTGGGTCAGATGATGCGATCCCACGCTGACTCTGGCGTGGAACTCTTCGTACTGCCTGAGCTGTGGAGCGCAGGTTACCTCGCCTTCACCCGCTACGAGGAGTTCGCAGAGACCGTCGATGGCCCGACCGTCAGCATGTGTCGAGAGGTCGCCCGCGACCTCGGCGCCTGGGTACACACCGGCAGTTTCATCGAACGAGGAGAGAACGGTCAGCTCTCGAACACCACGGTACTGATCGATCCACGCGGTGAAATCGCGCAACTCTACCGCAAGATTCACGTGTTTGGGTATCGTTCACGCGAAGCACAGCTACTCACCCCTGGCGACCTCCTCAACGTGACCACCACCCCTCTCGGGCAGACCGTCTCCACCACGTGTTATGACCTTCGCTTCCCCGGCCTGTGGCTTGAAATCAGCGAACGAGGCGCTGAAGCTGCGATTGTCCCCGCGGCGTGGCCAGCGGCGCGGAGGGACCATTTCCGCCTCTTCACTGAGGCTCGAGCGGTTGAGCATCAGCTCTGGGTCATTGCGGTGAACGCCTGCGGCACGCAGGGACGGACTGAGCTCGGTGGAGCAAGCCGGGTCGTGGATCCCTGGGGGGACGTTGTCGTCGAATGCTCTGAGACTGAAGAAGAAATCGCCATCGTTGATATTGACCCTGCACGCGTCGCACAGGTGCGAGCCGAATTCCCCGTGATCCAGGATCGACTCGCACCTGACGCGTACCA
>CAZJOZ010000118.1:0-3036 GCA_964547775.1 uncultured Leucobacter sp.
GGTCACCGAGGTCGCCCGGGGTGCTGCTGACGGCAAGTTTCTGGGTGAGGCCGGCGCCGAGCGAGTCGGTGCGAGCAACAATCACGCCGTTGTCGATGCCGAGTTCGAGGAACGCGTAACGAACAGCGTTGATCTTCGCGATGAAATCCTCGTGCGGAACGGTGACCTTGCCATCCTGGTGGCCGCACTGCGTCTCATCGGAAACCTGGTTCTCGATCTGAATCGCGCACGCGCCAGCTTCGATCATCTTCTTGGCGAGGAGGTAAGTTGCCTCGGGGTTACCAAAGCCTGCGTCAATGTCGGCGATGATCGGCACCACATGGGTCTCAAAGTTGTCGATCTGCGACTGGATGAACTCAACGGCGGTCTCATCGCCGGCACGGCGAGCCTCGTCGAGCTGTGTGAAGAGCAGATCCAGTTCGCGAGCGTCAGCCTGGCGAAGGAAGGTGTAGATTTCTTCGATCAGCGCGGGCACCGAGGTCTTCTCGTGCATCGACTGGTCGGGCAGCGGGCCGAATTCTGACCGGAGGGCGGCAACCATCCAGCCTGAAAGGTAAAGGTAACGCTTGTTGGTGCTCTTGAGGTGCTTCTTGATGGAGATCAGCTTCTGCTGGCCGATGAAGCCGTGCCAGACACCGAGCGACTGCGTGTACACCGAGTGGTCAGCATCGTACTCAGCCATGTCGCGACGCATGATGTCTGCGGTGTACTGCGCAATGTCGAGACCGGTCTTGAAACGGTTCTGTGCGCGCATGCGGGCAACATACTCGGGGTTGATCGCATCCCAGCTTGATCCGTATTGCTCTTTGAGCGCCTGCACAGCTTCGATATCACGTTGGTACTGAGTCGTCATGTTGTGTCCTTCGTTGGGGCCGAGCTAGGTCACGTTCGGTGTGCCCTAGGTGCTTGTAGTTCTACTCTGCGGCAGGATCACACCCTGGATGCGTCGTTTCAGGGGGTGAATTTTCTGGGTTTTTCTGTTTTTGAGAAAATCTGCACCGCTGCCAAGAGGGGAGACAACGCTGGCAAGAGGCGCTCGAGTCGCGTTGTTCGCCGACCGGCCGAGTGCCAGCTCCGGCAGACAGGCCGCACCGGTTGGCCGTCCGCGTTCGTCGATAGACTCAAGCGGTGCATGCTTCGTCAAAACCTCGACTCCCATTTGAGGTATGGGCGCTGGTCGCCGGAGGCTTTGCTGTCGCGCTCGGGTATGGCGTGGTCGCCCCCGCGATCCCACAGTTTGCGCTGGAGTTCGGAGTGTCGCACTTTGCGGCGTCGGTGATCGTAAGCGCATTCGCGCTGATGCGCCTCTTGTCGGCCCCGCTGGCGGGGTACATTGTGGGCAAACTCGGAGAGCGACGCACCTACACGATTGGCATTCTGATCGTCGCAGGTTCGACCGGTGCCGCGGCCCTCGCGGCGAACTACGGCCAATTTGTGGTGCTTCGCGGCGCCGGCGGCATCGGGTCGACGATGTTCACCGTCGCTGCGACGGCACTCCTTGCGAAGGTGAGCCCGGTGGAGTCGCGGGGCCGGGTCGCGAGCTTGAATGCGGCCGGGTTCTTGCTGGGTGGCCTGCTTGGCCCGGTGTTGGGCGGTGTCGTAGCGATCTTTGGCCTGCGCGCTCCGTTCGTTTTCTACTTCTTTACGCTGCTCGTCGCGGCTGCGATCGTCGCATTTGCGTTACGAGGATCAGCGAGTGCCGCCGCCCCACAGGCGCACGCGCCGAGCGCCGCGTCGATGTCGCTCCGTTCGGCACTGCGTGTGTCTCAGTATCGTTCGCTGCTCATGTCTGCGTTCGCCTTCGGGTGGGCGTCGTTTGGGGTGCGGGTGTCGGTGATTCCGATTCTGGTGGCTGTCTCGTTCGGGGGCGACGCCACTGCTGCCGCTTGGGTGTTGGCGGCGTATGCCGCTGGGAACGCGCTGTTCATTTTCCCGTCAGGCCGTTGGAACGACACAGTGGGGCGCAAGCCCCTGCTCGTCATTGGAATGCTGGTGCTCGCCGCGAGCTATGTGGCGATTCCTGCCGCGTCGTCTCTGTGGTGGTTGGCGGCGATTCTCGCGGTATCTGGTGTGGGCTCTGCGCTGGCGAACCCTGGCCACCAAGCCGTGCTTGCCGACGTGTTGGCGCTGCGACGCGGCGGCAATGTGGTTGCCACCTATTCCATGGCGAGTGACCTTGGCGGGGTGCTTGGCCCGGCGATCGCGGGCGCGTTGCTTGACCTCGCCGGGTTCGAGTGGGCATTTGGGGTGACCGCTGCACTTCTAGCCTGCGCAGCGGTCGCGTGGATGCTCGTGCCCGACTCGAAACGGCTCCAGCACGGGCAGGGCCACCCTGGCACCTGAGCCGGCGATGCAGAGTCTCAGGGACTGGTGAGCCCCGGATGACCTTCGCTCGCTGAGATCAGTACGCTCACAAGGGCTGAAATCGGTGATCCCCGAGAATCCGTTAGCCCTCGAGATCGTCGACGCCGGGCGTCCAGGTGAGGCCGGGAACACCCCAACCGTTCTTCCGCTCGGCTTTTTGTGCGCCTCGATGTTCGGGGTGCACGAGGCGATCGACGTAGAGCAGGCCATTGAGGTGGTCGTACTCGTGCTGCATGATGCGAGCAAACCAGCCGCTCGTCTCAATTTCGAAGGGTTTACCCTCGAGATCGACGGCACGCAGCAGCGCGCGTTGCGAGCGGCGAAGAGCGAACCGTTCCCCGGGGAACGACAGGCACCCTTCAACCTCATCTTCGCCGGGCAGGCCCGGTTCGAGCGGGGCGATCCACAGCTCTGGATTGATGGCGACGCCGCGTGCGGGGGCCTCATCCTGGTCTTCGTACATCCACACAAAGATGCGCTTACCAACGCCCACCTGCGGTGCGGCGAGACCGACCCCGGGCGCTGCCTCGCATGTCTCGAACATGTCGTCTACGAGTTGACGAAGCTCGTCATTGAACTCGGTAACCGGTTCGGCGGGGCGGTGCAGCACGGGCTCGCCGCAGATCGTGATGGGAAGAATGGCCATGGAGATTCATTCTAAAGGGTGCGCCA
>CAZJOZ010000119.1:0-2941 GCA_964547775.1 uncultured Leucobacter sp.
GGGTCGCTTCATCGAGCAGTGGGGAGGGCGCTTCTTCGATGACCTTCTGGTGGCGGCGCTGCAGCGAGCACTCGCGCTCGCCCAGGTGGATGATGCTGCCGTGCGCGTCGGCGAGCACCTGCACCTCGATGTGGCGTGGGGTGGTGAGGTAGCGCTCGACGAAGAGTTCGTCGTTGCCGAAGCTCGCGGCGGCCTCGCGGCGCGCGGCGGCGAGCGCCGCGGGCAGATCCTCGGATCGCTCGACGACGTGCATGCCCTTGCCGCCACCGCCGGCGCTCGGTTTGATGAGCAGCGGGTAGCCGACGGCGTCTGATTCGGCGATGAGCTCGGCGTCGGTGAGGCCGGGGCGGGCGATGCCTGGCACGGTCGGCACATCGCGCGTGGCCACGGCGGTCTTCGCCGAGATCTTGTCGCCCATGACGTCGATCGCTTCGGCAGTGGGGCCGATGAAGACGATGCCGGCGGCCTCGCAGACGCGGGCAAACTCGGCGTTTTCGGCGAGAAACCCGTAGCCCGGGTGAATCGCCTGGGCGCCCGTGGCGCGGGCGGCGCCGATCACGGCCTCGATGTCGAGGTAGCTCTGGGCGGCGGGGGCGGGGCCGATACGCACGGCGACGTCGGCGAGGGTGACGTGGCGTGATCCCGCGTCGGCGTCGCTGTAGACGGCGACCGATCGCACGCCGAGTTCGCGCAGGGTCTCGATGATGCGGCACGCGATCTCGCCGCGGTTCGCGATGAGCACGGTGTCGAACATGGATCCTGGTGCGCGGTTGGTCGTGGAAGCCAATGGTTCAGTCGTGGTTGCAGTCATTGTGTTCGCCACCTCGGTCACATTCTGAAGACGCCGTAGCCGGGTGCGTCAAAGGGGGCCCGCATGACGACGTCGAGGGCGAGGCCGAGCACGTCACGGGTTTGGTCTGGTTCGATGATGCCGTCGTCCCACAGACGAGCGGTGGAGTAGTAGGGGCTGCCCTGATGTTCGTATTGCTCGCGGATCGGGGCTTCGAATGCGGCCTGATCCTCGGCGCTCCAGGTGCCGCCAGACGCCTCGATTTGGTCGCGGCGCACGGTCGAAAGCACGGACGCGGCCTGGGGGCCGCCCATCACGGATACGCGGGCGCCGGGCCACAGCCACAGGAAGCGCGGAGAGTACGCGCGACCGCACATTGAGTAGGTGCCGGCCCCGAATGATCCGCCGACGATGACGGTGAGTTTGGGCACGCTGGCTGTGGCGACAGCGTTGACCATTTTGGCGCCGTGCTTTGCGATGCCGCCGGTCTCATATTCCCGGCCAACCATGAATCCGGTGATGTTCTGCAGGAAGATGAGGGGTGTGCCTCGCTGGTCGCAGAGCTCGATGAAGTGGGCTCCCTTGAGGGCGCTTTCACTGAAGAGAACACCGTTGTTGGCGATGATGCCGACACGGTGGCCATGGATCCGCGCGAAGGCGGTAATCAGCGTCGTGCCGTATTCCTTCTTGAATTCGTGATACTCGCCGCCGTCGACGATGCGGGTGATGATGTCGCGAGCGTCATACGGCTCGTTGAGGGGCACGGGTACGACGTCGAGCAAGGATCCTGGCGCAGGTTCGGCGACGGGGTTCACTGGCGGCTCGGGCAGCGGTGCGTTCTCTGGGAGGGTGGCGACAATGTCGCGGACGATCTGCAGGGCGTGTTCGTCGTTTTCGGCGAGGTGGTCGGCGACGCCTGAGGCGCGGGTGTGCACTTCGCCTCCGCCTAGGTCTTCGGCGGTCACGACTTCGCCGGTGGCGGCCTTCACGAGGGGCGGACCACCAAGGAAGATCGTGCCCTGATTGCGCACGATCACGGTCTCGTCGCTCATGGCGGGTACGTACGCGCCGCCGGCGGTGCTGGAGCCAAGCACCGCCGCGATCTGAGGGATGCCGTCTCGTGACATTCGAGCTTGGTTGTAGAAGATGCGCCCGAAGTGGTCACGGTCGGGAAACACTTCGTCTTGCATGGGGAGGAACGCGCCACCGGAGTCGACGAGGTACACGCAGGGCAGCCGGTTTTCTGCGGCGATCTCTTGGGCGCGCAGGTGCTTCTTGACCGTGAGGGGGTAGTAGGTGCCGCCCTTGACGGTGGCGTCATTGGCGACGATCATGACGTGGCGGCCGTGGATGAGGCCGATGCCAGTGATGATGCCTGCGCTGGGGGCATCGCCGTTGTACATGTCATAGGCGGCGAGCGGAGCGATTTCAAGGAACGGGCTGCCCGCATCAACCAGCGCGTCGACACGGTCGCGTGCGAGGAGTTTGCCACGTTTCGTGTGCCGTTCCCGTGATGCTTCAGGCCCGCCCAAAGCAATTTCGGCTCGGCGTTTGCGGAGCTCATCGACGAGCCGTGCGTAGCTGGGCTGGTCGGTGGTGTGGTCTGTCACTGCTGCCTCCGTGTGGGTGATCGCTGGTGGGGCGGCGTGCAGGCGTCGGTGAGGGGTTGCGATGAGGGTGTCGATTCACCGCGGCGCGTCGTCGCGCTTCGTTGCACGTCCTAACGGTCTGCAATCAGATTACTGCATGGTAATTGAAAAGTCATCAACTTCCGGGCTTGTGCAGAGCTATCTTGTCGCCTACGCTGGGTATTCAATTACTCGCGAATAACCGTAAATGGGCGGAGTACGCAATGGAGCACTTCAACCTGACCGACGAAGAACAGACGCTTGCGGCTATGGTGCGAGACTTCGCCGAGAGCGTCGTCGCGCCACAGTCATATGAGGCCGATCGAACGCACACCCTCAATATGGAGGTGGTCGCGGGAATGGGTGAACTCGGCCTGTTTGGGTTGCCTTTCCCTGAGGACGTCGGCGGGCAGGGTGGCAACTACTTTGCGCTGTGTCTCGCAATTGAGGCGCTCGGCCGCGTCGATCAGTCGATCGCTATCACCCTCGAAGCGGGAGTGAGTCTCGGTGCGATGCCGATTTT
>CAZJOZ010000120.1:0-2902 GCA_964547775.1 uncultured Leucobacter sp.
TGAGTCTTCGTCAGATACAAATCCACATGAGACCAATCACCCGTCTCCGAAGCAAGGTAGCACGATGGGTAGGGGTGGGGGCCGTGGCTGATGGCTGGTGGCTGGTGGCTGGTGACTGGTGGCTCGTGCTTCGTGCCAGTGGCTGGTGGCCCGTGGCGCCCGTCAGTGCCTCGCTCACAAAATTGGACCGGTGCACGAATTCGTTGATCGCTTTAAGCTGTTGCCTATGTCGACGCGCACCGAAGCCCCTCCGCTCGAGCTCGACACCACCCCGCCGAACGGGCTCAGCGCCGCAGAAGCCGCCCGGCGCTTTCACGCAGGCCTCGGAAACACGCCCCAAGACGGGCTCAGTCGCTCAGTCTGGCAGATCCTCGTCGCAAACGTCTTCACGCTCTTCAACGGGATCGTCTTCGCCGGCTTCGGCATTCTGCTGCTCCTCGGGCGCTGGCAAGACGCGCTCTTCGGCCTCCCCGCCCTGTTCAACACCCTCATCGGAGTGTGGCAAGAGACCAACGCCAAACGCACCCTCGACCGGCTCGCCGTGCTCAACGCCCCCACCGCCACCGTAGTCCGAGACGGGCAACTCCACGAGGTGAAACCCCACGAAGTGGTGCTCGGCGACCTGCTGTCCCTCCGCGTCGGCGACCAAGTCACGGCAGACGCGATCCTCGTGGCCGACGCGAACGTCGGCGGCGAAGAAGCAACGTGGGAACACTGGCTCGACGTCGACGAATCCCTCCTCACCGGAGAATCAGACGCGATCCGCAAAGAACCCGGCAACGAAGTGCTCTCAGGATCCACCATCACCCGCGGACACGCCTTCGCCGAAGTGATCCGAGTCGGCGCAGACGCCTACGCAGCCAAAATCACCGCAGAAGCAAAACGCTTCCAACTCGTCCGATCCGAACTCAGACAAAGCATCGACCGACTCCTGCGCTGGATCACCTGGGCACTCGGACCCATGATCCTCATCGTCGCCTGGGGGCAACTGCGCGCCTACGGCGGCTGGGAAGACGCACTCCAGACCGGCGAATGGAAAGAAGCCGTCGTCGGAGCGGTCGCCGTCGTCATCGCCATGGTGCCACTCGGGCTCGTGCTCGTCACCAGCATCGCCTTCGCCGTCGGCGGCGTAGCGCTCGCCCGCGAACAAGTGCTGATCCAAGAACTCCCCGCCGTCGAAGGGCTCGCCCGCGTCGACACCCTCTGCCTCGACAAAACCGGCACCCTCACCAGCGGGGAAATGCGCTTCGACCAGCTGCACGTCATCAGAGACCTCCCCGGCATCGAGCAGGTGCTCGGATACATCGGCGCCGACCCCGACGCCAACGGCACCGCACGCTGCCTCGCCGAACCCTTCCACCCGGGAGACCTGCGCGTGACCGGGCAGATCCCCTTCGACTCCGCACGCAAATGGAGCGCCATTGAGGTGGGGAATGATCCCGGTGCTGCTGATCCTGGTGCTGGCGACTCTGGCGTAGCCGATCCTGGTGCCGCCGCAGGCCTGTGGGTCTTTGGCGCACCCGAATTCGTGATGCACGGCTGCACGCACGACGCGGCAGGAGACACCCTCGAACAGGCTGGCGACCGAGCCGAAGACGGCCTGCGCACCCTGCTCCTCGCGCACACCCCCAGCACGGACGGCATCGATCCAGAAGAGCCCACACTGCCCGACCGACTCCAACCCGTCGCCCTCGTCACCTTCCGAGAACAGGTCAGAGACGACGCCGCGCCCGCCATGGCCTACTTCGCCGAACAAGGCGTCAACATCCGGATCATCTCCGGCGATGACCCCCGCACCGTCGCCGCCGTCGCCCGCGAAGTCGGCCTCAACGTCACCACCGGCTACGACGCCCGCACCCTGCCCAGCGACCCCGACGAACTCGCCGCCGTCATGGACGAACACCTCGTCTACGGGCGCGTCACCCCCGACCAAAAACTCGGCATGGTGCGCGCCCTCCAATCACGCGGCCACGTCGTCGCGATGACCGGCGACGGCGTCAACGACGTGCTCGCCATCAAAGAAGCCGACCTCGGCATCGCCATGGACTCCGCCGCAGCATCCACCAAAGCCGTCGCACGACTCGTGCTGCTCGACGGGCGCTTCTCACGGCTACCCGGCGTCGTCGCCGAAGGGCGCCGCGTCATCGCCAACATCGAACGCGTGTCAAAACTGTTCCTCACCAAAACGACCTACGCCTTCGCCGTCGGTCTCGTCTTCGCGGTGCTCGCATGGAGCTTCCCGTTCCTGCCACGGCAACTCTCCATCACCGACGGACTCACCATCGGAGTACCCGCCTTCTTCCTCGCCCTCATGCCCAACACGGCACGCTACCGCGAAGGGTTCCTCAGACGGTCCCTCTTGTTCTCCGTGCCATCAGGACTCATCGTCGCCGTCGCCCTCATCACGCTCCACATCGGCGCACAGCAACTCCAACCAGGCGGCTACGACACGATCCTCATGCAGTCCGCCTCAACCCTGACCCTCGCCGGCATCGCACTGTGGGTGCTCGCCGTCCTCGCGCGGCCATTCCACTGGCTCCGCATCGCCGTCGTACTCTCCATGTACCTTGGCCTCGCCATCGTGTGGACCGTGCCGTTCCTCCGCGAATTCTTCCAAGTCACCTTCCTCCCCGAACCGCTCGCCTGGCTCGTGCTCACCATCGTGCTCATCGGCATGCTCCTCGTTGAGATCCTCAAAGCGTGGCACACGCGAGTGACCGCCGAGCGGTAGGGGTGGGGTGGGTGGTGGCTCTGTCTGTGGAGCGCTCTGACCGTGCTACTCAGCGAGAAGTTCACGTACCCGCGGAATGACCTTCGTGCCATAGAGCTCGATACTCGTCATGAGGAGCTCGTGCGGCATCGTGCCGTTGGCGTACTTCAGATCAAAACGATCCACCCCCAG
>CAZJOZ010000121.1:0-1137 GCA_964547775.1 uncultured Leucobacter sp.
GCCTTCCCGAGCGTCGGCTGGTGGCCACTAGCTTTTCTGAGCATCGCCGGAGGCCTGTGGACACTCAGGAGACGCAGCGTTGGGGGTGCGTTCCTCGTAGGTCTCGCCTACGGTATGGCGTTCTATTTCACGCATCTCATGTGGGTTGTGCAGTTCCTCGGCCCACTCCCGTGGGTCGCACTCGCCGGGCTCGAATCGTTTCTCTTCGCTCTCTGTGCCATCCCGATCGCCCTCGCCTATCGATGGGGTGCGGCTCTCCGGCATCGCACCGCCCGCATGCTGCTGCTCCCGGCGCTCGTCGCGGCGATCTGGGCTGCACGTGAACTCTTCCTCGGCACCTGGCCCTATAGCGGTTTCCCCTGGGGCAGAATCGGCATGTCGCAGGCAGGCGGCCCTTTTGCCGAAGCCGCGTCCTGGGTCGGGGTCACAGGCCTCACGCTCCTAATTGTCTGGCTCTGCGCCACCGTCGTCGACTTGGCCACCCGGCCACTGACGCTCACCGGGTTCTTCTCTATGGCGGTGATCCTCGCCATTCTGTTCGTGCCGGCCTTTCCTACGACCGCGGCTGGCAGCCTTCGCGTTGGCTGGGTGCAGGGCGATGGGCCGGCTGGGTACTTTGACAACCGCAACCCCGGCGATGTGCTCGCCGCACAGAGTGTCGCGAGCGATACCGTCCTCGGCAAAGAAATGGATCTGCTCGTATGGCCTGAGGGTGGTGTCGACTCCGATCCGCTGAACAACCCTGCCACCGCACGCACCCTCGACGAACTCGTCACCGTTGCTGGAGCCCCACTCCTCATGAATGCGGCCACAGCCCGCGGCGAGCACAGCTACAACACTTCGCTGCTCTGGGGGAGAGACGGCGCCGAGCAGTTGCACGATAAAGTGAACCCGGTACCATTCGGCGAGTATGTGCCAGACCGGTGGTTCTACGAACGCATCGTGCCCGACCTCGTCGGCCTCATCCAACGCGAATACACCCCGGGTACAAACCCTCCGCTCGTCTCTGTCGACGAGATCCAGGTCGGGCTCGCGATCTGTTTCGACGTCATTTATGACGCTGTGATCTGGGACGGGGTGCGTGGTGGGGCGCAGTTTTACGCTGGTAAGTCGATGAACAATGACGGGTTGAAAGCG
>CAZJOZ010000121.1:1147-2899 GCA_964547775.1 uncultured Leucobacter sp.
GGCACCGACGAGAATCTGCAGCAACTTGAGTTCGCGCGCATGCGCGCCATCGAGACCGGGCGTGCCGTTGTGAACGTCTCGACCGTGGGAACCAGTCAGGTCATCGCTCCAGACGGTAGCATTCTCGACGGCGCGCCCGCCGATGTTCCGGCTGCCGCCATCACCACCGTGCCGCTGCGTACGGGGCTCACCCCGGCTGTCCTCGTCGGACCGACGCTAACCCTGCTTATCCCAATTGTCGCACTAAGTGGGCTCCTGGTACTGGGCCTGTTTGGGCGACGGAACAGATCGGCACCCATTCCGCCCGGGCTGTCGTATTCAGCAGCCGAACCCCCATCGAGAGCATCATGACCTACGAATTCCCGCACGATCCACCCGCCGATGAGCGCACCATCACCCATTCGGCGTCCCGAAGTCGCCGTCCCTCCCGCCGGCTGCTCTTCCTCTACAGCTGCGCCGTTGCCGCATTTACGATTGCAGTCGATGTGATTAGCAAGCAGCTCGCGCTGCTCTACCTCAGCACAGAGGAACGCATTGACCTACTCGGGGAGTTCCTCGGATTGCAGCTCGCCTTCAACACCGGTGCCGCCTTCTCGATCGGTTCCAAACTCACACCGTTCATCACGCTACTCGGGCTCATCGCGACCGTGCTCCTCATCCGAGCCGCACTCCGCACGAAGCATCGAAACTATGCTGCAGCGATCGGTCTAATCCTCGGTGGAGCACTTGGCAACCTCGTTGACCGCCTCTTCGCTCCGCCGGGATTTGGCCGCGGTGCAGTCACCGATTTCCTTGCCTACGGGCAGCAGTTCATCGGCAACCTCGCTGATGTTGCGATAGGGGCAGGCGTCGTGCTCTACGCTCTCGGCGCCTGGCGCCTCCATGCGGTATCTTGCATGCGAGATGCCGATGATTCGGCCGAATGCGTTGAGGCTGAACTACCGACCAGTAATCCCGTATCGACCGGAGCAGAGACGAGACACCTATGAGTCAGAAACAGCAGCCCTCGTCCTTCCAGCGCAATGCGCTGCTCCCAGGATTCATCGCACTCGCCATACTCATACTCGCGGCTGCCTTCATCGGCACAGACTGGTTCACTGTATTCCGCTACATCACCGCGATTCTCGCGCTGATCGTCACATGGTTCGCGGTGCAAGCCCGGCAATGGTGGTGGGTGCTCGTCTTCGTTGCAGTTGCTGTGCTTTGGAACCCCGTCTACCCGTTCAGTTTCAGCGGTATCGTATGGATCCTTGCTCAGCCGATCGCTGGCAGCGTGTTCCTGATCGCAGGTGTACTCATCAGACAACCACGCACCCCCTCGCCCAAAATAGTTAAACGTATGCCCGGTCGTGATCGTGGAGATGAAAAATGAGCGGGACCGCAATCGCACGGATACGCCGAATCATCAGTGCTGGTGGTGCCGCCCTGTTCGGACACATCCGCTTCTATGTTGGCGAGGTTAAGCCTGCGGAAAACTTCGAAAGGATTACCGGCTTGATTTCTGTTGCCCAAACACTCCATATCGAGCATGGTGTGCAGACGTGGTCCATGACACTATGACAATACAGACAGCCACGTCGGAGCAAGATTCCGATCTCTCGGGACACGCGCATCCTTACGACCTGCCCCAAACGCAACCGGGCTGGTCGTTCTTATGCTCGCGCCGTTGGCTTGGTTACTACGTTCTACTCATTGTCTTCTGCAGCGTCTGCGTCTGGCTCGCTGACTGGCAGTTTGATAGGCGAGCCGACG
>CAZJOZ010000122.1:0-1066 GCA_964547775.1 uncultured Leucobacter sp.
GTGGCGCGCCCCGAGGGATTCGAACCCCCGACCTTCTGATCCGTAGTCAGATGCTCTATCCAGCTGAGCTAGGGGCGCACGTTGATTTCTCAACCTCACAGACTTTACCTGATTCTTCGTCAAATAGGAAATTCAGGTACCCTGGCATGGTGCTCAGCGAAGTTCTTACCCCTGCTCTTGCCCGCGCCGAAGGTTTGATTCGGGAGATTCCTGACTACCCGTCACCCGGAATTCTGTTCCGTGACATCACCCCCCTGCTCGCTGACGGCGATGCATTTCGTGCGACGGTTGACGCGCTCATCGCGCCATTTGAAGGTCAGTATGACGTGATCGCCGGCATTGAAGCTCGCGGGTTTCTGCTCGCCAGCGCGGCGGCGTACGCATCAGGTAAGGGTGTGGTGCCGGTGCGTAAGGCGGGTAAACTGCCGCAACCAGCGATGAGCATTGATTACTCCCTCGAATACGGCACTGCCACGATCGAGATGCACGCCGATCTTGAGCCGGGAGCGCGCGTGCTCGTGATTGACGATGTGCTCGCGACCGGCGGCACTGTTGCAGCAACGCTCAATATGCTCGAGCGTCTCGGGTACCCCGTGTGTGGCACCGCGGTGCTCTTTGAGATTGACGGGCTCGGCGGCAGGGATCGCATCAGCGATCATCCGATGCACACCGTATTCCACTCGTAAGCATCATCCGCGAGCACACACTCGTCGAGCACGGTCGGTGTGACTTCGTAGCGCTGGGCTACCGCTACAGCCGGGCGTAGCAGCGGGTCACTCGTTCACGCCACCAAGCGGTCGTGTCAGCGTCGGCAGCGTACTCGGTGAGCAGTGCATCATCGAGCGTCGGTCTGCGCACCGCAATGCCTCCGCGTGCTGGCACCAGAGGTTCCCCGGTCACATCCGCTGCGAGGAGAGCGACAGTCCCCAGCCCGCAGGCTCCCGCGAGATGGTCGTCGGGGAGAGCAGCCGCGAGATGTAGCCCCATGCTGATGCCCACCTACGAGTGGCGCGAGGGCGAGACACACACAAAAAACACAGAAAAACCACTAAACAGGAGAAAGCGG
>CAZJOZ010000122.1:1076-2866 GCA_964547775.1 uncultured Leucobacter sp.
ACGCCCGCTGGCTCCCGCGATATGTTCGGCGGGGAGAGCAGCCGCGAGATGTAACCCCTTGCTGAGGCCCACCGACGTGTCGCGCGCGCTCGCCACGACCACGGGCAAGCCTGCCTGTTCAATGATGTGGAGTGCACGGGCGATGCCGCCGAGGGGCTGCGCTTTGACGATGAGCAGGTCAGCTGCGCCCGCCCGCGCAACGGCGAGCGGGTCGTCAGCCTTGCGAACGCTCTCATCGGCGGCGATGCGCACCGAGGATCGGCCTGATGCGCCGCTGACTGCCTGATCGAGACGCTGCCGCACCGCGATCAGCTCATCCACGCTGGCGCACGGCTGCTCAGCGTAGTCGAGCTCAAATTCGCTCAGGGCCTGGAGCGCTTCGACCGCTTCGTCGACACTCCATCCGCCGTTCGCATCGACACGCACCCGCGCGTCTGGGCCCATGGCTTCGCGCACGGCGCGCACCCTGGCGATGTCGTCCGCGAGGCTCTGCCCACGTTCGGCAACTTTCACTTTGGCGGTGGTGCAGCCAGGAAATCGTGCGAGCACGCCCAGCACTTCGTCGGCGGCGACGGCAGGCACCGTGGCGTTCACGGGGACCCATTCACGCCTGAGCGGCGGGAGTGACCCCCAGCCATACTCGAGTGCCGCTGCGAGCCAGCTCGCGGCTTCGGCATCGTCGTATTCCGGAAACGGCGAGAACTCGCTTGCTCCGTTCGGGGCATCGAAGAGCACTGCCTCGCGCACGGTGATCCCACGAAAGCGGGTGCGGGTGGGGAGCGCCACGACACGCATCGAGTCCAGCACCTCGGCGAGCGGCGGGGTGCCGGTGGGGGCGAAGCGAACATCGGGCATGCCTCAATCTTGTCACCCCAATAGGGTGGTGATATGAGTGAGCACCAGGTTTCTGAACTGTTTGACCCCGCCGAGTGGCACATTGCTCCCGGTGGGGAGGCCTACACCGATATCACCTCACACCTCAGCATTGACGGTCGCATCGCCAGGATCGCCTTCGACCGACCTGAGGTGCGAAATGCGTTCCGGCCACACACGGTTGACGAGCTGTATGACGCCCTGGATCGTGCCCGCGTGAATCCGCGCGTCGGAGTGGTGCTGCTGACAGGCAACGGGCCGAGCCCGCGAGACGGCGGCTGGGCGTTTTGTTCGGGCGGGGATCAGCGCATCCGCGGTCGCGATGGCTACAAGTACGCAGAGTCAGAGACCGCCGTGTCTGAGTCTGAGGCGAAGGCTCGCGCGGGTCGTCTGCACATTCTCGAGGTGCAACGCCTCATTCGGTTTATGCCAAAAGTGGTGATCGCGCTGGTGCCCGGATGGGCAGCCGGAGGTGGCCACTCGCTGAACGTCGTATGCGATTTGTCCATCGCGAGCGCCGAGCACGGCAAATTTAAGCAGACCGACGCCGACGTGGGGTCGTTTGATGCGGGGTACGGCAGCGCATATTTTGCGCGGCAAATCGGCCAGAAGGCGGCGCGCGAAGTGTTTTTCTTGGCACGCGAATACTCAGCGCAGCGCGCCTACGAAATCGGGGCGGTAAACGCCGTGGTGCCGCACGACGAGCTCGAGCGCACCGGGATCGAGTGGGCTCGCGAGATCCTCGGCAAATCGCCGACCGCGATTCGCATGCTGAAGTACGCGTTTAATGCGGTCGATGACGGCATCGTCGGGCAGCAGTTGTTCGCCGGCGAAACGACCAGGTTGGCCTACGGCACCGATGAAGCGGTCGAGGGGCGCGATGCGTTTCTCGAGAAGCGTGACCCCGACTGGTCGCC
>CAZJOZ010000123.1:0-2833 GCA_964547775.1 uncultured Leucobacter sp.
GGCGGCACCGATCTTGGTGACTCCCAAGTGGTGCATGGGTAGTACATGTCAACGCTGTTTAGCAGTTGCTTTCGGTAGCGCGCGTGGGTCGAACCGGAGCGAGCGTGGGTGTATTTGGTAGCGCCGCGGTGAGTCTTGCCGCAGGATTGCTTTCACCCATGACCATAGGCGGTCATGGCTGATGGAAGGAATCCTTACATGGCTGAGTACCGACAAATCATGTTGCTCTTGCTTGAGCAGCGCCCCTATCGGCAAATCGAGGTAATGGCCGACTGCTCACATCGTTCAATTGCGAGGGCCCGCCGCGTTCTCGATGAGCAGCACCTCACGAACGCAGCTCAGGTAGAAGCTCTCACCAGCGAAGATTTTGATCGGCTCTTTACTGACGGGAGGAAGAGCGTCACTGGTGAGTTTGCTCCGATCAATATTGACCAGATTGTTGCGGCGAGGGTCGGGCGGAAGAAACCACCGTTGAAAGTGCTGTGGGCAAAATATTTACAAACTGATGCTCCGGCCGGGGTCCGTCATTACGGGTACGACCGGTTCTGTGAGCTCGTCGCTGAGCATGTGCGTGTCAACGACCTGACCGCCCCGATCAAGCATGTACCCGGGCACACGATGCAAGTCGATTGGGCAGGCACCCGCATGCAGATCATCGACCCGATCAGCAGAGCAACCACCCCGGTGTCGGTGTTTGTTGCTTCCCTGCCATACTCCGGGCTCGTGTTCGCGTACGGCTACCTCGACGAGAAACAACCTGCTTGGCATGACGCTCATCGACGCGCGTTCGAATACTTGAACGGTGTCACGTTGCTGGTGGTGCCCGACAACGCTTCGACGGCATCGAACCAGATCAGCAAGACCTCGCGTGCTCGCGATGTGAACGACTCCTACGCCGAGTTCTTAGCGCATTACCGGACCGCGGCTGTCCCCACGAGATCCGTGGCTCCACGCGACAAAGGGCACGTCGAAGCTGGGGTGAAAGTCGTCACGAACTGGGTGATTCATTACCTCGCAGATCAAGTGTTCGCGTCACTTGATGATCTGAACGAAGCAATTGGGGAGCGGGTGGAATGGATCAACCACAGGACCCCGTTCCGGGGTGAACAGCGCAGCCGGATGGACTGGTTTGACGAGGCCGAGAGAGCAGAGCTGCTCGAGTTACCAGCGCGAAGGTGGGAGCCAGTGGTGTGGCGCAAGGCGAAAGTACATCGCGATTGGCATATCCAGATCGACACGGTCAAATACTCAGTGCCGTACGAGTTCGCGGGCTTGAACGTTGATGTGCGTATCGTCGGCGATCAGCTCGACGTGCTTGCCGATGGCGCAGTGATCGCGACGCATCAACGCAGTCAGCGCCGGAACGGGTATGTCACCGATGCTGAGCATGCACCCGCCTATCTCGAAGAAACAGCAGGGCTCTGGACACGCGCCTACTTCCTCAGACAGGCCGCGAAAGTCGGGCCCGGAACGGTCGCTACACTCACCAGGTTGCTTGATGGGAAGAAAATCGAGGCGCAAGGGTTCCGGTCATGCATGAACATCCTTGATCTCGGGAAACGCGGCAACCGGCAGCAGTTGGAACAAGCCTGCAGGCAGCTCACTGAGAATGACGCACACAGGCAGATCAGTTACACCGCGGTGAAGCATGCGCTGGCAGTTGTCAGAGCTGAGCAAGACGAGCGCCCCCAAGTCATACGGTCAGGTGCGAGGACGACGGGGACTGGATCTCCTCACTCGCGCCGAATCGCGGGCCGTGACACGAGCGGCGCTCACTTGGCAGGGCCCCAGGCGTTCAGCCTCGACGTGCTCACCGGCACCCAGACGGGAACGGAGGGCACAAATGCTTGACCAGCACCTCACCGAGGACGATATGCCCCTGTTCACGAAGCTCCGAATGACGGCGTTTGGTGAAACAGTCATCAGTATCGCAAATGACCCCTCGTGTGATGAGTGGTCGTTCTCGCAGAAAATCAGACACGCCCTGAATCAGGAGACCGAAGCTCGGGGTGAGCGTCGCATGTTGAAACTGTTGAAAGCATCGCGCACCCCGAACCCAGCCGCCTGCGTCGAGGACATCCACTACCTCGATGGCCGCTCGTTGAACCGTGAAGTCGTTGCCAGACTTGCTGCATGCAGATGGGTAGATCACTGCACAAACCTGGTCATTCTCGGATCATCAAGCGTGGGGAAATCATACCTCGCACAAGCGATGGTGAACGCGGCCTGTCGCCGTGATTACACCGCACGCTATTTCCGGTTGGACGACCTCGCGAACCAACTCGCTGTGTACCATCACACTGACCCGGCCAGGCTGAAATTCCTGCAGGACCTTCATACGTGCGACGCGCTTGTTCTGGATGATTTCCTGACAACCCCGATTAGTAGTGAGACCGCGGCGGAGGTCCTCAATATTCTTGCCGCGAGAGAGGGCAAGGGTGCGACCGTAGTCACGAGCCAGTTCGACCCCGAAGACTGGTACAAATCGCTGCATGACGCAGTGATCGCGGAATCCATTTTGAACCGGATCGTGTCGAACGCTGAGATCGTGCAACTCGCGGGCCCGAATATGCGCAGACACACGGCTATCGATGCCGGCAGCGAGGGTAACGACGGGTAACACGTCTCAAGCGCGGGCGGGAGAGCGCTCCGGTTGCACCCGCCCGCGCTACCGGTTCGACCCACGCGCGCTACCGAATAGCTCGGCTAAACAGCATGATCGTCTTCACGTAGGGAACGGATTGAGGTTCCCCGTCGTCGAGAGTGCAAGAAGTCACGCCCGGGAGTATGAGTCACGCGCCTACCTGCTTCACGTGTCTACATCCGTTACGTA
>CAZJOZ010000124.1:0-2795 GCA_964547775.1 uncultured Leucobacter sp.
CCGCTGAGGCTGCAGAGATTCCCTTCGGCGGGGTGAAGCGCTCCGGTTACGGCCGAGAAATGGGACCGATCGGCATCGGCGAGTTCGCGAACAAGCGCCTGTACTTCGTCGCAGCGTAACAGCGGCAGCGAAGCGACCGGTTCGCAGCGGGGTGGGAGGCAGAGAGATCTGCTTCCCACCCCGCTGCGTTCTGCCGACATGGTTGGTGGCGCAACATTGCTCGGGCACCGGGAACTCTCAGGCGCTGCCCCAGACATTGACAGGAGACGCTGAGCCGGGCGCTCTACCGTGGGAATCACCATACCCCGACCGTTACGGAGTTCACACGTATGCAAGATCCGCTCACCTCACTCGGGCGTCGGCTCGGCCGGCATCTTCCCATGAGGGCGACGGTATGGCTTGCGCGACTGCGCATGCAGCAGCATCCGTGGCAGCGGCGGCAGCGAATCTTGCGACGACTGCGTGCTGCTCGCGACCCTCAGTACCCGGTGCGTTTCAACGGTGGCAGCAAACCCACGACCGTGGTGTGGGAGCGCTACGATGCGCAAGCATCCGCGACGCAGAACCAAGCGCGCGTGCGCGCGGTGCTTGCGGCCCACGGTATCGACGCAGTGACCGTGCAGCAGCGCACCCCGCTGAAGCCGCTCATCATCATCGAACAGGAACACACGCGCGCGGCCGTGCAAGCCCTCCTCGAGGTGCGCCAGATGGAGGGGTGGACGATCCGTTTTGAAGATGACGCCGCACAGTCGGTGTCCTTGCGCCGCGCGCTCCGCTCGCCAGACCGCGTCGCGAAAGTCGTCATCGAGCGACGGATCATGGGCCCGAGTGGCACTCTCATGTCGACCTCTGCAGAACGGGTCACCATTGAGCCGTGGGAACGGCTTCCGGCAGGGGTGCCGCGCGCAGACGGTTCGACCCATCTGGAAGGCACCCTCCAGCGACGCATTCGGCGTCGAAACACCCCGTTTGAATACCTCACCCCGAACACCTGGGCGCAAATGTCCGGTGGTGGAGCAGGCGAAGATGCTGCGAAGGTGCCGCACCTCTACGAGGTGACTGAGCCGGTCGACGTGGTCTACACCTGGGTCGATGGCAACGACCCCGAGTGGCGCGCACGCAAGGCGCGCGCACAGGGACTCATTGATCCCGGATCAGTCAACGAAACGGCGCTCAGCGAGTCTCGATTTACCAGCCGCGACGAGCTGAAGTATTCACTGCGATCACTCGAGGCGTATGCCAGCTGGGTCAACCACATCTACCTGGTCACCGATCGGCAGGTGCCTGAGTGGTTGCGACGCGATCATCCGAAACTCACCGTCGTCGACCACCGGGAGATCTTTTCCGACCCGAGCGTGCTCCCCGTCTTCAATTCCCACGCCATCGAGTCGCAGCTCCACCATATTCCCGGGCTCAGCGAACAGTACCTCTATATGAATGACGACCTGTTCTTTCTGCGCCCCGTGCGACCCGAGCAGTTCTTCACCGGGAGCGGGCTCTGGAAGTTCTTTCCCTCGCGCGCACCGCTTGACATTGACGAGGTGTCAGTCAGGGACCTCCCGGTATTGGCTGCGGCAAAGAACGGTCGCGCGTTCATGCGCCAGTGGCACGGTCGAACGGTGACGAACAAGTTCAAGCACACCCCGCACCCCCAGCGCCGCAGTGTGCTTGCGGAACTCGAGGCACAGCATCCAGAACTCTTTCGACGGGTGGCATCGGCGCGGTTCCGAGACCCCACGGATGTGTCCATCGCATCCTCACTCATCCACTTCCACGGCTACGCCACGGGCCGCGCCATCCCAGGTTCCATCGCCTACGACTACCTGGATATCTCAAGCGAACGTGCTCCGCTTCGCCTGGAATGGTTTGCGTTTCAGCGCAAGCTCGATGTCGTGTGCCTGAACGACACCGACCTTGACCCGAAGCGGCAGGCTGAAGTCTCCCAACTTCTCGGCGAGTTCCTGGAGCGAAGATTCCCGATCCCGAGCACGTTTGAGCGTGAGCTCCCCGAGTGAAATGTCAGGGGTGACGCGGCGACACTGATCTACACTGTGGGATGTGCCACTTGATCACCGGTTGACTGCGCAGCATGACACCTTTCTCGCTGAGCGGCCCGCGGGTGCTGACGAGGACGTCCACATGGTGGCTGACACGGTGGATCATGTCATCGAACGCTGCACCGGCCCGGGCGACTGGGTGCTCGATCCCTTCGCAGGGTTCGGAACCACGCTCGAACGGGCCGTCACGCTTGGCCGTCGTGCGGTAGGGGTCGAGTTACTGCCCGAACGGGTCGCGCTGGTGCGCGAGCGAGTACCGGCCGCGACGATGCTCGAGGGTGATGCGCGTGAGCTGATCCGCGTGCTGCGACGAGCCAAGGATCGCGGAGACTGGAACCCGCAACAGGCAGCTGATGCGCCGCTCACAGGCACCGTGTCTCTGGTGCTCACGTCACCGCCGTACATGACGAAACGATTTCATGGTGCCGACCCGCTGACCGCCTACGAGCGGGATGGCGGGGATTACCGTCGGTATCTGCGGGAACTTGAGCTCGTGGCTGCGCAGTGCGCGCGCCTGGTCCGCTCTGGTGGATACGTGGTGTGGAACGTGGCAGACATTGCCTACCGAGGTCACCTCACCCCATTGATTGAAGACTGTTCCAAGGTGCTCATGAGACACCTCACCCACGTCAGTACCACCCCGATCCTGTGGGACCAGCACCCCCACGACCTCATCGCCGATGCCTTGCTCGTGTTCCGACGGAACTGAGCGGCGCGAGCGTGACCGCCGCAGAGACA
>CAZJOZ010000125.1:0-2736 GCA_964547775.1 uncultured Leucobacter sp.
ACGCCAGTGCGAGACCGTTCGATGCGCTTACCTGAGACGGCTGCGCAACGGGCACCGCTGGCCCGGTAGGTGTCGGCGCCGGGTGCGCTGCTGGCTGAGCGCCCGGGGCTGCTGTGGTCGGGGTCTGGGGAGCCGCTGGAGGCTCGGGAGCCGCGGGGGTCTGGGGTGTCGCAGCGGGCTCTCCCGCCTGTGACGGATCAAATCCCTGGTTCTGAGACATGGTGAACCTTTCTCACGTCGATGTGTCTCACCATCGTAGGCACGCTCTGTCCACCTGTGGGAAAGTGGCACAAACGCGCCAGCATCAGGCGAGACAAAAGGTGGGCCGCGACTGGAACGGTGATCCCGCCCAGCGTTAGGCCGTAACCCGCGCGCCTCGTTTCCGCAGCACACCCCACAGGATGAGGAGCACCGTAATCGCGAGCGTTGCGATGCCGAACCAGAGCGAACCAATCTGCACGAGCACGGGAACACTGAACGCCGTGATAATGCCACCGCCCAGGAGCGGTTCGTAACTGAGCTGCTTGTACCCGTATGCGCGAGCGGTGTTCGTTCGATGGTCTGGATCGACCATGTCGGCAAGAATGAAGCCCGTCGCAACGTTGCCCTGCGATTGCCCGTAATCGGCGATCGCGTGTTCGAACCAATGGGTGCGGTGAATTTTCGGACCGAGCCACAGCATGCCGACGACACTCCAGCCGACCGCGATCACGGTGAGAATCACCATCGCCGGAATGTTTGCGCCCAGCGCAGCGAGTGACAGGGTGCCGATGGCCGCGGCAATGAGCAGATCCAGGCACAAACCCGCGATGTCGTTGACGGTGCGCCGCTCGACCAGGTGTTCCGATTTTGTCGCGGTCAACACCAACTGCACCAGGAAGCCACCGATCACGGTGAAGGGAAAGAGTGGGAAGTTGTCGAACAGGTCAGAGCCGAGTGCGTTCGAGATGAGTCGCAAGAGGCTCAGGATCACAATACCGACGGCGATCGCCGCCATGATTGCCCCGAAGCTGCGGCTGATGGAACCGAGGCCAACGTCTCCGGCGGGCTGGCTGTCCCCTCGGTTCGGTCGCACCTCCTGCAGTGATGACACCTCATCGGTATCGATCGCGCTGGTGCGGGTCACCTCGATGTTCGGGCTCCGGATGCCGTAATTCACAATCAGCGAACCGCCGACGACGCCGGTGACCATGCTGATGGTTGCGAGACCGAGGCCGACGTCAATGATTTCTGGGGCGCCTGCCTCTTCCAGCATGCCGCCCATACCCGCGATGGTGCCGTGACCTCCCGCAAAGGCGAGCTCGAGAATTGATCCCGCAACATCGGGCAGACCGAAGAAGGGCGTGAGAATGAAGGCGATGGCGAGCGCTCCGAGAGCGAACTGGCCAAAGGAGAAGATGCTTCCCAGGATCACGTGTGGCGCAGACTCATTCCAGATTTGACGAATCTTCGGCAGGCTCTTTCCAAGCATGATCGCGGCAAAGACCACATTGATCAGAATGCCGGGCAATCGTTCCATCACGAAGTAGGCTTCCGCAGGCACGAGGCTCCACCCACCGGTCCATGCGCCCATGGCTTGGGGACCGGCGAGAATCAGCAGCGCCCCGGCAATGACGCTTGCGGGCAGATACAGCTTTGCGAGCACACTGACGTATCGACGGATGACCATCGCAAGGATGAGCGTGATCCCCAGGTACACAAAGCCGAGGGCCGCCCACTGCACGTCTGTATGTTCTCCGAACATTCCCTCATTATGACGCACGAATGAGGCGTGCCATGTCGCTTACCCGACTGCGACTCCGAACAGGCTTCCAATGAGGTAGGTCGCCGCCATCGTGGCGAGGCCCATCACCACGTTTCGCACAATCGCTCGACCCCGCGGGGCACCACCGAGGGCGGCACTAATCCACCCGGTGAGGAAGAGGCCAATGACCACGCCAACCGCGGCGATCCAGGTGCGGTGGCCCCCCAGTGGCAGCAGGATCATGATGAGCGGAATCAGCGCACCCACGGTGAAGGAGACAAACGATGACACGGCCGCGGCCCATGGGCTGGTGAACTCTTCGTGGTTGATACCGAGTTCAATTTCCGCGTGTGCGGCGAGCGCATCTTTCGCGGTCAGCTCTACCGCGACCTGTCGCGCGAGCTCTTCAGAGAGCCCCCGCTGACGATAGAGTTGCGTCAACTCGTCGAGCTCCTCTTCGGGCATGTGTTCGAGCTCCCACCGTTCCTTCTCGATGAGCGCTTTTTCGGTGTCGCGCTGTGTGCTGACGGAGACGTACTCGCCTCCCGCCATGGAGAATGCGCCGGCGACGAGCGCGGCGATGCCGGCGGTCGCGATGACGAGTACGTTGCTGGGACTTGCCGCGGCCACACCGATCACCACGCCAGCGGTCGACACGATGCCATCATTTGCACCGAGCACCCCTGCACGGAGCCAGTTCAGGCGCTGGCCGACGTTCTGCTGGTGATGTTCATCCTGATGAAACTCCGTTGACGGTTCAGTGGTCATCGGTGTCATCCTTTCTCATGAAGGCGCAGGCGTCGCATCTGGTCGCGTGTGGCCCCCAGTATCGCGCAATCCCCCACCATCGCGCAATCCCGCCCGCTGTGCCCATGCTACTGGTGCGACCGATGCGACGCGCCAGTACTCGCAAACGCCACGCCACACACGCAGTGAGCGGGAAATCTGCGTATGTTGGAGGCATGGAAATACTTCACACCATTTTGGTCTTC
>CAZJOZ010000126.1:0-1207 GCA_964547775.1 uncultured Leucobacter sp.
TGACCTCCGGTCTGCGACGGGTCCATGGACGGTTCGCAGCGGTTGGCGGCTCGGGGCACCAGCCCCAACGACATATCGGTTACGTTCGGGAGAGGAGATCCGCGAGGTGGTGCTGCCCGGGGGGTCGGCTGCGAGGGCATCCGCATCGCCGGCTCCGGCTTTGGCTTTGGCCGCGGCTTCGGCTTCGGCTTCGGCTTCGGCTTCGGCTTCGGCAGCATCTCCGACTTTGGCAGCATCTCCGGCAGACACCGTGCATGCGGTCGGTGATCATCAATTCACCACCGTCGTTGACGGCATCGCTCGCACCCTCACCGCCGTCGTTACCGGCGATACCGTGTCGTTCTCGCATGACGGAGTGCTGTTCGAGTTCACGGTTGCACGTGAAACACACGCCAGCGACGAGGCAGGGTCGAGTGATCCTCGCCTGGAGTCACCGATGCCCGGCACCGTGGTGCTGGCCCCCGCCACCAATGGCTCGCTCGTCGAGGTCGGTGACCCGGTCATCGTTGTCGAAGCAATGAAAATGGAGCACGTGCTTCGTGCGACCGTCGCTGGCACCGTGTCGCTGATGGCGGCGGTCGGCGATCAGGTTACTCGCGGGCAAACGCTCGCATTGATTAGCGTGGAACCAGCCGAGGAACAAAGTGCCCTGAAGGAGACCCCATGATTGAACGCACCGTACCGGCAGACTCTGCCGATACCGGGGCCGGAGAGGGCGCCGCGGCCCCAACACGTATCGAACAGCGCGGGCTCTACTTTGAGGAGTTCGAGGTCGGCGCTGTCTACCTGCACCGACCCGGTCGCACCGTGACTGAGGCCGATAACGTCATGTTCACGACCCTCACCATGAACACGCAGTCACTGCACCTCGATGCGGCATGGAGCGAAGGCACGGAGTTTGGTGAGCGTCTCGTCAACAGCATGTTCACGCTCTCGACACTGGTCGGGCTCTCCGTGTCGCAACTCACCCTGGGCACGATCGTCGCCAATCTCGGATTCACCGAGGTGTCGTTTCCCGCGCCAGTGCGCGTCGGAGACACGCTATACGCTGAAACACGCATCGGCAGCAAGCGGCTCTCGAACTCTCGGCCGACGCAGGGCATCGTCGAGTTTGAGCACACGATGCGCAATCAGCGCGGCGAGGTGGTGGCACGCGCGAAGCGATCCACGCTCATGCAGACGCTTCCTGAGCGTGACGGAGCCGCGC
>CAZJOZ010000126.1:1307-2626 GCA_964547775.1 uncultured Leucobacter sp.
GGTGCAGGAGCGCTCGATCCTGCGCGCGTCATCGTTCGGGTCAACCCGGTCGATACCGAAGACCATGCCCGCGATCTGGAGGCGCTTGCTCACACGACCTACCGCACCGTGATGTTGGCGAAAGCGGAGAACGCCGCCCAGGTCGACGCGCTCGCGGATGCAGGCTACCGGGTTATTGCGCTGTGCGAGACCGTGGTGGGTGTTGAAAGATCCCCAGCAATTGCCGCGCACCCAGCCGTCATGGCCACGATGTGGGGCGCCGAGGATCTCGCCGCGAGCATGGGTGGCCGATCGTCGAGGCACGACGACGGTCGCTATCGGGACTTTGCGCGGTATGCGCGGGCGCGGGTGTTGTTCGCGGCAAAAGCTGCGGGCAAGCTCGCGATCGACTCGGTGTATATGAACATCCCGGATCTCGCCGGTCTGCGTGCCGAGGTGCAGGATGCGGTAGCAAGCGGTTTTGACGCGACGGCGGCGATTCATCCGTCGCAAATTGAGACGATCCGAGCCGGGTATGCGCCGACACCTGATGAGGTCGCATGGGCAGAGCGGGTGCTTGCTGAAGCAGAGCGGCAGCCGGGAGTGTTTCGTTTCGAGGGGAAGATGGTCGACGAGCCGGTGCTGCGGCAGGCCCGTGCAATGCTCGGGTAGAGGCAGTTTCTGACTCGGTCTTGCCTTTGACTGCGCTCCATCGTATTGGCGTGAGTGAGCGGTGGTGAGGTTCGGTGCCTTCGCAGTCCACAATCTGCTCCAACACCTCGCAATTCCCCGTTCTTCACAACCAGCCACCTCCCTCCCCTTGGAGTCAGTGGTGCCTGCTTCAATGGAGACATGACCAGCACCCTGACCCCCGCGCCCGAGCAGCTCGCCGAGCTCGACCGGGTCGTGTCAGGCCTCACGAGTGTTCGGGCGGCAAAGCTCAGGCTCGACGCTGAAGAAGCCACACTTCTCGCCGCCGCAGCCTCGCTCGCCGCGAACATCGCTGACTCCGGCGAGCACCCCGACGGCGGCAGCATGGCCCACCGCATGATCGCCTCCGAAATCGGAACCGCGCTCCGCGAATCAGACCGCACCGTCACCACCCGCATGACCCGCGCCCACACCCTGGTCACCCACTACCCCGCTACCCACAGAGCAGTTGCTTCCGGCACCATCAACACAGCCCACGTCACCGTCATTATCGAAGCGGGAGCGATCATCACCGATACCGATCGCCGAGACCGTTACGAACAGGCCGTCCTCGACATCGCGTCCCGAGAGACGGCAGGTCGGTTACGGCCGATCGCGAAAGAACTCGCAGAACGTTACGCCGACGAATC
>CAZJOZ010000127.1:0-2562 GCA_964547775.1 uncultured Leucobacter sp.
GAGCTCCGCAGTCAGCCCCCACTCGTCGATCATGCGCACGAGCGCGTCACCACTGGGCCCCGTCGAATAGCCGATGCGGTCAGCAGCCAGCAGCGCGTGGCGCAGTGCGCCTGCATCCTCGAACGCGACCGAGCCCGGGGCAGGCGCAGAAGCTGCCTCGTCAGTGCCCGATGGCACCCCCACAGCGACCTGCGACAGCACCAAGGGGGTCACCGAGTCAGCAATCACGTGACCCGCGGACGCAAGCTTCCGCAGCGCACCGTTCGCGAGGAACACGAGGTCGTATGGCTCACCAGCGGCGACCCGCTGGGCGGCTTCGACGCCCCCCAACGACTCAAGATTCACCCGGTCATAGCCGGCTTCGTACGCAGCATCGGCCAAGTCAGCGAGCAGATGACGAGTGGCCATCGACGATACCGCCCTCACGCAGCACTCCCGTCAAACGTTTCTGCGTCAACCTCAGCCGCCGCCGCGGGGGCGTAGCGTGCGCCGGAGACCGTATGCGTGTCGATCAGCTCACCAGCGCGCGCGAGCAGCGCGGCATCAACCGCAAGTTCGGCGGCCGCTTGATTCTCACGCAGGTGTTGCAGGCTTGTCGTCCCGGGGATCGGCACCACATGGTCACCGCGAGACATCACCCAAGCGAGTGCCAGCTGACCCGGGGTGCAGCCAGCCTCTTCGGCGAGCGCTTGCCACGCCGGCAGCAGTCGCGCGTTGGCGGACCAGTGCTCGGGCTGGAATCGGGGCATATTGCGGCGGATATCGTTGGGCGCGAACTCGGCAGGGTCGGTGACACCGTCGCTGAGGAAGCCGCGGGCGAGAGGCGAGAAGGCGACGAGAGCGACGCCGCTCTCGCGTGTTGCCTCGAGCATGCCGAGCTCAGGGTTTCGACTCCACAGGGAGTATTCATTTTGCACCGCGGCAATCGGCGCTTCGGCCTGGGCTTCGCGCAACCGCTCAACTGACACCTCAGACAGCCCAATCGCGCCGATCTTCCCAGCTGCCTGAGCTTCAGCGAGGGCGCCAACACTCTCGGCGATGGGCACCTTCTTGTCCCAGCGGTGCAGGTAGTAGAGATCGATGTGATCGACCCCGAGCCTCGCCAGCGACGCATCAACCTGGGCACGAAGCGTGTCAGGCCTGCCGTCAATCTGTTTCACCCCGTCGACGAGCGCCATACCGCCTTTGCTCGCAAGGATCACGTCGTCACGGCGACCAGCGAGGGCGCGCCCGACAAGTTCTTCGTTGCGTCCGCCGCCGTACAGGGTGGCGGTGTCGAACATACCCACACCCTCATCGAGGGCCGCACGCAACAGCGCCAGACCGGCCTCGGGTGCCGGCGGCACGCCGTAGGCGTGACTCAGGGACATGCATCCGAGGCCGATCCGAGGCAGGTTCACGCGGACTGCTCCTCGAGCTGCTCTTCCAGGGCACCGAGCACGCGGTAGCAGTCGATCACCTGACGCACCGACGAGTTGGGCTCGCGACCCTCGCGAATGGCCGCGACAAACTCACGGTCCTGCAGTTCAATTCCGTTCATGCTGACCGCAACGTTCGACACGTCGATCTGTTCTTCGTTTCCGGTGTAGAGATCGTCATAGCGGGCGAGGTAGGTTGCCGTGTCGCCGATGTAACGGAAGAAGGTGCCGAACGGACCATCATTGTTGAACGAGAGTGACAGGGTGCAGATTGCGCCCGTCTCACTCTTCAACTGAATCGACATGTCCATGGCAATGCCAAGCTCTGGGTGGATCGGCCCCTGGATGGCGTTTGCCTGGACAATCTTTCCTGCCTGGTAGGCGAACAGGTCAACGGTGTGCGCCGCGTGGTGCCACAGCAAGTGGTCGGTCCACGAACGAGGCTCACCCTTTGCGTTGGTGTTCGTGCGACGGAAGAAGTAGGTCTGCACATCCATCTGCTGCACGGCGAACTCGCCCGCGACGATGCGATTGTGCACGAGCTGGTGCGAAGGGTTGAAGCGGCGGGTGTGGCCCACCATGGCCACAAGCCCCGACTGCTTGCCGAGCTCGTCAGCGAGCGCAAGGGTCGCCTCAGCATCCTCGAGAGAGTCTGCGAGCGGAATCTCAACCTCAACATGCTTGCCAGCCTTCAGCACCGCCTGCGCCTGTGAAGCATGCAGCCCGGTCGGCGTCGCGAGGATCACCGCATCAACGTCATCCCGCTCGAGCACCGCTTCGAGACCCACCACCGCATTCGGCACGCCAAACTTCGCTGCGACCGCGTCGGCTTTCTCCTGCGAGGTTGCGCTCACCACCGTCACTTCGGCGTCATCAATGTTGGCCAGACCCTCAAGGTGCTTCACACCGAATGCACCCGCCGCACCAACGACGGCAATACGTACTTTTTCGCTCACTCTGGGTTTCTCCTTCGCTCTTGACCCTTGTCAACGGTGGTGGCCCAAGCGTCAGCTCGGGCCACCACCGGTTTCACTGTCTCTCTGTCTTAGGCAGACGCTGCCGCGGATCCTGGCGCACCTGGGTTCGAGATCACGAGGTGACCGACCGCGGTGTTCGAGGCGGGCACGTGGTAGAAGCGGTGGTC
>CAZJOZ010000128.1:0-2533 GCA_964547775.1 uncultured Leucobacter sp.
TGCGCGAGGTGAGGGTCGCCTCGCACGGCCGGCTACTCCCCTACGGTCTTGCGGCGCTTCACCAGCACCAGGCTCAGGGCAACGGCGATGAGCGATGCGCCGGCGACGAGGATGATCACCTGACCGGCAGCACCGGTGAGCGGAATCTCGGGCACCTGCTGCTGCGCGTTTTCGATGGCACGGGTTGCCTCAGGGTGCGCTGTTTCACCAGCATGCACGATAAATTCCGTTCGATTGTTTGGTGCGGCTGGAAGGACAAACCCTGCTGGAGCCTTCGTCTCGACCAAGTAGTAGCACCGCTCGGTGTAGTCGTGCGTGCCGCCGACCGAATCGTCACCAACCCACAGCGCGGTGAGGGGAACGACATCGCTCCCGCTGCGCATCCCGAGCACACCATTTGCTCCGGAGACGACGGTTCCGGGGACTCGTGCGTTTCCAGTGGCATTCTCGGCGGCGCAGCCAGGGACGTCTGATGGTCCCATCCACAGCTCGAACTCAGCGCCAACGAGACCGGGAAAGGGGTCTGAACCCTGCACGGGGACCGAAGCATTAACCTTCGCCAAGTCAACGGCACCCCAGCGAGTCTGCACCGGCGTGCCAATGACGTCCCAGTCGTTCAAGAAGGTGACTGGTTCGTTGTCTATGGCGCCTGGAGCGTTGGCCCGAGCCGTAAAGGTGACGGTGACTGTGTGATCAGCCTCAAGATCGGCAAGCAGGCCACCGACGAGCGCAACCTCGAGTGCTCTCGTTGGGGCCGTTTCCCACGTCACTATGACATCGTCGAGATCTTCGCCGCTCACCGCTGTTCCGTTGACGAACACGGTGACCGTGCCTGGCACATAATCGAGTTTCGGGTCAAGCCGGTCAACAATCCTGAACGAGGTATACCCATCGTCACCGACTCCCGGAATGGTTTGGGTGATCTCGTAGGTGATGTCATCCCCGAGCACTGCGGAGTCTGCCCCTTGGCCGCTGATGACCTTGCCGGGGGTGAGGAGTTCCTGGTTCTTCGGGAAGACATGCACATCGTAGAGCCACTGCCCTGCTTGCGCGCCGATGGCTGGGGTAGGCACAGTCACGATGAACGGTGCCGCATGCTCCACGATGCGCGATGGTGCGTCGATCTCACGGACCACGTATGCACCGACCTCAAGGCTTGGGAACGTCGCTGTTCCAGTCCCTGCAACGTCTCCGGTTACCTTGGAAGCGCAATCGGTGAGGGCGAAAGAGCCGACGCCCGCGCCGCTGATCTCATCGTCGTGTATTCCGAGCGCAGCAACGGTGAGCCCAAGGTCATTCACCTGCTCCCAGGCGGTGTTGCCTCCGGTCACTAGGTGTAGTTCCTCGGGACGTTGTGAACGCTCGAGATAGATGAAGACCTCCGGCAGGATGTGGGTTACCACACTCAACATCCAAGCCGGAGGTCTTCATGTCTCACGCTAACGCACCCCTCACCCCAATCGGTAGACGACGCCTCGCTGCCCTGATCGTCGATGAGGGTTGGCCCATCAGACGAGCTGCGGAACGCTTCCAAGTCTCGCCCGCCACTGCCTCGAAATGGGCGACAAGATATCGTGCCGGTGAGTCTCTCGAAGATCGTTCGTCACGTCCGCACTGTTCGCCCACCAGACTCTCAAAACGTCGCGAGCATCGCATCATCAGTCTCCGTTTTACTCGCCAGTGGGGACCACACCGCATCAGCTACCACCTCGGTATCCCGCGCTCCACAATCGAGCGCGTCCTCACCCGATATCGGATGCCGTTGCTTGCTCATATTGATCGAGCTACAGGGCTGCCTGTCAGGACGCCCCGCATCGTGCGGTACGAGAAACAAGCCCCAGGCGAGCTGGTACATATTGATATCAAGAAACTCGGGCGGATCCCCGATGGTGGTGGGCATCGCATGCTCGGAACCGCGGGACGCAAGAACAGTGGTTATGGGAAACACGGCCGCGGATATGCCTTCCTGCATCACGCAGTCGATGACTATTCGCGGCTCGCATATTCAGAGATCCTCACCGACGAGAAGAAGGAGACCGCGGCCGGGTTCTGGGAACGCGCCCGAGCGTTCTTTGCTGAGGCCGGAGTGACCGTCACTGCGGTGATGACAGATAACGGCTCGTGCTACCGTTCCCACGCCTTTGCGCGCGCATTGGGCCCAGAGGTGAAGCATCATCGCACTCGCCCGTACCGGCCGCAAACGAATGGGAAAGTAGAACGATTCAACCGGACCCTTGCCGATGAGTGGGCGTACGCGGAAACCTATACCAGTGAAACCGAGCGGGTCGATGCTTACCGGTCGTGGTTGCACTATTACAATCATCACAGACCCCATACCGGGATCGGTGGACAGACTCCGTCAGATCGTGTTCACAACCTCACTGGGAACTACACCTAGTCGCCGATCATTCGGGAAGGGCACGCGACGCGGTCAAGAGCCGGCGGCACGCGACGATGAGCAGCGCACCGAGCACGGCGCCGAGCGTGTTCGCTAGGAGATCTCGCGGGTCGCTATACCGCCCGGGTATGAAGA
>CAZJOZ010000129.1:0-2498 GCA_964547775.1 uncultured Leucobacter sp.
TATCTCGAGGATCCCCGCAGCTCCACCCCCATTGTGTTCACATGGCTCACTCAGCGCTTCCCAATCACCTGGGGCATACCTTCACCTTTCGAGAGGCTCTTGCGGCAGGTGTCACACCAGGCCGTCTGCGTTCGCGGGATCTCATACGCCCCTTCCGCGGGGTACGTATGCGCGACAGATACCAGAGCGAGGATGAGAGCGGTGCAGACTCTGCCGACGGAGGTGAGAAACGGGATTCGATATTTGCGCACGCACGTCGGAGGGAACTCGCGCTGACGAGTGCACTTGCTCGTCGCCTCACCGAACGCCAATTCTTGAGTCATCGCACAGCCGCGCTGTGGTGGGGAGCACCGGTCCCTCACCGAAGCACCCCTGATCTTCACGTGACGGCGATAGGCTCACGAGCTCCCCAAATCAACGGCGTGACGGGGCACAGTGTTATGCGGCATCGAGCAAAGACGGCATTGCGTCGGGGAGCACGAGTAGCTTCTCCTGAACTCACCTTCTCGTTGATGGGCAATCTGCCGTTGACGAGTCTCGTGGCGGTGGGTGACTACTTTGTGCGAAGGTATCGTCCCGGTGTGGGGAGAAGGGACGCAGGTACCGCTCCCTTGTCAACGATCGAGCAACTTCGCGAATGGGTGAACTTGGGGCATTGGCCGGGTGCGAGTAACTTGCGACGAGCGATCGCGCTCGTGCGAGAAGATTCATGGTCACCCCAGGAGTCGCTGGTGCGGGTGCACCTGGTTGTTGCGGGGTTGCCGGAACCAGGTCTGAACGTTGACGTCTTTGATGGCAACGGCTCCTTTCTGGGGTGCGTCGACATGGTGTACCCCCAATTGAAGATTGCGATTGAGTACCAGGGTGATATCCACAGCGCCACCTGGGCGCACGATGTGGAACGGGTCGAGCGTTTACGAGCAGACGGGTGGATCGTGCTTCAAATTACCCGCGAACTCGCGAGAGACCCTCGGACGATGGTGGGCCGGGTAGAAGATGCGTTGCGGTCGCGGGGGTGGCGGCCCGGAAAGACGTTTCGATGAGCGAGCACTATCGTTCGGTGATGTACGGAGCGAAAAGCGGGGAACCCCGAAGCAGGTACGACCGTGACGCCTGCACGATTCCTTCGAAGGAAGCGTGTGCGTTCGCTGTGAGCGTTGTGCGGTACCCGCGAACTTCACCGCGAGTTCAGACAACGGGCGTAGCATCTATCTCACGGCACAGTGCTGTCGTATCAGCCAACCAAGAGATGAAGGGTGGCACGTGAAGACCATCAGCTATAACCTGCGAAAGAATCGCGCGCTGGGTGAGATCGGCGGGCTAGCTGAGCAACACGAAGTCGATATTCTCTGCCTGCAAGAGGCTGAGACCGTGACACTTCCTACCGAGCTGGGGCATATGCGCCTCGTGCACGCAACTGAGAAGAATCGACTCGGGCTTGCCATGTATGTGCGCGAAGATCGCTTTCACGTGCGGGAGGCACACAGCTTCCAGCTCAAGAAGTCGCTGCACGATCGTGTGCTGCAGCCCGCGCATGAGCGTCTCCTCGGTGCGCGTCTCCACGACCGTGAGACTGGGCGAGACTTGGTCGCAGCATCATTCCACGCCGCACCGCTGACGGCGCTGAATTCTCTGCGCAGGCACCAGATCTCAACCGCGATTGGCGAGCTCCGCAAGCTTGGCCCGGGGCTTCCCGCCCTGATGGTTGGTGACTTCAACTACCCGGTGTTCCAGTCTCGCCTGGGCAGGCATCTGCTCGATGAGGGGCACGAACTGAATCTGAGCGACAAGCGCACTTACACCAGGTACAAGATGTTCCGCGGGCACTATGATTTCGCAACCTCATCGGGGCTTCTGATTAACTCAGTGCGCACCTTAGATCGCGGCACGAGCGACCACCTGCCGATTCTGGTGCACGCAGCGTTCGAAGAGCAGGCCGCGCTTACTCTCGCCTAAGCAGGGAGGGTGTCACCGCTGCAGAGTTCCCCCGCCGATACACTGGCGGGTGTGCCAGCAGATCACTCAGGGATGACCTCTCTCGCGAGAGCTGAACCGGGTCGTGACCCCCTGCTGGATGCGCCTGTGCAACCCGAGAGCGAGCCTGACGGTTCGGCATCCTCGCCTCTTACGGTGCCGATGCCACTCGTGCGCTGGGCGGTACTCCTTCTGGTCGTCTATCTCACTGCGGTCGCATTCCTCGTTTTTCAACCCGGCGAAGGATCATCACCGAACGCGGTGCTCGCATGGTTGACTGATCTCGCAGCATCATGGGGTGCGAACCGTCGCACCGCCTTCGCTGTGTTCGAGTTCCTGCTGAACGTAGTGATGTTTGTGCCGCTCGGGGTGCTGTTGCCCGTGATCCTGAGACGACTCACGTACCGTGTTGTGATGTTCTTCGCGGTCGCTGGACTGACGCTCTCGCTCACGATCGAGTTCGTGCAACTCTTCATACCCGGGCGGTATAGCGACCCGCGAGATCTCCTAGCGAACACGCTCGG
>CAZJOZ010000130.1:0-2470 GCA_964547775.1 uncultured Leucobacter sp.
CGATCGGGTCTGTCGGCGATGCGTACGATAATGCCCTGATGGAGAGCATAAACGGTGTCTATAAAGCCGAATGCATCCGTACCACGGTGTTTCATGACGGCCCGTACAAAACAATCACGGATATTGAATTCGCGACCGCTGGGTGGGTGGATTGGTACAACCACCGCAGACTCCACGGTACTCTCGGAATGATCCCTCCAGCAGAGCATGAAGAGATCTACTACGCCGCTCCCACCCGGGAGTTGTCCAACACCTGAGAGCGGCAGAAAACCTAGGACGGTTCACCAAGGAAAACCATCAAGTGTATTTCCATGGGCTGCACTTGAAGCTCCCCGCGAAGTATGGTGGCCGCGAATACTATCGTGAGATCACCGATGATGAGTTCTTGCTCGCTGATCCGAGGTCGGGTGAGGTGGTGTTCTCGTTCCCGTTGCCGTTAGCGGCGTTGCGAGTGCAGGGCAGATATGTGAATTCCTATGCGATTCGTGGGGTGCATCTGTCGGACCCCACACCGTTGTGGCGGCGAAAGTACGAAGAGTGTCAAGAGCACTGGTTGCAGCGAGGCGACGAAGCTGTAGAGGTGTTCACTCGCGGGTAAGTGTCACGCTCTCGGGGGTGGTGGCGGGTAGCTGTGTACGAAGTCGTGAGATTGGTTGTGCACGAAGTACCGAGATCCGGTGTCCACGATGTTCCGAGATTCCACATCCTACAATTTTCGAACAGCTACCGCTCCTTGCGCAACAGCACGACCAGGTAGTAAAGCAATGGCAAGACGAGATCTCGATGAGGGTCGGCTGAGGAGAAGTCATCAGCCAGGATATTTGGCCTCTTCCGCTCGCCGAGTGACAGGAGTAACCTAACAATAGGCGGCCTCTACCTGCTACGTCTGCACTCCTTATGCTGACACGACAAACGACTTCGGTCGAACGGTCACTTCCTCCTCCTGTCGCCTCTCGACTTGGAGAGGACTGTTCCAATGCTTCGTCTCATCTGGACACTCAGCATTTACATCCGCAGCTTCATGCGGCGGTTCATGCCGACCAACATCGCACTCGACGCGCTCCGCACGCGTCGAGGCCTCAAATGGAGCGTACCTGCGATGTTGCTCTCGGTTGCGTATGTCTACGTGGCGGGCTTCGTTAGCGTGCTCATCTTGCAGGGTGCCCCGAAGTGGCTGTATCTCGTGGTGCTTATATGTATTTGGAACGCGATGAAGTTCATCATGAATGGCATCACCTCGGTCGCCTTGCTTCTGCGCGTTCGAGCAACCGAGCGGCGCGACCGCCGTGCCGCCCCACCGGCAGCACATGTGCAGCCCGTCGGAGTCTGACCAGACCTCTAAGCCGTAGCAGCGAGCAACTCGTCCCAATTGGTGCGGTATCGAGGCGAGAGCAGCTCGCCTTTCATTTCCGAGCCATCCCAGTCATCGACGACCGCGGCATCCTCGAGATCACCCCAGACGGCACAACCGTTCTCAGCCGCGTTCAATAACACTCCTCATGGACAAGTCCAAGAACCCCTGCGGAATCTCACGTTCTTCAAAACAATCGCCAGTTACGACGTTGCGCTGATCACCGTCTTCTTTGCCGTCGCCTTGATCCTGCGAGTTTCCCCTCTCCCGACTGCGTAGACCGACCAGCGAAACACTTCACCGTCCACGTTGAGGAAAACATCACGGCTGTGCATACCATGCCCTCCCTGGGTATTCAACGGGGTCCCGCAGGCGACACAGCGATCGTAGTTTGGGAGTTCCAAGACGACGAGAGAGGATTCGATCATGACTGTCGCAGCAGAAATGCTCCGCACCTATCCGAAAGACCTCGGCCAGGTTGACCAGAAGGCGCTCGTGGACTGTATTGAGGCCTGCATCGAATGTGCCCAATCGTGCACCGCCTGCGCAGATGCGTGTCTAGGTGAGGAGATGGTCAAAGAGCTCACGAAGTGCATCCGCACGAATTTGGACTGTGCCGACATCTGCGACACTACCGGCCGCATCCTTTCCAGACGTACCGGCTACGATGCCAACCTCACCCGGGCAGTTCTGGAGGCGTGCCGCACCGCTTGCGCGAGTTGCGCCGATGAGTGCGAGAAGCACAAGATGCACGAACACTGCACTGTGTGTGCGGCGGCCTGTCGGCGTTGCGAAGACGCATGCGCCACGCTCCTCGCGGCCCTCTGAATAGAGCCGCTCGTCGACCGAGCAACTCTTCGGAGTCTGACTTCAGAACAGCTAAGGTCGCTCTCTACACTAGGCCGCAGCGACAAGTAGCTCGTCCCAGTTGGTGAGACACCTCCGCGATAGTAGCTCGCGTTTCATCTCCCAACCGGGAGGGGCTTTCATGCCGCCACGTCCGACGCCGTTCGACCCGCAGTCCCCGTACGTCACGATCCGCCCGTGGTCCGACCCGGTCGTCGACGCCCGGGGCCACGACCCGCGCTCCAGCTACGTCGAGCGGTACTGGCTCGGGGT
>CAZJOZ010000131.1:0-2453 GCA_964547775.1 uncultured Leucobacter sp.
ACAGCCAGGCGTGCCGATTCACCACATTTACATGCTGAGCATGATCGCTTCACGTTGATGTATGAGTCTTCACTCAAAGAAAGCAGCCATGCCTCGATGAGTTCGAGGTCAACCGTCCACATGCACCAATTTTAGAACTTATAAGTTCTATGGTCAAACTTTAGCCTGACTCGCTGGCAGCATAGGAGATTACGTATATCGAATTAGGTGGAAATTGTCCTCAATGATGAATGATTGAGGCTGACTCGCGCTCCGCGACCGCCGCGGTTTCGATTTGGAAGGTCGAGTGATGCACCGACACGTCGAAGTGTTCCGCCACACACCGTTTCACCTCGGTCAAGAGATCGATGGCGCAGCCATCCGTGAAGCACTCATCGGTGACCACCACGTGAGCCGTCAGGGTAGGCAGCCCCGTTGCAACGGTGGATGCATGCAGATCGTGCACGTCGACGACATGCTCGAGCGCAAGCAAGTGCTCACGCACCGCATCAAGGTCGAGCCCCGGCGGGCTGAACTCCATCAACACGCCGACCGTCTCCCGCATCAACAGGATCGCCCGCGGAACGATCAACGCCGCAATGAAAAGCCCCGCGATCGCATCGGCCTGCTGAAACCCGGTCGTCGAAATCACGATCGCTGCGATGATCACCCCGAGCGACCCGAGCGCGTCGTTCAACACCTCGAGAAATGCGGCGCGCATGTTGAAGTTGGCGCTGCGGCGTGACGCCAACACCAGTATCGCCACGACATTCGCGAGCAACCCGATCACACCAAATACGAGCAACTCTGGCCCTCGCACCTCGGGTGGTTCGAAGAGTCGCCTAATGCCTTCAATCGCGGCATAGATCCCCACCAGAATCAGGAGCGCCGCCTGACCCAGGGCAGCAAGCACCTCGACCCGGCGAAACCCCCAGGTCCGCTTCGAGGTCGCGGGCTTCAGCAACAACGTCGCCGCGACCAAGGCAACCAGCAGCCCCGAGGCGTCGACAAAGGCATGCACGGTGTCCGTCAGCAGTGCAAGACTGCCGGTCAGCACCGAGCCAACCGCCTGAGCCACAACAACGAGCGCGGTAATCGAGAATGCAATCCACAGCCTCGAGCGCACGTCACTCGGCTGCCCCGGCTGAGCAGCCGATCCCGCATGATCGTGACCTGCTCCCATCCTCACACTGTACCGCGCTGAGCATTGCGTGCACTCGGCGGTCACTGGCTCGGCCAGCACCTCGTCACACCGAGCAAGGGGTGACGTGGCGAGACCACTGGCACTACATCTGTACAAGCCTTCATTCCGCCAACGAACTGTGATTGACAGAACACACTGTGTTGTAGCAGCGAAACCACAGGAGATAACGATGCAGAATCTCACCGTACTTGGCACCGGGGTGCTTGGATCGCAGATCATTTTTCAAGCCGCCTACTCAGGAAAGACGGTGGTCGCCTACGACATCAGCGATGAGATCTTGGGCAAACTTGGTGCGCGGTGGGAGCAACTGCGGCCCTCATACCTGCACGATCTCCCCGATGCTACTGACGAGAAGCTCGATGCTGCGATCACTCGGATTCGCGTATCGTCAAACCTCGCGGACGCGGTGAAAGACGCTGACCTGATCATCGAGGCGGTGCCCGAACGGCTCGACATTAAACAGTCCACCTGGGAGAAAGTGAGCGCGGTCGCCCCGCAGAAGACGATCTTTGCCACGAACTCGTCAACACTGTTGCCGAGCGACATCGCCCCATTCACCGATCGTCCCGAAAAGTTTCTCGCCATGCACTTCGCCAATCAGGTGTGGCGTCTCAACACCTGCGAGATCATGGGGCACACTGGCACCGATCCTGCGGTATTCGAAGCAGCTGCACAGTTTGCCACCGAGATTGGCATGCAGCCCATTCGCATTCACAAAGAACAACCGGGGTATGTACTGAACTCACTGCTCGTACCGTTTCTGGGGGCTGCCGCAAAGCTCCTGGTGCGCGACATTGCGAGCATCGAAGACATCGACAAGACCTGGCGCATTTCAACGGGCTCACCGATGGGCCCGTTCCAGATCTACGATGTTGTCGGCATGATGACCCCGTACGAACTGAACAAAGACAGCGACGACCCCGAGATGAAACAGTTCGCCGACTACGTGAAGTCAGAGTACATCGACAAGGGCTATCTCGGCATCACGACCGGGCGCGGGTTCTATACCTACGGCTGAATCAACGCACACCAGCAGTTACTCGTCACACGAGAATGCCCACATGACTCCGTACCGATCGAAGACTTGTCCGTACCAACCACCCCAGGGTGCCTGCTCAAACGGCATCGCTTCCTCGCCGCCACCCGCCACAAATTTGCCAATGAGTGCACGCGCTTCGTCGGGAGTGTCGGTCGTATACAGCAATGAGTAGGCAGTTCCCCTCACCCCATAGTCACTTTCACCTGCGATCGAGTCGCCACCGGCAATGAT
>CAZJOZ010000132.1:0-2298 GCA_964547775.1 uncultured Leucobacter sp.
CAACACGTGCAGCAGCACCTCCGCTCGCGCTCGCGCTCATGTCCGCATCAGCGCTCGCCGCCGGCCCCACATCGTAGAGTTCCAACTCGAGCGACTCAGGGGCACCGATGTGGGCACTCCAGTTGACGGTGATGCTGTCGGATGTCGCCGAGTGTGCACCGTCATCGTCGAGCCCCTTGATTGGCATGAGACGCATCATCCCGGCGACGTCGATCAGTCCCGCGCCAAACACGTCTTCGTGCGAGAAGCCAGCGTCGAGGTACGGGTTGTCGTTGATTCCGTGGGGACCGCTGGGGTTGGTGAGCGCGGTCGTGAGCATCAGCGCTTCACGCAGGTCGGCATCGTCGCGTCCGTCTGGGGCAAGTTGTGGAGCGTACTCCTTGCTCAACGCATACGCTGCTGCCGCAAGCGGCGCCGCCGCTGAGGTACCGAAGAAACGGTAGTCATCGTCTTCATCGCCAAAGAACGTGGTGCGCACTCCATCCACCGAGGCAATCTGCGGTCCATGGATCACCACCGCTTCGTCCAACGCGGGCGATGGTTTGTCGAACGGGATCGAAACGGGTTCAAAGAGCAACCGACTGGGACCGAGCGAACTGTAGTCTCGCAAGGTTTTCGGGGAATCCCACTCGAGCGAAGCGACGGCGAGTCCGGTGCCAGCGCCGTGATGCCCAAACAGGGTGCTGCCAACAAAATCGTGCTCTCCGTCACCAAGGAATGTCCGTTCCGAGAACAGCCCGCCGTCTCGGATGAATTTCACAAAGAACTCGGGCAGTGGAGCGCCGGGATCGTGCGCCGTACGCACGATAACCATGCGTACCTTGGTGTCAGCGGATACCTCGAAGCTGCCGAAGAGCCCTGGGAGGCCACCGCCGAAGGGGAGCAGCGCTGCGAGCTTCTGGGGATCCTCGTCTGCTTTTTCTTCGTAGAAGTGCACTTCGTACTGCGTGGTGACGCCGCCCATCGGTTCGCCCACCGAGGCCATGACGCGGGGCTCGCCCGCGGATTTGACCGTCAGAACGTCGTAAGCTTGCGCGGATTCCGAAGGATCGAAGTCGACGCAGTCGTATCCATCATCGACCGAGTGCATGTCTCCGTCGATCTCTGCTTCCACGGTGACCCATTCGGGGCACTCCATCGGACGAAGTTTGCGGGTCTGCCAGGACGAGATCGGCACACCCTTGGATTCGCCTGAGGTGCCCACTGCGGTGGAGTTGCCCGCCGAGGTGAAGTACGAGATTCCCTGACTGCGCACTTCATCGATCGCGAGGGAGATGTAACTCTTCTGGTATTGGGCCTCAGTCGGCCAGGTGATGTCGTCAACGATGATGTCGGCTCCCGCTTGAGCGAGTGCAAAGATGCGCGTCATCATGCCGAAATCGCCAGTACCGGCATCGGAGAAAATCAGCGTCGCCCCCGGTGCGATGCCGTGGATCAGCTGTGCCATCGCCCGGCCCTCGTCCCCACCGCCGTCGTTTTCGTCGTGGAGGACGGTGACCGGGGTGGTGTAGCCGCAGGGGTTCCCTGGGCCAGGGAGCGCGCCTGACGCGACGTCGTCTTCCCACGAAGTCGGAGTTTCGTGCTTCGCGAAGGAATCGGAAATGATGCCGATCGTGACACCGGAGCCGTCGACGCCAAAGAGTTCGCGAGCGAGGTCGGTGCCGAGCGGCGCGTCTGCTTCGACGGGCAAGGATCGGCACGACGGCGTGCTTGGCGCTGTCGCGTGAGGCATCGCCGGTACCGACTGCCCCGCTCTGGCATCCATCCCTGCGAGTCCACTCGCGAGCCCATTCCCGAGCCCACCGGTGCGCCCACTCGCGAGCCCATTCCCGAGCCCACCGGTAATCTCACCAGCGAGCTCACGACTGGTGAACGGCTGCAGTACGGGGAGGGCACTCGCCACTCCTGGCACTGCTTGGAGTTCGGGAAGCAACGCCGGATCAATGCGAACCGTTGCCGCTGGCACAAAGGAGTATTGCTCCTCGACGGAGGCGATCCGCTCGACGGCCTCGAGGGTCGCGGCGTTAGGCGGGCCCGAAAACATGACGTTCACGAGTACTCGCCCGTCATCGGCGATCTCGAGACTTCCGCCACCTTCCGTGGGGAGTGCCAGTTCTTCGGCGATCGCGTCGGGGTCGCGTTCACCCGCCTGAGCGACTTCGGCAAGGCGCGTGGTGAGCGTGGACGCACCCGGATCCTCGTTGGGTGTTTCGGCCCAGGATGCCGGTGCGGTGAACATCAGCGCGAGCAGTGCTGCGACTGCTGCGGTGAACCATCTCAACGAACGTCGTGGCCGCT
>CAZJOZ010000133.1:0-2285 GCA_964547775.1 uncultured Leucobacter sp.
GTTTCCTCTTCGCTTCCGACCTACAGCGCAGCCGTGAAGATGTCGATGGTGCCCGACTTGAGGGTCACAATGGCACGCTTGGTGTCCTTGCGCTTCCCCATGCCGAACTTGGTACGGCGCGTCTTGCCCTTACGGTTCAGCGTGTTGATCTTGTCGACCTTCACACCGAAGACCTGCTCGATAGCGAGCTTGATTTCAGTCTTGTTTGCGGTCGGAGCCACCTCAAAGGTGTACTGGCCGTTCTGGTCGATCAGCCCGTAGCTCTTCTCAGACACGATCGGGCGAATAATGACGTCGTGTGGCGACTTGTTCAGGCTCACTTCGAGGCCTCCTTCTGGCCACGTGCCTCAACGAATGCGTCGAAAGCGGCCTTGGTGAAGACGAGATCGTCACTCACGACCACGTCGTAGGCATTCAGCTGATCCCACATCACAACGTGCACATTCTGCAGGTTGCGCAGGCTCAGCCAGGTCAGTTCGTCCGCGCGATCAATGACGATCAGTGCGCGGCGTCCCGGAGCGATGGCGGCAAGAGCCTCGCGAGCAGCCTTGGTGCTTGGCTTGTCAGCCAGACCGAAGGACTCAACAACGTGTACGCGATTTGCGCGCGCACGGTCGCTGAGCAGCCCGGTGAGCGCTGCTGCGATCATCTTCTTGGGGGTGCGCTGCGAGTAGTCGCGAGGCACGGGACCGTGCACAACGCCACCACCGCGGTGCTGCGGCATGCGGACCGAACCCTGACGAGCGCGGCCGGTGCCCTTCTGCTTGAACGGCTTCGCGCCTGAGCCACTGACTTCGCCGCGGCCCTTCACCTTGTGGGTGCCCTGGCGCGCTGCTGCGAGCTGAGCGGTGACCACCTGGTGAATCAGAGGAACATTGGTTTCTGCGCCGAAGAGCGACTCGGGAAGTTCGACCGTACCGGCCTTCTTGCCTGCCGCGTCAACGACCTGAAGCTTGGTTGCGGTAGCCATGAACTACGCCCCCTTCACTGCGTTGCGAACGAATACGAGGCGACCACGGCCACCGGGAACAGCACCCTTGACGAGCAGCAGGCCCTTCTCGGCGTCAACTGCCTGAACCTTCAGGTTCTGGACGGTGACCCGATCATTGCCCATGCGACCCGGGAGCTTCTTGCCCTTGAACACGCGACCGGGCGTTGCGGCACCGCCGACGGAGCCCGGCTTGCGGTGGTTGCGGTGTTCACCGTGTGACGCTGATGCGCCAGCAAAGTTGTGACGCTTCATGGCGCCAGCGAAGCCCTTACCCTTCGACGTGCCAACCACGTCAACGAGCTGGCCAGCCTCGAACAGACCGTCAACGGTCAGCTCCTGGCCGGGGGTGTACTCGCCTGCATCAGCGGTGCGAATTTCGGTCAGGTGACGACGAGGCGTCACACCTGCCTTCGCAAAGTGACCAGCGGTGGGCTGGTTGACCTTACGAGGATCAATCTGACCCGCAGCGATCTGAACGGCGCTGTAGCCGTCGACCTCTGCGGTGCGGATCTGGGTGACGACGTTTGGTGCCACCTCGATCACGGTAACGGGAACGACATTGCCGTTCTCGTCCCAAACCTGCGTCATACCGAGCTTGGTGCCCAGCAGACCCTTGACGTTGCGCTGTACCTGTGACATCTCGAGACCCCTTACAGCTTGATCTCGATATTGACGTCTGCAGGCAGGTCAAGACGCATGAGCGAATCGACAGCCTTCGGAGTGGGATCGACGATGTCGATGAGCCGCTTGTGCGTGCGCTTCTCAAAGTGCTCGCGGCTGTCCTTGTACTTGTGCGGTGAGCGGATCACAGCGATAACGTTCTTCTCCGTGGGGAGCGGCACGGGGCCGATCACGGTTGCTCCTGCACGGGTGACCGTGTCAACGATCTTGCGTGCCGAGCTGTCGATGACCTCATGGTCATACGACTTCAGTCGAATGCGGATTTTTTGAGCCGCCATAGACTTTCTCTCTTTCTGGTTGCGTCATACTTGCCACGCGAAACCCGGTGTCGTGCACAAGGCTCTGCGCGCCCAGCATTGGACGTCTTGCGTATCAGCGCCCTGGCATTCACGGAGAATGACATTCGCTGTTCACCTGTCAAACGCACACCGAGACGAAACCGGAATTCCGGTATACGAACGCGATGAGCGTGGTGTTCGCTGCCCGCGGCCTAGTGTCTTGCGAAGTTTCGCTCACTATGCACTGCCTGGCAGTGATTCCCGCGCACGCGAGAAGTACTGAACCTGTCTATTCTGACACGGGTTAGGGCATCTTTGCAACCCGGGCGTGTCGC
>CAZJOZ010000134.1:0-2268 GCA_964547775.1 uncultured Leucobacter sp.
TCGTCGGGGCGAGGCGGGAACTCATCGCGTGGAGGATCGAGCATCTCCAGGGCGGCCACCGCGTCCTGTCCGGCGACTCGAGGGGCAATGGCAGTCTGTGTGGTCTCGGTGACGACCGTAGTGGTGCCGACTAACCCAGCGACCAGGTACAAGTGGACCATGGTCAGCGAGTCCAGTGCCAGGGCAGTGATCACCGTCGCCAGCAGCATTGCTCGGACCAGGCCAGAGCCAGCGAGCAGCCGCACCGTGGGCGAGCGGTCGACCAGGACCCCAATCGGGATCCCCAGCACGAGGAATGCCAGTGTTCCGATGGCGTTGAGCAAACCCATCTGCGCAGCACTGGCTCCAAGAACCAGTACCGCCAAGACATCAGTTACGAAGTCGACACCCCGACGCCCAGCGGCATCCAAGGCATTGGACAATAGCAATGGCCACCTGGGCCGTGGTAGCGAGGATCGCAGAGAAGAAGAGGAATCGGTAGAAGACATGAACTTCCCTCAGGAATGAGCGGGCGAGTGGGCAGAACAAAGGACCGCGCGACGTTCCAGCGCGGTCCTGTTACTCGCCACTTACAGGCTGGCCCGAGCCCTGAAGAACATGTCCCAACCTTCCTGGATGGATCGACCAGGAGCGTGGACAACCGTCCCCGCTCAGTGCTGAGTCTAGGCCAGCGCCAGCGCAGACCCTCAGTCGCATCCCCACATGCCGCCGAGCACGCGTCCTCGATTCCCTCCCCCGCGTCGCTCTGAAGGCCGGAACTGACTGCCCCAGCCCTTCGCGGGGGAACATGCCCGAGCCGGATGCGCAGTGGTGCCGGTGCCGCGCTGCGTTCTCCGACAGATGAAGCAGCACGGTCCCGCTGCGCGCCCCTGGCCGAGCAGATCGGCGCACGCGCCATGGTGCCCGCGATCGGCGTTGCTGCCAAGGCCGTGACCACGCTCGCGATGTCAGGCCCCTCGGCTGAACCACAGCCTGACTCAGCTCGTATACGCCCAACCTTGATACGCAGGGTTACCAGTACCCGCCGCCACCCAGGCGGCGGGCGAAGGGGTCACCCCCTCGCGCTCCCCCAGCCGGTCGCATCCGCGACCGGGGCCGCCGACAGAGGGCGGCCAGTATGTCGGCCGCTGCGCGGCCGCACCGCTAGAACGCTTCGCGTTTTTACCTTGAAGCCTTCGGCAGCATACGTTCGCTCCACCTCCGCGCAAGTGCTTTCGCGGCATATCCTCGCTCGCTGCGCTCGCTCCGGTATTCCACGGTCACTTGCACTCCGGCTGCGCTCTCTGCGCGGCACATTCGTGCCTTCACGGCAAAAAACGTGAGGGATAAGGGGAACTACCCCGACCCGCTCGGAAGGAGCACACCATGTCTGATCTGGCAACGCTTACCGCCCATTCGCACCCGGCATTCTTCGGCCGACTGAGCGCTATCGGCACCACCGCCCCAACGCGCATTTGGGCACGCGGCGACCTGTCGCTGCTCGACCAGCTCGACCAGACCGTGAACATCGACGGATCGCGCGCCAGCACCGCCTACGGCACGCAGATCACGGCCGAGTTCGTCGCTGACCTCGCACGCGATTACGTCACCATGACGGGCACCGCCTACGGCATCAACGCGGCCGCCGCCCGCGCAGCGCTCGCCCAGGGCGACCGACTCATAATCTGGCAGGCATCCGGCCACGGCCGACCCTACCCCGAGGCTCACCGGCAGCTCATCGACACCATCGAGGCCGCACCGAACACGCTGCTGCTCACCGCAGTTGAACCGGGCGCAGCACCCACCCGATTCCGGTTCATTGAGCGCTCGCGCCTGGCAGCCCTCGCCGCAGGAACAACGCTCATCACCGAGGCAGGCGCGCGCAGTGGCGCACTGCTCGGTGCACGCATCGCACACGCCGCAGGCCGCAACGTCGCAGCGATCCCCGGCCCGATCACCAGCGCCGCCAGCGCAGGATCACACCAGCTCATCAGCGACGGCGTAGCTCGACTCGCAGCCACCCCCAAGCAGGTGCGCCAGCTCATCCCGTGACCAGGCAAGCCCTAATAGGCCGATAAGACCTATTAGGGCCGCAGCTAGTCTGCGTATTGCATCAGATGAATCACCACGGTCCCCCGGGCGACATGGTGCTGCGAGACGTCTGGCGAGGGCTCTGACCTGCGCAGATGCCTCTCCGTACACGATGTCGAGCAGCGGTAAGGCGCCCGGGGCTGTGCGTGGACGCGTTTGAGCCGGTTACGCAGACAGGCTCTGTTGCAAAAATCGTGA
>CAZJOZ010000135.1:0-2135 GCA_964547775.1 uncultured Leucobacter sp.
CGCCGCGGTAGCGCTCCCGGCCCTGCACTCCGCGGGCTCTGACTCGTGTTCGCTGTCCCGTCGTTGTGTTTGCTGTCCCGATCAGTCTCGGTTCCACAGCGAAGGCCAATCATGGCCGAGCTCGCGCACCAACCTACGCAGGGCCGGAAGAGACAACCCAATCACGCAACTGGGCGCTCCCTCAATGTGATCAATAAACGCCCCCGCACGACCGTCAATCGCGAACCCGCCCGCGAGCTGCAGCGGCTCGCCCGTGGCAACGTAGGCCTCCAGTTCGGCGTCGGTCACATCCTCGGAGAGCGACACCGTCGCCGTGTCAACCGCCCCAGCCGCGCCACGCACCTCACCCCCGGTGTGATCGATGAGCCAGTGACCCGAGTGCAGCACGCCCGAGCGGCCGCGGTGCTGCTTGGCGCGCAAAAGAGCGACGTCTGGGTAGTGAGGCTTTCCGAGGATCTCACCGTCGAGCAGAAACGCACTGTCACCGCCGAGCACCAGCCCATCGATCTCCCCTGTGCCCTCGGCCCCGTACCGACGCACCACATCTTCGGCTTTCAGCCTGCCGAGATACTCGGTCAGCTCAATCGCGGTGAGTCGCCTGCCGACCTCGCGTTCCAGCGCGGCCACCTCGGCCGCCTCATCAACCTCAGGCGAAAAACACACCGGTTCGATGCCCGCTGCGCGAAGCACGGCGAGCCTGGCAGGTGACGTAGAAGCGAGATAGAGACGCATGCAGCAAGCTTCCCACAGCTGGCCGGTGCGAGAATAGTGGACATGGCAGAAACGACCACTCCCCTCGCCCCAGGCGACCTCGTCGACCTCGACATCACAGGCATCGCACACGGCGGCATCTGCGTGGCAAGGCACGACGGGCGGGTCGTGTTCGTTTCCGACACGATTCCCGGCGAGCGGGTGCGCGCACGAGTGACCGAGGCGAAGCGCAAATCGTTTGCCCGCGCCGTCACCGTCGAGGTGCTGCAGGCATCCGAGGATCGCCGCCCCCACGTGTGGTCAGAAGCATCCATCGAGCGAGACCCCGAGGATCGGGCGGGCGGGGCAGAGTTTGGGCACATCGCGCTGCCCCGGCAACGTGCCCTCAAGGCCGAAGTGCTGGCTGATGCGCTGCGCCGATTCGGCGGCCTCAACGACGATGAACTTACTCACCTCACCGGAGACAGGGGCGTCACCGTCGAGGCTGCTCCCGGCGATGATGAAGCGAACGGCCTCGGCTGGCGCACCAGGGTTCGCTTGCACGTTGACCCAGAGACAGGCCAGGCCGGGCCATATGCAGCGCGCAGTCGCCGAGTCATTCCGGTTGACTCGCTCCCCCTCGCGGTCGAAGAGATCGGGTACATTGCACCACTCGACGACACCTTGCTCGACGTCGAATCCGTTGACTTGATTGCGCCGAGCGCCGATGACCCGCGCATGCTGCTCACCATAGCGGGCGAGAAACAGCGTGCCGGCGAGGGCGATCTTATTCGCGAATCTGTGGGGGGCCGCGAGTTTCTCGTGCGAGCCGGCGGGTTTTGGCAGGTGCACCGGGAGGCTCCGCTCGTGCTCTTCGAAGCCGTCCGTGATGCCGTGCGGGGCCTCATCGACGATGACCGCTTCGACCCGGTTGCGGCGAACCTCGACCTGTACGGCGGCGCCGGCCTGCTCGCTGCGGCCATGGCCGAGGCGGCAGGCCCAACGCTCAAGGTAACCTCGGTGGAGGCCGATCCTGGCGCGACCGACGATGCGGCCGAGAATCTTGCCGAGTTGGTTGGGGCGCTGGCGCTCACAGCGCGCGTCGATCGGCACCTGGCAGAGCTCCTCGCTGCTCCGGCACCGGTGCGGGAACGCCTGCGACGGGGCACCGTCGTGCTCGATCCGCCGCGCTCCGGCGCAGGCGGCGAGGTCTGCGCGCAGCTGGCCGACCTTGCGCCCGCCAACCTCGTGTACGTGGCATGCGACCCAGTTGCGCTGGCGCGTGACACCAAATCGTTGCGGGCGGCTGGCTTTGAGCTGCGCTCACTGCGTGCGTTCGACCTGTTCCCGCACACCCACCACCTCGAAGCGCTCGCGGTGTTCACCCGCGGCTAACGTTTCGGGTTTTCTCGCTCCCCGCCGCGCTCTTCGGCGTCCGTGTGGTG
>CAZJOZ010000136.1:0-2077 GCA_964547775.1 uncultured Leucobacter sp.
TCCGGCAGCCGTCGTGGTCGTGGTAGTCAGGCCACGGCAGGTCGATCGGCGGCTCGAACGAGGGGTCGAGCAGCGCAGGCATCGGGTCGGCCGCGGTGCGCTCGTCGAACTCACGCTTCGCCTCAGCAAGCAGTTCAGGCTTTGTCAGCAGGTCAAGAAACGTGCCAGCGACCGTCTTACCCGCCACATCGATCGTGGGGCTGATCGTCTCGGGGATGCCACCGAGCGCGTTCATCACCCACGCAGGGTACGCGCCACGGCCCGGCACCGGCTGCAACGCCGGGCGTGACACGTAGAACCGCACCGTCGGCGCGTAGTGGGTCATCTCAACGTAGTCATCACTCGTCCAGTTGCGCTGCCACGCCGGCATGTGCTCACGCAGCAAACGCTCCGCCTCTTGCGGCGTAATCAACTGCTCCGTCTCGGCAAGGAACGGGCGCTCCATCGGCTCAATGCCGAGCTCACGCTGAATCTCCTGCGCAATCTCGATTGCCTTCTCGCCATACTGCGGTGCACCGACCGACTCGAGGTTGCGGTACAGCACTTCAGCCATCGCGTGGTTCGTGCGGCCTGGGCGGCTGCGCGCGATCCACTGCTCGTCAAGCTCACAGTGCGCCATCTCGGCAGCGTGACGCGCATTGCGGTCAAGCACGGCCAGCACATGCTCAGCCATTTCAATGTCGGGGGTGCGCCACGAGAACTGAATACGTGACACGCGTGCCGGCAGATTATCGGCCGTCGCCTGGCCGTCACTCAGAATCGCGTCAGAGATGCTCCACCCGCCAACGCTTGGCAGCATCGCATCCTGCATCACCCGTGATGCCGTATACATCTGCATCAGCGCAACGTTCGCGCCGGGCGCGCGAGCGGCTGAGTGTGATGCAGGGATGGGGGAGTTGGGGTCAGCGCTCACCTGCCACGTTTCCGCGTGATCACAGGTGAAGGTGTACACCTTGCTGTAGTACGCACCGCACTGGGTGTCCCATCGAGCCGTGTTGCACAGTGGCAGCATGTAGAACGGGTGGAAGCTGACAATCGCATCGACGTTGTCGTAGTAGCCGCGCAGACCGTGCACGACCTTCGAGCCGTGCATCTTCTCGGCAGGCTCGCCCGTGTACTTTAGCGTGCCCTGAATGCCGTGCTCCCGCATTGCGTGCTGCGTCGCGAGCAACCCGGCGAGGGTCGAAATGCCGAGCACCGAGTGCGGGTCGGTGTGACCGGGAGCAAAGCGGCTGAGCCCATCTTGCGGGGTCTCTGACGTGGTCGCGGCCTGGCTGTTGCCGGGCACCGCATCATATTCCGCGTACGTGAGCAGCGTCGGGCCATCCCCGTTGCTCCACACTGCTGAGAACGCGGTCGGCATACCACCCGACCCAGCCTCAACGGTGAAGCCCCGCTCACGCAGCAGCGCCACATACCACTCGGCCGAGCGGTACTCGCGCCACGCGGGCTCAGCAAGCTCCCAAATGTGGGTGTGCCACTCGGTGAGCTGGTCAAGGTTCGCCTCGATCCACTCGCGTGCGGTCTGCTTTGCCGCCTCGTCGAGTGCGGCTGGTGATGTTGTCTCAGTCATGAGACCCACCCTTTCTTTCCTAATGACGTGGGAATGGTCTACTTAGCCCCGGAACAGCCCAAGCGGCACATGCACGAGCGTGACGCCGGGAGTCTCCAAAGCTTCGGTGATGCGGGCCTCAAGCTCGGCCTCATCGGTCACCGCGAAGCCGGTGCCACCGAACGCTTCAACCAGCGCCGGCCAGTTCGGTTGCGCAAGCTGCACCCCGATCGGGGCGATGCCGCGGTCGGCCTCATTCTGCTGAATCTCGCCGTAGCCGCCGTTATCAACACACACGATCGTGAGATCGAGCTGCTGCTCAACCGCGGTCTGGAACTCCTGGATCGAGAACATCAGCGCGCCGTCACCGATCACGCCGACCACGGGCCGTTCGGGGCTCGCCACCTTCGCGCCGATCGCGGCCGGCAAACCGTAGCCGAGGGTCGCATAAGCAGCCATGTAGAGGAAGCTGTGCGGCTGCGTCGACCGCACCTGACTGCTCATGCCGTAGTAGGTGATCTGCGA
>CAZJOZ010000137.1:0-2048 GCA_964547775.1 uncultured Leucobacter sp.
ATCCTCGCGGGGCTCCTGCTGCTCTATGCCGACATGCGAACGGTCTCTGCATACTCGCGCAGCGCCCGAAACAGGCTGCTGTTCCAGCGCACCGGTCGAGTCTCACTCTCGCCACCCCAGTAGCCTGAGATATGGGCGCTCACCACAGCCCCATCGTCGTCAAGATCAGCGACTGCCTCGACGTGTGGGCCACCGACCGCGAGCACCACGACCAACTGAGTACGCGTGGTCACTTCCAGCAGTGCTTCCCACAACTGCTCCTAGGGGTCTTCGTTCGTGTAGATGTCATCGAACTGCTCTGCCTGAGCGTCGATCTGGCGGGTGAGCATCGTGCTGGTGCTGGCGGACATTGGCGGTTCCTCTCGACTGCTTCTTCGCGGGTTCGCGGTGAATGCGAGACGTACACAAGCCCGGACGGGCGGGGAGTGCCAGGCACGCGGGATGAGGCCCTGCACGGTGCAGCGCAGCGGAAACGGGCGAGGCCGACCGCGAGCTTGGTGTTCCCCGTTTGGTCGGGCTAGCGTGCAACTCCATTCGCCACGACCCGCGATCCGGCCTGAGGGGAAGAAGCCCCGGAACCGTCTCGGCCCGCCACCCAGAAGCGGGCAGCGGGTCGGAACCTTCGAGACGTGCTGAGTTTGGCACTGCTTCCCAAACGCCAGGTACTCAACTTTGCTTTCGGCAGGTACCTAATCCGCTTGGAACCGGCCAAAAACTGCGCATGTGCCATGCAAACAATGGAAGTACAAGCCAACCCCAGGAGTGCATCAATGAAGAGTGTGCGCGGATACAACGTACTCATCCCCCTCGCCGCGTTGCTGCTCGCGGGCTGCTCGAGCGCGGCCCCGGTAGACACCGGCACCACTACATCAAACCGAACCACAGCAGAGCAGCAGGTCGAGCGTGACGACAAAGCGCCTGCCTCAACAACCCTCGAGGCCACGCTTCCCGACCCGACAACGCTCCCCGATTGGATACCTGATGACCTGCCGATGCCGGTAGGCAAATTCGAGGTGGGAGCCGACTACAAATGCGGCGAGCAATTTCTGTGCGAGTACGGCTACTCGCTCATGTTCCTCGTCGAATCGTACGAAGTAGCAGAGACTCTCGCAGCCGACCTCGAAGCGTACGGCCACGTCGAGACTGACTACAACGAATTCTCCGACGGTGCCCGCCGAGTCCGGTTCACCGAAGGTCCGAAGGTTCGAGCCAACGTCGCGATCGACAACCCGAGCTGGACCGAGCATCTCGTCATCGAATACAACATCGAGCCCCAGGGCACATGAGAAAGGCAATAGACATGAAACGAACCACCGTCACCACCCTGCTCGGGGTAGTCACCGTCGTCGGCGCGCTCACCCTCGCGGGATGCGCGAATCCGGTCGATGCGGTCGTCGACCGCGTGCTCGACAGCCAGGGCATCGACGTCGATCAGAAGGGTGGTACAGTCACGATCGAGGGTGAAGACGGTGAGAAGTTCGTCGCGGGTGGCACGGAGGTACCCGAAGACTTCCCGTCCGAACTGCCACTGCCCGAGGGTAAACCCACAGCCGCATTCTCCGGCGGCGGCAGCGTGAGTATGACGTACGAAGATGTGAGCGAAGAGGAGATGCGGAAACTGTCCGACAAGATCGAAGCACTGGGATACGAGCGCGTCTACGACTTCACCGGCGAGGGCGGTGTCATACGGAACTGGGATAACAACGAGCGCAGCGTCAACATCATCTGGGATGGCGAGAGCGCGAACGGCACGCTCGTGTACGCCTCTGCTGGGAAAGGCTGATTACGGCCCCATGTATTCGGGAAGCTCCGCACGCGAGCTGATGCCGAGCTTGCGGTAGATGCGGGCGAGGTGGTTCTCAACCGTGCGCACCGAAAGGTGCAGCTCTTCAGCAATCTGGACACTCGTAGACCCGCGGGCTCGACTAGCGATGTCGAGCTCGCGGGGAGTAAGTGTCTCGGCAGTCGGCAGACTGGCGAGCATCGGCGTGCGCGGATTGCCAATGCCGGACAGCAGGGCGCGGGCACGGGCGCGCAGGCTTGCTGCG
>CAZJOZ010000138.1:0-1998 GCA_964547775.1 uncultured Leucobacter sp.
GCGCAGCGCGGCGCGCAGGTCAGCCGTGATGCGCGAGCGAGCGGTCGCGCCGACCGCGGTCGGCAGCAGCGGATAGGCGTGCAGCTGGCCCGCCACTTCGTACAGCTCGGCAGTCACGCCCGCGGCCCGCAGTTTCTCGAGCAACACGTGCGCGTCTGGGTTCAGCACGTCACGCATCCCGGAGTAGATGCTGATCGGCCCGAGGCCCTCGAAATTGCCAAACAGCGGACTCACCGCGGGATCCTTGATATCGAGTTCGCCCCGCCATGCATCGGCCAACACGCGACCACCCGGCACCGCAAGCCACGGGTCACTCGGCTGCACCTCGGGAATGCGCGGATTGCTCCAGGTGAGATCGACCGCGGGCGCGATCAGCGCGGTGTGCGGAAAGGTGACACCTTCATCGCGCAGCGCGAGCGCAACCGACAGCGCGATCTGCCCACCGGCGCTGTCGCCGGCGAGCGCGACGGTGTCGTATTCGGCGATGGCGTCACGAGTCAGCTGCACGACGGTGTCGCGCACCTCGAGTGCGGTACCCCAGGGCACGAGCGGGTAGATCGGCACAATGACGGTCGTCTGCGACTGGGCCGCAATCTGCGAGATGAACTGCCAGTGCTGCTTCACAATCTCGTTCACCCAGCCACCACCGTGCACATACATGACCGCACCGAGGGCCTGCCCGCTCGCGGGGCGCACCACATACACAGGCCAGCCATGGCGGCGATCTGACTCAATCACCACGTCACACGGCAGTTTTGCGGGCGGCGCCCAGCTCAGCGGCCTGAGCCGACGTTCGTTGATTCGCTCGTGTGCCCCCGCTTCGCTCACAAACGGGCGATTGGCCCGAATGAGCTTGATGTACAACGGAACGATGCTGCTCGGTACTGGCACGTGAACCCTCACTCTTCATCGAGCCGCTCCCCGGCGAGACAGCTTTCGATTTACTGTAGTGGATTGGCATCCCGTGGCGGGGCGTCGATCACACGCCAATCGTCGCCCGCGGTCAGTGACCAGGATCGCCGTCGAGCAGGCGCTTGCCGCCGCGCTGGGCAAAGACCCCAGCGATGCCCACGAGCACGAAGCCCGCCAATTGTAAGAGCGTTGGCTGCTGAGCCAGCACAATCAACCCCATCAGCGCACCAATCGCCGGTTCGATGGCCAGCAACGTACCAAACGCAGTGTGAGTCATACGCTTCAGCGCCAGCATTTCAAGCGCGAACGCAAACGCGGGCGTCAGCAAGGCGATGCCCGCAACCGCGGGGATCACCCACCACAGCACCTCGCCAACCAACACCTGCGGCAGCCCGAACGCCGTCGTCGCGAGCGCCGCAAACGGCAGCGCAAACGCGAGCCCCTGCAGCCCAGAGAAGCGATCACCCACGAACTGGGTGAGTAAGTTATAAAACGCCCAGCACACCGCTGCGGCGAGCGCGAAGCCCACACCGACGAGGTCGATTTCTCCTGCCCACGGTTCGGTAAGCAACACGACGCCGACGAGGGCAAGCAGCGGCCACACGAGCATCTTTCGGTTCTTGCTCATCAGACCCGCGACCGTCAGCGGGCCGAGAAACTCGATTGCGACCGTGGTGCCGAGCGGGATGCGCTCAATCGCCGACAAGAAGAACGTCGTCATGAACCCCATTGAGGCACCGAGACCAAGCAGTGCGGGCAAGTCTCGCAGGCGCAGTCCGCGCAGGTTTGGCCGAACAATGATCCAAATGATCAGCGCACCGAAGCACATGCGCAGCCAGGCGGTTCCCGCCGGACCGATCTGAGCAATCACGGGCACCGACAGGGCGCTCGCGAACTGGATGACAAACATCGCCGCTATCGCCAAAAACCACGGCGGAATGCCGGTCGTCGTTCGCCTCATTAGGCCAAGCTTAGCCAGAATTCAGCTGCTCACATTCCGCGCGTCTCGGCAGGCGACGGTGCCTGCATTTCGCGGCTGCGCAAAAGCCGCTCGCGGCTGCCTCGGTCTGAGTGCAGCCGCGAGCG
>CAZJOZ010000139.1:0-1994 GCA_964547775.1 uncultured Leucobacter sp.
TTCCCCTATCCACGCTACCACCGCTTCCCCGGCTACCACCGCACGCGAGCAGCCCATTCCAGTGGACCAGACGCACACTTCGGTGATTGTTGATGGCCGCTGGGTGGTGAAGATTGTGGGGTTCTGGGGCGCTTCTGACCGGTCTGCGGCGATTTTGGATCGTTTGCAGCAGCGTCAAGCAGATGTTTGCCCTGCTCTCGTCGGGGCATTGCATTGGTCTCACCCTGAGCGGGGATCAACAACGCTCGCACTCATCAATGAGTACGTGACCGATTCGTCCGATGGCTGGACGTGGGCGCTCAACGATACGCTGGAACATCTGCGCTCCGGCGCCGAGCTTCGGCGTGAGTGGCCTAAGTGGCCGACACAGCTTGGCACATTGACCGGCCGCATGCACCAGGCCTTGTTGTTGAGTGCTGACGAGATGCCTGATGAGGATCCAAGGATCAGGGATCGAGTTCAAGCCCTCGATGTGCTCGATACCGTGTTCAGACTCATCGCTGAGCCCGACCAGTCGTCTGCGTTCGCCGATGAGGGTTTCCGTGCCCGCATGCGTTCTCGCAGGGCGGCTCTCAGTCAGGCGATTGCTTCGATTCCGGAGGCCGCGTCGGGTCCGTTGTTGATTCCTCACGGGGATTATCACGTGGGGCAGGTTCTTCGTACGGCCAGCGGACGGTATTTCGTGCTCGATTTTGATGGTGATCCGCAGTGGGATGCGGAGCGTCGTCTGCGGCCGGATGGTGCTGCTCGTGATGTCGCTCACATGCTGACTTCGATCGACCTGGTTGCTGCGGTGGCGCAGAAGTATCTTGGCGGGCCTGATGAGCGTGCGTGGGAGTGGGGTCTGGCTGCACAGCAGCAGTTCCTCGAGGCGTACCGTGCAGTAGTTGGGCCAGATGTGCTTGATGAGGATCGACTAGAGGGGCTCGTTGCGGAACAGCTTCTTCATGAGTTGCTGTATGCTCAACGGTTCCTCCCCCAGTGGTTGTATGCCGCTGACGGTGTGATCACTCGCCGCTATGTCCCAGACCACACCGGCACCAGCATCGCCGCCGCCACCACAGCCACCGGCCCCGGCCCCGGCACCACCATAGGCACCATCGGCACCGGCACCACCACCGCCGGCACCACCACCGCCGGCACCACCACCGCCGGCACCGCCACCAGCCCCAGTTCACCTCTCGACGATACGGAGCCCCCATGGATCCCGCCCGCTTTACCAGTGACTTAGCCCGCCTCCCTGATTCGTTGAATGAGCTCGCGTCGATGCTCGATGCGGGGCTTCCTGGCTTGGCTGAGGTTGAGGCGTTGGGTGCGCAGGTGCGTCACACGACCGGCGCGGCGCCTCGCGTGCTCATGCTCGGCATGGGATCGAGTAATTATGCGGCTGATGTGGTGGCCCGTGAGGCGCGTCAGGTGGGTGGTTTGGTGTTTGCTGAGCTGGCGAGCACGCAGTCTCTTCCGGCGCCGGCTGAGGATCTGGTCGTGATCGCGGTGTCTGCGACCGGCAACAGTGTTGAGGTGGTTGACATTGTGCGGCGGTATACGGGCACGGGTCGGCTGATTGCGCTGACGAACTCGCCTGATTCGAAGCTTGAGAGGGCCGCGGATCTCACGGTTGGCCAGCATGCTGGGGTTGAGGAGAGCGGTATTGCGTGCCGCACGTTCCGTCACACGTTGGTGGTGTTGCGGGCGATTGTTGCGGCGCTGCATGGGCCGGATCATGCGGTTCGGGAGGCTTTGGGCGGGCTTCCTGAGTTGGCGCGCGAAGGGGCGCTGGCCGCCGAGGCGCTCCTTTCATCCCGAGATGAGTGGCTGGTGCCTGTGGCCGAGGCATTGAATGGGCCGATGGGTACGTGGGTGCTTGCGCCGATGGAGCGCTTTTCCTCGTCACGCCAGTCGGCTCTGATGATTCGTGAGATTCCCCGGAAGTCGGCGTTTGCTTCGGAGACGGGTGATTGGTCTCATGTGGATTTGTATCTGACGAAGACTCA
>CAZJOZ010000140.1:0-1937 GCA_964547775.1 uncultured Leucobacter sp.
AGGGCTAGTCGAGACCGAGCATCACGATGGCGCTGGTGGTTGGCTGTTCGACCTCAGGGTCGATCCACACGTCTGGCTCAAGGTAGACGATCTTGGCAGCGGGCAGTGCCTTCTGAATACGACGCTTTGCCTGCAAGAGAATCGTAGACACCTCTTTCATGGTGAGATCAGCATCGAGGTCAACCTTGGCGCCCACAACGAGATCTGTGCCCGCCGACGCAACCTGCAACTCGATCACCCGGCGAATACTTGCGCCTTCGAGCAGACTCGCCTCGATCTTTGCCACATCTTCGCTGGTTGCGCTCATGCTGTGCTCCTTATCTACGCCGCTGTCTACGCCACCATCCTAGACTTTGAGAGTATGAACGAGTCGAATGTTGCAACACCGCTGCCACGAATTGCCATGCTGGGCGTCGGATCGATGGGTGGCGCCATTCTCGCGGGGCTGCGCAGTCGCCCTGATCTGCTTACCGAGCCGATTTCGGTCACGACATACTCGGCTGAAAGCACGGCAGCGCTGCAGGGGTTCGATGATGTGATCGCTCGGGCGACGGTGACCGAGCCCGACGCGAACCGGCTTGCCGTTCGGGGTGCGAAGGTTGTCATCCTGGCGGTGAAGCCGTGGGCGATCCTTGACCTGCTTGACGAGATCGCGCACGAACTTGAGCCTGATGCGGTGGTGGTGAGCGTTGCTGCCGGGGTGACCGCTGCGAGCATGGAAGCGGTGCTGCCTCGCGGTGTGGCTGTGGTTCGGGCGATGCCCAACACCCCAGCGCACCTGGGGCTCGGGATGACCGGGATCGCACCGGGGAGCACCGCAAACCCCCAGGATGTGGAGACGGTGTCGAAGGTCTTTGCCACGGTGGGCAAGGTGCTGGTGGTGCGGGAGGATCAAATGAATGCCGTCACCGCAGTGTCAGGCTCGGGCCCTGCGTACCTGTTTTTCTTCGTGGAGCAGCTCGCCGCGGCGGCTGAACGTCTCGGTTTCGACACAGCGCAAGCAACACTGCTTGCTGAGCAGACGGTCATTGGTGCAGCGGAGTTGATGCGCCGCAGCGATCGCTCCCCGGCCGAACTCAGGCGAAGTGTGACGAGTCCAAAGGGCACGACGGAACGTGCGCTTGAGGTGCTCCAGGATGCCGCTCTTGACGACGTGTTTGCGCGGGCGTTTGCCGCGAATATTGCGCGCTCGGAAGAACTTGAAGAGGAAAATTCGGCGGGGTAGGTTCGTTACCCGATTGCGGCGAACCGTTCCACGTCATTCGCGGTGCCCGACACGATGATGAGGTCGTGCGGTGACACCACGGTTTCCTGGGTTGCGTGCGTGAACGGTTGCCCGGGGGTTTTGACGCCAACGACGGTGACGCGGTAGCGCGTGCGTACGCCACTGTCGGCGAGTGAACGGCCGCGGATGGATCGCGGTGGATACATTTTCGCGATCACATAGTTGTCGTCGAACTGAATGAAGTCGAGCATGCTCCCGCTCAGCAGGTGGGCGACTCGTTCACCCGCCTCGCGTTCAGGATAAATCACATGGTTCACGCCGATGCGTTCCAGAATCTTGCCGTGTGACTGTGAGATGGCTTTTGCCCAGATTTGCGGAATGCCGAGGTCTACCAGGTTTGCGGCGATCAGCACACTCGATTCAATGGATGCGCCGGTTGCGACAACCGCGATTTGAAATTGGTCGGCGCCGATTTGTCGCAGCGCTTCCATTGAGCGGGCGTCGGCCTGCACCGCGTGGGTGACCCGGTCAGCCCACTTCTGCACCAGTTGCATGTCGGTATCGACCACCAGTACCTCGCGGTCTTGGCGGTCGAGCTGACCGGCGGTGGCCGCGCCAAAGCGGCCGAGACCAATAACGATCACGGGGGCGTCACTGCGAATGTTAACCAACGATCGGCCTTTCTTCGGGCAGGCGGAACATGCGCCTGCGG
>CAZJOZ010000141.1:0-1890 GCA_964547775.1 uncultured Leucobacter sp.
GACCCCACAAGATTCGACGAAGACGCACTGAAATGGCAGACTGCCACCGTGCGCGGTGAGTACCTTGCAGATCCATTCCTCGCCCGCAACCGACCCGGTCCAGATGGAGTCGGCTCTCAACTTCTCCAAGCTCTGCGAACAGAGCAGGGGCTCGTGTTTATCGTCGACCGCGGCTGGGTTCCGGTGAACGGCAACGAAGCAAATGCGAATGATGCCTGGCTCAACCGCGTCCCATTAGCTCCTACCGGACCGGTCGAAGTCGAAGTGCGACTCCGTGCAAGTGAACCGCAGGTTGCAGGTCGCCTCTCACAAGGTAGGACTGTTGCAAGTATTAACCTGATGGAACTCGCTCGGGTGGGGGGCTTCGACCAGGCTTATACGGGGTCGTATGGCATGCTCATCCGAGAAGCCCCCGAAGCTGCAACCGGGGCGTTACCTGGGCCGCCAGAGCGGGACGAGGGTCCTCACCTTTCCTACGCATTGCAATGGTATGTCTTCATCCTTATCGCTGCTTTTGGCATTGTCTATGCCGCCCGGCAAGAACATCGTGGCCTGAACGCGGGCAGCGAAGCCATCCTGATGCAGGAGCAACGCACCGCAGCGCGAAAGGCCAGGCGTGGGACGACCGATGCCGAAGAGGAAGACGCCCTCCTCGACAACTAGCATTCGCGAGCAGCGAGAGACCCACGAAGGTTCCTCGATTGCGGAAAGGAACAGGAATGGAGATCGTCTCCTGGGTCACGCAGCTGCTGATTATGTCCGTGCTGATCGCCGTCATCGCTGGAGCTGGCACGCCTCCACGTGATGGCCGTGAACCTCCGACCGTGCGAGAGGAGTTCGATGATCTCGACTACCGGGTGCGTGATTACGTTACAAAACTGAAGCAGAGATGGCAGCAACGCGGCACGCGGAAAAAGCGTTCCCCACGTCGTTGACGATCGCGATTGACATCCGGGTGAAGATCATGACTTTCGGGTTGGTTCATATGGAGACCGCTGAATGTGACAGTGCTTCATCCTCTCGTGGATGCAGGGATATCATGGGTGCTTGATACCTGCAGGTTCTTCCTTGCTGATGTGCTCTGTCTCGACTTGGAAGGTCGAGTGGTTTACCGACACCTCGAAGTGCTCTGCTACACATGCCTTCACTGCCTGGAGCATTTCGGCCGCATGCCCATCGGTGAAACACTCATCCTCGACCACAATATGCGCGGTGATCGTCGGCAGGCCAGTCGCGACCGTCGAAGCATGCAGATCGTGCACATCTTTGACATGTTCGAGCGCGAGGATGTGTGCTCGCACCGAGTCTAGATCGAGGCCTTTGGGAGTGAATTCCATAAGCACGCTCGTCGTCTCGCGCATCAGCTTGAAGGCGCGGGGCACGATGAGCGCCGCAATGAAGAGCCCGGCGAGCGCGTCGGCGCGCTGGAAGCCAGTGGTGGCGATCACGACGGCTGCGACGATCACGCCTAACGAGCCGAGCGCGTCATTAAGCACCTCGAGAAATGCTGCGCGCATATTGAAGTTCGCACCTCGGCTCGACGAGAGAATGATGATGGCGGTAATATTTGCGGCGAAACCGACGATACCGAACACCAGCAGCTCAGTTGCGGGCACCTCTGGCGGCTCGAATAGGCGCCGGATGCCCTCGATTGCCGTGTAGAAGCCGACCGCGAGTAGCAGTGTCGCTTGCCCGAGTGCAGCGATCACCTCTATGCGGCGAAACCCCCATGTGCGAGTCGCAGTTGCCGGCCGTAGCATCAGTGTCGCGGCGATCAGGGCAACCAGAAGCCCCGAGGCGTCGGTGATAGCATGCGCAGTGTCAGTAAGTAGGGCGAGGCTCCCTGTGACGACGGAGCCGACGGCCTGCGCCACGACGATGGTAGCGGTA
>CAZJOZ010000142.1:0-1832 GCA_964547775.1 uncultured Leucobacter sp.
TATACAGCCTTGCGAAAGCAGGGTTTGAAAGCCTGACGATGTCGAGCAGCATGGCCTCGATTGAATTCATGCAGGCACTCGCGGGTACTGTGGTCGATATTGACCTGGACCGGGTGAACTTCGTGCAGTACCCGAGCAATAGCCACCCGTATCAGGAGGGCAGGCTCACCCCGAACCGGTACGCGGGTGACGAATTGATCAGTGTGGTTCTCAGCGGTCAGCCGTTCGAGGTTGCGGGCACTGGCGAAGCCGCCGTGACGCTTGAGCCGGAAGAACCAGCGGCGCCGGTCGACGGAGAGGCTCCTGCAGAGGGCGAGGGCGCTGCAGAAGGCGACGCGGCAGCCCCGACCGCTCCCGAAGTCGTGGTGTTACCCGAAAGCATCACGGGTCAGAGCGCGAGCGATGTGACGTGCTCCGCTGGTCGCACTCAATGGTAGGCCGATTTCCACCTATTCTTCGCGTGCCCTAAGATAGTCTACGGAGCCGTGCCGGAGCGGCCGAACGGACATCACTGCTAATGATGGGTCTGGGTTATACCGGACCGCGGGTTCAAATCCCGCCGGCTCCGCCACTGTCCTGAGTCGCGTCATCGTTTACACACGGTGCGCGGCTCAGGGCTTTTTCGTGGGTTCATGCTGTTGACGGTGAACCAGGGTTGGTGAGTCGCGTCATCGTTGACAGTGGTGATGAAGGTTTCTTGGGCTGGTAGTTCTTGGCTGGGTCGATGGTGTATTCGCCCAGCATTTCTCCTGTGTGCAGGTCGCTGATGGTGACTTCGCGGTCGTGAATGAGCATGAGTACTGGTCGTCCGGCGTTCGGGCGTCCCACGCCGAGGTGGCGGAGTTTCCCGGCGTAGCGGAGGGTGACGGAGCCGTGCGGGTCGACTTTGTCGGTGCGTGAGCGCCATTCGGATGCGTGGTTTCCTGCCGGACTGGCCTTGGGGAGGGCGAGGTAGGCCTCTTCCGGGGTGCGGCTTCCTAGTGATCGGTGTGGCCTGGCGGTGTTGTACCAGTCACGGAATTTGGTGAGGAGTTGTTGCAGCTCTGCAATGGTGAGGGGTCGGGGTTTCGCTGCGAGGAATCGTTTGAGGGTCTGATGGAAGCGTTCGATCTTCCCTTGTGTTTGGGGGTGGCCGGGGCGGCCGTTCTTTTGCAGGATGCCGTGGGTGTCGAGGAGTTTCTCGAAGCCTCCTTTGGATCCCTTGTAGCGCGCGAATCTCGTTGTGAACACGAGGCCGTTGTCGGTGAGTGTGGACATCGGCGGGCCGTAAGTGTCGATCAGTTCATGGAGCGTTTCAGCGACGGTGGTTCCGGTGAATGTGGGGGCAGCTCTGATGTCGATGAGGTAGCGGGAATGGTCGTCGAGGAAGTCGAGTATCTCCACTCTGGTGCCGTTGTTGAGATACCAGTGGGTGATGTCTGCTTGCCAGCATTCGTTGGGAAGTTCTGCTTCGAAACGGGTATAGGAGTTGCGTGGTCGTTTCTTGGGGGCTGGGGTGATGAGATGTGCTGTGTGCAGGATACGTCTGATGGTAGAGATGGCGGGCGCGGTATGACCCTCGCGGGTGAGGTGCCAGGCGATGGTTGCCGGTCCCGCGTCGGCGCCTTGCTCCGTGAGGAGTATGCGGAGCGCGATGATGCGTTCTCGAATGGTGTCGGGAGTGCGGCCGGGTCTTGTGTGTGGTGCTTTGGAACGAGGTGCGATTCCGGTTGGGCCCTCGGCTTGGTAGCGAGTGAGGAGTGTGTGAACCCATTGTCTGGTGACGCCGAATCTGGTGGCGGCTTCAGCTGCGGTGAGGCCTTGTTCGGTGACGGCGCGGACGATGATGAGGT
>CAZJOZ010000143.1:0-1766 GCA_964547775.1 uncultured Leucobacter sp.
AGTCGGGTTACCTTCTCAACGTCGTTTGCGCGATATTCGGTGAGTCGGTGAGAAGGTGTCGGGATTTACGCTGCATTGAACATGTACTCGCTGAATAGTGAGCCGGGAGGCGAAGAAGACCGAGCACACCCGGCATTCGGTGACTTGGTGACGCAGCGATGCGGAGGGTGCCACTCGCCGGCGACTCGGTGACGTGGCGATGCGGAGGGTGCTCTGCATTCGGTGACTTGGTGACGCGGCAATGCGGAGCGCACCTGTCTCCGGCGACTCGGCGACTTGGTCATGCGAAGCGCACTGGTTAATCAGCGACTTGGTGTGAAGCGCACTGGTTAATCAGCAAGCAAGTGTCGACTTGCGAGCGTTTTTGAGCAACGACTCGCCTATTGGTTTGTGGGATCCTGCATTTGCGGCAACACCACACGGAACGTGGCCCCACCTCCCGGCGTCTCGTGCGCTGTCACCGTTCCGTCGTGTGCCTCGACGATGGAGCGCACGATTGCGAGACCCAAGCCGGACCCTCCGGTTTCACGGTTGCGGCTGGTGTCTGCCCGCCAGAACCGGTCAAAAATCTTGTCCCTTACTTGCGGCGGAATGCCCTCACCATGGTCAATGATCTCGAACGAAGCCGTGCGCGCTGATGCGTCAGAACTGACACGGATCTCAATCGGGGACCCGTCTGGGCTATACCGCAGTGCATTGCCGATCAGATTCGTCATGACCTGCCGAACCTTGTGCTCGTCTCCCGTCACGATGGGTGCCGAAGGATCCTCGATGACGGATACCTCCCGATCGGGAGCTTGTGCGTGGGCATCAAGCGCAGCGTCTGCGGCGAGTTCATTCAAGGAGAGAGGCGCACGCTCGAGCGGACGACGCTCGTCGAGCCGCGCAAGCGCGAGCAAATCATCGACGAGCAAGCCCATGCGAATGGCTTCCTTCTCAATTCGTTCCATGGCGTGGTCCAGTTGCTCGGCCTCCGTCAGCCAGCCGTGACGATACATTTCGGCGTACCCGCGAACAGAGACCAGTGGCGTGCGAAGCTCATGGCCCGCGTCGCTAATGAAACGGCGCATTTGGTCAATGGTGTGCACGCGCTCCTCAAATGAAGCGTCAATGTGATCGAGCATGACGTTCAGGGACTGCCCAAGGTGCCCCACCTCAGTGTGCGGGCTCGACACCATGATGCGCTTCGAGAAGTCACCCTTCGAAATTTCTAACGCGGTCTGTTCCACCTCGGCCAGCGGTGCGAAGGTATTGGTGACGAGGATGCGAGTGAGCGCCGCGCCCAAGAGCAGCACCGCGATGCCGAAGCCCGAGAAGACAAGTGCGAATCGCGCCATCGTCTGATTCACCGACGCCGTTGACGATGCAATGAGCAAGGTACCCGCGGGCTCGTTCCCCTGATTCGATGAGATCGGCATGACCACGGTGCGCCATTCTGGACCCTCGTCGGCGGTGATCGAGAACGTGACGCCAATGTTTTGCTCTGCGGCGCTCGGCAAAATAGTTGGAACATGCAAGGTTAATGGCGTGCTTCGTGCTCCGAGGTTGTCGCAGAGCACAGCACCTTCGCCATTGAGAATGGCCACATAGAATCGAGGACTCGCCTCGGTGACGTCTGCGCACTGCAGCGCGGTGGTATCTGCTCCGGGCACCAGCACGGCTTTCGGGTTCTCAAGCATTTGCCGGAGTTCCGTGTCTTGCACAGCGATTAGCTGCGGCCGCAGGAATGACTGGGTGCCAATGCCTGCCACGATGAGTCCGAGCGA
>CAZJOZ010000144.1:0-1707 GCA_964547775.1 uncultured Leucobacter sp.
GTGGAGCCGTTCAAGTCGACCGGGTCCACAATGCTGAGGCCCCCCGATCGGGTCATGACAGACATGTAGCCGGCGCCGAGCACGTTCCGCCACGCGTTCTCCCCGCCGAAGGTGCTGGGGTTTTCAATCTCGAGCAGTCCGATTGCGAGCCATCCCACGAGCACGAGGAGCAGGGTGGCCGACAGGGTGAGCTTGGCGTGCAGGCCCAGGCGGCGATGGGTCTTCCACCCCCGATGCGACACATAGCGGTAGAGGGCGTAAATGACAGGAAAGCCGATGCTGCCGAGGAACACGCCTAGTGCGAGCACAATCAGCAGGTAAGCGTCGCCTGCATAGGGTTCGAGACCATCGGGCAGAGCGACGAAGCCGGTGTTGGTGAACGCCGATGCCGCTAAGTAGAAGGCATGCCAGAGCGCGTGCCACAGGTCGTAGCCAAAGGACATCAGCTTCGGGGTGATCAGCAGGGTGAGCGCAGCCTCAATGGCGAGGAGGCTGACGGCGACCGCGGCAAGCAGCCCACCCATCTCGCCAAGCCCTACCGGTTGCTGTTCGCTGGTGCCTTTCGCAGCGCGAGCAGGGTTGCTGTCGCTTGCCGCGAGCAGGCGTTGGCGGAGTCCGAGCCGCCGCGTCACGGTCAGCCCCAGGATGCTGGCGAGGGTGAGTACACCGATGCCGCCCATTTGGATGCCCGCGAGGATCACCAAATCACCGAATAGTGACCAGTGCTCGCCCATGTTGACCGTGCTCAACCCGGTGACACAGATCGCGGAGACTGCGGTGAAGAGCGCGTCGGCGATTGGTGTGAACGTGCCAGTTGCGCTGGAGATGGGTAAGGCAAGGATCAGGGTCCACAGCAGAATGAGCCCGGTGAAGACGAGCAGCGCGAATCGAGGCGGCGACGACTGGATGATCGAGTGCAGCCACGATTTGTGCGACAGCGACGCTTTCGCTGGTCGTGCCGCGGCGTTTGGTCTCACTGGTTCCTTTCGCGCCCCCGTCGACGATTCGTCTTTGTATGCTACTCCGGCCGGAGGGGTTCTCAGCGAACGCTTCCTTGATTTGCATGCGCCACCGTGCTGCTCTGGACTACCCTTGGAGTCATGCCTGACATTTTCGGGGTCATCTCTGACGCCACTCGACGTGACATTCTGCAATTGTTGCTTGAACGCCACCTGCACGATGGCGAAATTAGCGTCTCAGAGATTGTGGCGAAGTTGGAGCTCAGTCAGCCGACGGTGTCAAAGCATCTGAAGGTCCTGCGAGACGCGGAATTGGTGTCTGTTCGCGAGGAGGGGCAGCACCGTTACTACTCACTCGAACCCGAACCGCTCGAGATTGTCGAAGATTTTGTGATCCCCTTTCTCTCTGCCGGCTTCGATACTGAAGTTACCGTCGAATACCTGTCGGAATCCGGCGAAGTATTGCCAGATCCTGAGGAAGAGGTGCTGCCAGACGAGCTCGCTTCGGCGGCGGAAAACCTCGGTCGTGCGGTCTCGCGGGCTGAGCATCGAGTGAAAGAATTGGTCGCGCGTTTTCGCCTGAGGGCCTAGCGCTGTAAGATAGGTGTTTTGTGGGCCACCGCATCTGAGGTCCTGAGTTTTGTGAGGTAATTTGTGGGTTCAGTAGTGAAGAAGCGCCGCAAGCGTATGTCAAAGAAGAAGCACCGCAAGCTGCTTCGCAAGACGCGCCACCAGCGCCGCAACAAGA
>CAZJOZ010000145.1:0-1591 GCA_964547775.1 uncultured Leucobacter sp.
AAGCCAGACGACAACGTGAGTGTCAAGCAGCAATCCGCTCATTCAGCGTCTCGCTCTCCCAAAGGATCACCGGAGTGGCCCTGTTCCCAGTACGCGAGATCCTCCTCGGAAAGCTGAGACATGAGCCATGTGTCATCGATGGGAGGCAAGCCCGGAAGGAGCGGCCGGTCAAGGTTCCTTCGCCGGGGCGCGGTGGCGCGGAGCTTTGCTACGGGCACGCCCGCACGTGCGATCACAATCGTTTCACCTCCCTCTGCGCGGTGAAGTAGCTCAGAGAGCCGAGTCTTTGCCTCTTGCACGTTCACGGTAATGACCATACCTCGATAATAGATTAGTCTAGTCAAGTTGACCAGACCAGCTTGTACGTGTCGAACGGGTGAGCGCGAGCGCCGACCCCTGCGCTCAGAGTGCCTGACCGGTCTCGGAGTTTGCCAGCTCATCCTCAGCAAGGTGAGAATTCCCTCATCCGGGGGCCTGTGCACTACTCAAGAAAGCGCCAGCACCTCGGGACCTCGGCAGGTCGAGAATCCTCACCGACGAACGGGAACAGCCGCAACCACCACCGCGACGAGCGCGACCGCGACTCCCGCGAGCATGCCTGCAGTGACTCCACCGGCGAGCGGCAGGCCCGCCTCAAACGCGGTTGACGCGACGAGCTGTCCGACGACATTCGACATGCTCAGCAGGAGCACTCCGGCGGTGCGCACAAGCATCGCCGCCGCCGCAATGAAGATCGTGCCAATCGCACCGCCAAGGTAATACACGGGGTTCGTGGGCCACGCCTCAGGCCACCCTTGCGCGATGACAGAGATAATCGCCGCAACCACCAGAATCACGGTGCCGACCACGAAATTCACGAAGGTCGAGGTGAGCGTGCTGCGCGAGGCCGCGCGCACGAGACCATTTGCCGCTGATTGAAACGAAATGCCGACGCCGACACACACCGGGATCACGATCAGCACCAGGTGACGCCATTCGAGTGCGCCGCCCGGCGTGCCGGTCAGCCCATCGGTGCCGCCCGCGAACACCGAAAGCGCAACCGCCACAATGGCGAGCACCGTGCCAATGAGCCTGGTCGGTGTCGGAATGACCCTGCCGCCCGGGCCAAGCCCGATGCGATCCATGATGAGCCCACCGAACACCTGCCCGGCGACGACGCTCACCGTAAAGAGCGCGAGCCCGGTGATGGTCGCGATAAGACCCTGCGAAAGCACGAAGAGTGCGCCGAACATGCCCCCGACCAGCGCCCAGGGCGGCAGCCGGCGGCTGGTGACCTCGACTCGCAACCGCACGAGGCCACGGCGACCCCCGCAACTCATCAGCATCACCACACACAGGATGATCAGCCCGGATCCGAACGAAACAGCCGCGGTGACGTAGGCATTGCCCAGCTGTTCGCTGAACCCTCCGTTCACACGCGACTGCAGCGACACCAGTGTGCCCGCGAGCGCACTGCCCACGAGTGCCACCCACACGGGCAGGTAAGTTTGGCTGCGACTGGTCACGCCCCAACTGTACTCGGGCACTGTTCCACTCGGCGAAACGTAGTGGAGCCCCCTGCCGGACTCGAACCGGCCACCTGCGGTTTACA
>CAZJOZ010000146.1:0-1589 GCA_964547775.1 uncultured Leucobacter sp.
TGGTCGCTTGGGCCATCGCCCTTGCGTTCATCTCGGTGAATCGAGGCGCCGGTGACCGTGTCAGCGAACGCCGGTGATCCTAGGATGAAGTCAATGCGCATGCCCTCATTGCGAGGAAACCGGAGCTGAGTGTAGTCCCAGAAGGTGAACCCCTCTGGCACGAGCGGGCGCACCACGTCGGTGACGTGTGAGGAGAATGACGCAAACACTTCCCGCTCTTCGGGGGAGACATGCGTGCTCTGGCCCTCCACAAAACTTGGATCGCCCATGTCATCAGGGAGCGGTGCGATATTCCAATCGCCCATCAGGGCAAGGGGGAGCGTGGGGTCATCAGCAAGCCACTGTTCGACGTTGCTACGCAGGGCGCTGAGCCACTCCAGTTTGTAGGCGAAGTGCGGATCCGTGAGTGATCGGCCGTTCGGCACGTACAGGCTCCACAGTCGCAGGTCTCCAATCGTGACCCCGAGCGCACGGGCTTCGAGTGGCAGGCCGTTGGACCCGGTTCCCTGCACCCCCTCTTGTCCTTTGATGGGGGCCCCGAAGCCCGGCATGCCGTCAAAGTGCCGCGCAACGTCAGTCATCTCGTGTCGGCTCGCAAAGGCCACGCCGTTCCATTGGTTGAGGCCGTGAATCTCGAGCGAATATCCGGCCTGTTCGAAGGCCTCGGTGGGGAACTGATCGGGGCGACACTTGATCTCTTGCATGGCGAGCACGTCGATATCTTCACGGATGAGCCAGTCGATGATGCGGGGTGCACGGGTGCGGACAGAGTTGACGTTCCAAGTGGCGATGCGCATGGATGCAAGCGTAGTCGGCTTCGATGAGGTGAAGGCAGCGCTTGACATGGAGATCAAAGGTCAATAGGTTCATTAGTGAAGTAAGGAACCAAGGAGGCGTATATGATCAGGCAATACTCGATGAGGCGCTTGACCCTCCGTGGTCGGGTGTCCGACAGGCACACACAGAAACGAGGTGCACCGTGTTTGATGACACCAAGCCAATCTTTCTTCAGCTCGCCGAACGCATCGCCGGCGACATTCTGCGCGGAAGATACGTTGCTGGCGACCAGGTGCCATCAACCAACGAGCTGGCCGCACACCTGCGTATCAACCCGGCAACCGCGGGAAAGGCGCTTGGCCTGCTCGTCGACCAAGGGGTGCTTGAGAAGCGGCGCGGCATTGGCATGTTCGTCACCGAGGGGGCAAGAGCGCGCATCGCTGCCGAACGGCAGAGCGACTTCGCAGACACCTTCATTCGCCCGCTGATCGCGGAAGCCCGCGCGCTCGGCCTCAGCACCGATGACGTGGTGCGCCTTATCACCGCACTGAGCATTGAACACGACCACACACGAGAAGACATCGGAGATCCCTCAGCATGACCATTGCTATCGACGCCCGCGACCTCACCCGGGTGTACAAAGACACGACCGCGCTTGACAACGTCAACATACAGATTCATGCCAACACCATCACCGGCTTGCTCGGCCGGAACGGCGCCGGCAAGACGACGTTGATGTCGCTTGCGACGGCGCAGGACAGCCCGACCTCCGGAACGGTCCGGGTGCTCGGGGAGGACCCATTCGAGAACGC
>CAZJOZ010000147.1:0-1555 GCA_964547775.1 uncultured Leucobacter sp.
TCGCGGTGTACAGTGTGGTGTTATCACTGTACGCCCTCCAGTGCTCCCGCGAATGATGCTCCTATAGTTGTCAACTTTCTGAAGCGGTAGTTTCGAGCCATTCTCGATACGCCTGAGCGAAGTCATCATCACGCGCAAGTCCGCGCTCGATGCGCGAGATCTTGGTGAGCCACACGTTGAAGTGTGTTGCTGCCTGCTGCAGTGTGACACCGAGTGCTTTCCGAAACGGCCGCAAGTCGTCCACGCGAGGCACCTCGACATCTTTCGTGAGGAGGGTGAAGACCTCACGCGCGATCGCTCGTTTCAAGCACCTGATGATTTCTTTGCTGCTTTTGCCTTCTGCACGTTTCTTTTCCACATACGCTTTCGTGCGTGGCTCGTGACTCATGCGCACGAGTGCGATCTGGTGGAGCGCGGAGTTCGCGTGCCGATCTCCGCCTCGGTTGAGCCGGTGCCGGCTTGTTTTGCCCGATGATGCTGGGATCGGGCTGGCTCCGCAGAGCGCCGCGAACGCGGCTTCTGAACGGAGCCTGTCGGGGTTGTCTCCTCCAGTGATCAGGAGTTGAGCAGCAGTGACAGGCCCGACTCCTGGGGCTGCAAGGAGTGCTGGGTTGGCGTATTCAGTGAGTGTTTTGAGTTCTTGATCGAGGGTCTGGATCTCGGCCGCGATATACCGATGCCTGCGGGCGAGCGCTCGTAACGCGATCACGACCCCCTGATGTTCAGGGTAGGGGCGGATATCAAAGTCTGCCAGCCCGGCGATCAGCACTACATCAGTCACGTCGCGGAATCGTTCGCGCAGAAACGTGGGCGCGGTCACTAGCAAGGATTTGATCTGTACTTGCGCGGCAGTACGGGCTTTGATCGCTGACCTTCGGGCAGTGAACAAGTACCGGATCTGTTCAACGTTGCCGTCCCCGGACTTCGGGGTTGGCTGCTTCGTCTCGGTGAGTGCCGTCTTTGCGGCAGCGTAGGCATCGATGGGGTCAGACTTCCCGTTCATGCGGCGCAACTGCCGGTTCGGGCGGATCACCTCGATGACTTGGTGCCCGAGAGAAGCGAGGTGACGGGTAAGGCCGGCCCCGTAGGAGCCAGTTCCTTCGATACCCACACGTACGAGGACGCCGTACATGAGGATGAACGCGGTGAGAGCGGCATAGCCGGCGGGCGTGGTGGGGAACTCGGCGTCAGCGAGGTGTTTCCCGTTCTGGTCAATCACCGCCGCGTGATGCGTGTCGGCGTGCGTGTCGACTCCGGCATAAATTTCGCTGTGCTCAGCGATGTTTGTCATGATGGTTCTGCCTTTCCGGTTTCAGTTGGGAGGCAACCGGCCGGGCGGGCAGACAGGACGTTGAAGAGGCCTCTTGACCAGGCTCCTATGAGGTCATGTCCGCCTGGTCGGGCCCCGTAATGCCTCGCCCGAGTCGACGGATCATGTTAAAGGCATGGAGCCAGTCAGTGGCTGGGTCAGACCCGAACGAGGTAGTTACCAGTATCAACGTCAGTGGATGGTGCTTGAATAGTGCCATGACCAGGTTTTTCGATGCACCACAGG
>CAZJOZ010000148.1:0-1549 GCA_964547775.1 uncultured Leucobacter sp.
AGTCGACCGTGGGCGCGAACCGTGCAGGGCGCGACGCCGTTCGCGCCATCCTGGCAGAGTGGACGAGCTGATGGCGACCCTCGTTTGGTTTCGCGACGATCTTCGGCTTGCCGATCACCCCGCGTTCGCTGCTGCGGCTATGGATCCCGAGGGGGTTCTCGCCGTGTACGTGCTTGACGAGGAGTCGACTGAGGTGCGTCCGCTCGGGAGTGCAGCGAGATGGTGGTTGCATCACTCGCTCACGAAGTTAGCGGCATCGCTTTCGGAACGCGGCGTGCCCCTGGTGTTCCGCCGGGGGTCTGCCGAAACGGTGATTCCTTCGCTGGTGGCGGAGACCGGTGTGACCAGGGTGATGTGGAACCGTCGCTACGGCCAGGAACGCTTCCTTGACGCTCGCCTCAAAGCGACTCTTCGCGATCGCGGCGTAGCCGTTCAGTCATTTCCCGGGAACGTGTTATTCGAACCGTGGACGATCTCAACTCAAACCGGCGGAACCTATCGGGTATACGGTGCGTTCTGGCGAGCATGCCTTGCCTCACGAGCGCCCGACTCACCGATCCCGGTGCCGGCATCGGTGAGAGGTGTGCCAGGCATGGTCGAATCTGATGACCTGGAACGCTGGCACCTGTTGCCGACCGGACCAGACTGGTCGACCAGCTTCGTCCACCGCTGGCTGCCTGGAGAGCAGGCGGCTCATGAGCGGCTCCGTGAGTTCCTCGCTGGGCCCGCGTATGACTACGCGTCGCACCGCGATGTGCCATCCTCCGACGTTGGGTCAGGGCTGTCGCCGCATCTGCGTTGGGGCGAGGTGAGCCCCCGCATGATCTGGCATGAGTCCATGAGCTCGGGCGCGCCAGTCGGCGAGTTCCTGTCGGAGCTCGGATGGCGCGAATTCGCCTGGCACACGCTTTACGCGCACCCCGACCTGCACCTGCGCGGGTTGAACGCACGATTTGACCGGTTCCCGTGGCGCAGCGGCGAGGAGCACCCTGCGCACCTGGCAGCATGGCAGCGAGGTGAAACCGGCTACGGTTTGGTTGACGCGGGAATGCGAGAGCTGTGGCAGACCGGGTTCATGCACAATCGCGTGCGTATGGTCGCCGCTTCATTCCTCACCAAGAATCTCTTGGTTGACTGGCGGGTGGGCGAAGCCTGGTTCTGGGATACTCTCGTTGACGCTGATCCCGCGTCGAACCCGTTTAACTGGCAGTGGGTTGCGGGCTGCGGCGTCGATGCGGCTCCGTATTTTCGCGTGTTCAATCCCGAGACGCAGCAACGGAAGTTCGACCCCGACGGCACCTACGTATCGCGTTACGCACCAGACAGCGCCATGATTGTGCCCGTCGTTGATGTGAAGGCCACGAGGGTGCGGGCCCTTGATGCGTACGCACAGCTTTCGCACACCCGGGAACCAGGCATCCCTGAGGGCAAGGCTCCCTGAGGGCAAGGCTCCCTGAGTATTCTTGAGGGATGCAGCTGAACGAAACCCGCGCCTGGAACCGGTTCTATGCCCCCGGCACCCCCATTGACATTGAGCCGGTCACGGGAT
>CAZJOZ010000149.1:0-1532 GCA_964547775.1 uncultured Leucobacter sp.
GCCCCGGAAAGTTCTCGGTTGGGCGACTCCGGCCGAGGTGTTTCAAGAGTTATGCGGCTCATCGCATTTGAGAGTGTAGATACGGTCTGAACCCGCCAGCTTCGAGGAGTGATCTTGCGATGTAGTTCGTGAGGTTACGAAACCCGAGTGCGGACCCTCGGAGATGCTCGAGCCTGCCATTGATCGCTTCGGTCGGCCCGTTCGATGTCCGCGGGTGATCGAAGTACGCGAGGATGTCTGCCCTGCGCCGGTCGAGCGTGTAGCCGAGTTTGCGGAGCTCAACGAACCAGGCTGGTGTGGTCGCTTTCACGGTGTCGATCAGTTCCCGTAGCCTGCGTCTGCCGTTACCGGTGAACTTCTCCCGGTACGCGGCCACCACCTGCTGATACACGCGCCACACCCTCCACACGTCCGCATGTGCGGGGTCAGCGAACACCGCGTCGAGCCTTGCCTGCTGCTTGGCGGTGAGGAACGCTTCACCGGTTCTGAGCACCCGACGGATCGCATAGAGCGGATCCCCTCGCCGACCCCGATGCCCCAACGTTTCTTGCTGCACCCGTTGCCTTGTCCGGTCGAGCGCGTCACCGGCAAGCTGAACGACGTGGAATGGGTCCATCACTTCGACCGCGTCGGGGAGCTGCTCTTTGGATGCGGTCTTGAAACCGGTGAACCCGTCCATCGCGACGACCTCGATCCGTCTGCGCCAAGCCGAGGTTCTCGCAGCGAGCCATCTGGAGAACACTTGTTTCGAGCGCCCCTCGACCATATCCAGCAGCCTTGCCGGTCCACGCTTCTCGCGCACCGGGGTGAGATCGATGATCACGGTCACATACTTCTCGCCGCGGCGGGTGTGCCGCCATACATGCTCATCGACGCCGATCGTGGTGACCCCGTCGAATCGGGCGGGATCGTCGATGAGTTGTGTTCCCGCAGTCAGGATCGCGGTGTTTGCAGTATGCCAGGACACGCCCAGGTTCGCTGCCGCGCGGGCGATGGTGAGGTGATCGATCACGAGCGCTTCGAGTGCCCACCTGAGACCCGCTCGGGTGATCTTCGCCCGTGCAGGGGCGGCCTGGCTGGTGTCCTCGCGCCACACTTTCTGGCACCAGTTGCAGCGGTAACGGCGCACCCGGATCACGAGCGTCGTCACGCGATGTCCGAAGGGCACATGCGCGAGCCGCCTCGTGACGGTATCGCGGAGTGTGCCCTCGGCCCCGCAGCGGCGGCACCAGGGGTCGGGTTCGTTCACGCGACACTCAATCACGACTTTCCCGGGCTCGAACCGTTGCCCGATCGCCGACAATCCGAGTTCATCGAGGCGGCAGAAAGTCGTGAGATCAGCAGGTTGAAAGGTAGCGTGGAGCATGTCGAGGTCTTTCGGATGGGCAGTGTAGGAACTTCCATCATTGAGAGACCTCGATCTCTTTCTCTTACGCCACTCCGGGTACCCCGGTTACACTCTCAATTCCGAAGAGCCGCTAAAGGTCTTCATCGGCTTGGATGTCGGCAAGAGCGAGCATCACGCTGTCGCA
>CAZJOZ010000150.1:0-1521 GCA_964547775.1 uncultured Leucobacter sp.
GTGTTCGTTCGCGCGCCGACGCGGTGTGGAGTTTGTCGCGCCTCGTGTTCCCGCACCAGCTGGTTCGTCTCATGGTGAGTGAACAGTTGTACCGTGCGCAAGAGATCACTGCGGGCCGCCCCTATCACCACGTCTGAGTGTTGGCGGGCGTTTCACGTGCCGAGTCTTTGTCGCAAGTTCAGCACTTCAAGGCATTCTCTCACCTTGCGGAGCGCTGCTTTTCGACCACGCAATTTACACTGGTGCTGTGCCCCGACATCAGGAATCAAAGCTGATTCCACCCCAATCCGACCTTTCCCGTGCAATGGTTGCGCTGTATCTGTCAGCGAGCGCGTTCGCGACGCTTGCCGCCACTGTATTCTCTCCAGAGCATCCTCCCCCGGTCTGGGTGCCGGTGGCGATCTCGTTGGTAACCCTGGTCGTGGCGGGTGCGGTGTTTCTGCGGGGATGGCGACTTCGATTGGCGAGCGTTGGCTGGTTGAGCGGCTTTCTGCTCGTCGTACTGCTGGTGATTGCGTCGGGAGCCTCGAACTTGATGCGCGCAACCATCGCAGGCATCCTCATGGTTGGCGTGTTGGTGATGTTCGCGTGGCTGATGCCCACCTGGGCCGGCCGCGTTTTTGGGTACAGCGCGCTGGTGCTGTACAGTCTCGCGCTGTTTCGGCGCTACCCCACGACGGAGGCTGTGTTTGCCGCGGTGACATTGACCTGTCTTGCGGTGTTGTTGACGGAGCTCCTCGGAAGGTTCAAGCGGGATATGCAGCAAACCTCAATGACCGATCATCTCTGCGGGGTGTGGAATCGGCGAGGGTTTGACCTGTTGCTCGAGGCGGAAATTCGCACGGTGGCACGAACGGGTGAGTCCCTCACACTGATTTTCATCGACTTGGATGATTTCAAATCGGTGAATGACACGCTGGGACACCATGAAGGGGATCTGGCGCTTCAGCGTGTCAGTGGCGCGCTCGTCGAGAATCTACGCAGCGGCGACAGCGTTGCACGTGTTGGAGGTGATGAGTTTTTGCTGCTCCTGCCTCGGACGGACGCCGATGAGGCTGAGAGCCTGGCGAAACGGCTGCAGGGTGAGGTGACCGCTTGTGGCTGGTCATACGGCATCGCCGAGTACAAGCATCACGAGACCGCCCATGAGCTGATTGAACGGTGCGACGCGATCATGATGCAGCAGAAGCGTGGCCGCGGGCACAGACACGACCCCATTTCGCGGTAGCAGTGTCCGAGTGAACGCCGAAGTACTGTGGTGGGGTCGTGCCGGCTGCAATGTCTGCGGTGAATGTTACCTTGATCGCGTGATGCTCGAGAGGTTCGAAGGTTTTGCTTTTTCGGTTGCACACGACACGCCGGTGTTCGTTTGGGGATGAAAATATTTCGGCCCCGCACAAGCTGTGGATAACTCCTCGCGCGGCGCGGATTCGTGCCAATTCCTCTCCCCAGGAGGGGTGTGGAACGGGTGGAGAAGCGGTGGAAAACTACATTGGTGTAACTACACTATGTTGTGGTCGA
>CAZJOZ010000151.1:0-1511 GCA_964547775.1 uncultured Leucobacter sp.
GGCCAGACCGTGGTCGGTTTCTTGGTGCAGGGTTTGCAGGCCTGCGCTCGTGACGATCACGTGCGTTTCGATGTCTGCCACCTCGGATGCTTTGCGCAGCGCTTCGAGGCCGAGCGCAGCGCCCGACGCACCGGTGATGGCGACGACGAGTCGTCTCACTCTGTCGCCTCCGCAGCACCCGACGCGGCGAACACGCGCTCGGCGGTGACCGCTGACCGGAAGTCGCAGCCTTCGGTCGCCTGCATGACCTCTTGCCGGTACAGCGCACCGTATGCGCCCTGCTGTTCCATCACCCGGATCGTGGGGGTGCGGGTCGCAAGTTCTGCCTCGTCAACGAGCAGGTCGAGCCGGCGCTCCTTCACCGACAGGCGGATCAGGTCGCCGTCGCGCACGAGCGACAGGGGGCCACCGACCGCGGATTCGGGTGAGATATGTAGCACGATCGTGCCGTAGGCGGTGCCGCTCATGCGCGCGTCAGAGAGGCGCACCATGTCGGTGACGCCCTGCTGCAGCAGCTTCTTCGGGATCGGCAGGTAGCCGGCCTCGGGCATACCCGCGCCGAGTGGGCCACTGTTCTGCATCACGAGAAAATCGTCTGCGGTCACGTCAAGGTCGGGGTCGTCGATGCGCGCGGCAAGATCTTCGGGTGAAGTAAACACGACGGCGCGACCGGTGCGTTCGAACAGTTCAGGGGTCGCAGCTGCACGCTTCAAGATCGCGCCGGTTGGGGCAAGGGTACCGAACAAGCTCACGAGCCCACCCACGTCACTCACGGGGTCGTGTTTCGGGCGCACCACTCGATCGTCACGCCACTCATCAGTGAAATCGATGTGGTCGGCGAGGGTGCCGCCACCGACCGTGGGGGTGGTGAGGTCGAACTGGTCGGCAAGCTCACGCAACACCGCGCGCACGCCGCCGGCGCGATGGAAGTCCTCCATGTAGCCGTCGCCCGTGGGTTTGAGTGACACGATCACCGGGGTTTCATCGCTCAACCGGTTGAGGTGGTGCGGGTCGATGGTGATGCCCGCCCGGCGAGCCATCGCAGTCAGGTGCACGATCGCGTTGGTGGAGCCGCTGATGGCGAGCAGCATGCGCAGTGCGTTCTCAACCGAACGTTCGGTGACGAAGGTGCGGGCGCCGGGGCCGCCATCTTTCGCGAACATGGCAGCGCGTCGGCCGCTCTCCTCAGCCATGCGCAGCCGCTCAGACGCGACCGCGGGAATGGTGCCCGAGCCGGGCAGCGACAACCCGAGGGTTTCAATGAGGCTCGCCATGGTGCTCGCCGTGCCCATCACGGGGCAGGTGCCAGCGGTGGCGGCAAGGTTCTGCTTAATGGAGGTGAGTCGTGCTTCGGAGATCTCACCCGCACGGAACCGACCCCAGTAGCGGCGGCAGTCGGTGCAGGCACCGAGCCGCTCCCCCTCGTCCCCGCCCGTCATCATGGGGCCCACAGGGAGCATCACGGTAGGCACGTCGAGTGACAGCGCCGCCATGGCCTGGGCAGGCAGCGT